>NZ_MVOJ01000016.1:0-158698 GCF_002018845.1 Pseudomonas sp. MF6394
GCGGAAGCATCATTTTCAGCAGCGCAGCTTTACGTTCTTCTGAATAGAAAGGCATGACCATACTCTTGCCGCCCCCGGAATGCTTTTCAAAAAGCGGGGGACACGACAACTACCCTGACACCGGGGGATCAAGAGCGACTCGCTTCGCATCGTAGTTACCGTCGGCTGCTACAACGTACAAAATTGTGTAGATACCTATGCTGCGATAGCGGTAGCTCAGTCAACAACGATGTTGAATGTGCCACCCTCTTCGCCGGCAAGCCAGCTCCCACATTTGCATTCATATTGCTTGTTAGACAGCGTCTCTAGGCAACATCAACCCCAGCGGCAGCCGCACCCGTGCTTCCAACCCACCGCCTTCCCGGTTGCGCAACTCAACATTGCCGCCATGCATCGACGCAATGCGCCGCACAATCGCCAACCCCAACCCGGTGCCCTTGCCACCTCGGGCTCGGTCGCCACGGGTGAAGGGGTTGAAGATACCTTCCAGTTCCGCCGGATCGATTCCTGTGCCACGGTCCATCACACTCAGCACCACGTAAGGGGCGGCACTGTCGCCGGAGACGTACGCGGCTACTTCCACATCGGAACCGGCATGGTGCAAGGCGTTGCCAATCAAGTTGTTCAGCAGGCGCTTCATCGACACCCGGCGTAAGGCGAACGGCTGGATCGGCTCCAGGCGCGTGCGCACCTGCTCACCGTTCTGGTTATAGGGCGCAACCACTTCACGCACGAGGTCGGTGAGGTCGACCTCCTCGACCACCTCATCGCGCCCGTCACGGATGAACGCCAGGAACTGGTCCAGGATGGCGTCCATGTCTTCGATGTCGCGCACCATGTCATCGGTGAGGTCGGTATGGTCACCCATCAGTTCCAGGGACAAACGCAATCGCGTCAGCGGCGTGCGCAAGTCATGGGACACGCCCGCCAGCATCAACTCGCGCTCGCGCCCAGCTTGTTCGACATCTTCTGCCATCTGGTTGAAGGCGCCGTACACCTCGGTCATCTCACTAGGGGTGTCGCTGACCGGCAGGCGCACACTGCGCCCCTGGCCCAGTTGGCGAGCGGCAAACACCAGGCGTTTGAGGGGTTGGTTGAGCTGGCGGACGAAAATCCACGCAGACGCCGTTGAGAGCAAGCCAATGGCCAGGAACCAACCCAACACGTTCCAGATTTTTTGCCCGCGCAGCGGGTGCGGATAAAGCGGAACCTTGATCCACGCATCCCCCAGGCTGGGCGCTCGCACCCACAGCGCAGGCGAAACATGCATACGCAGGCGCACCTCGGTGTCGGCGCCCAATTCGGCCTGCATCTGGCGCTGGTAAATCTCGCTGTAGGGCCAATGTTGCTCGCCTTCAGGCACACCGGCGCCGTCAACCCGAGTCAGGGTCGATGCCTTGGCTACCTTTTCGCGGTTCTCAGGGTCTACCGCCCAATAACCACGCAACGTCAGGGCGACGCCATGGCTGTACTGCCGGTCTACCAGCACGTCTTCGTTCATCAGCAGATAAACCAGCGTGAGTGCCTTGGAAAACAGAACGACAATAAGCACCAGCCAGAGGGTGCGGGAGAAGAAACTTTGTGGGAACCACAGCGGGGTTTTCATAGATGAAAGCTGCACACCTTGCAGGAACGAGCGGTGCTCGCAGAATTGCAGACGCCGGGCATCCCGTCGACCCTCATGGGGTCAAACGCCAGGATACCCGCCCCTGCAAATCATCGGTCACTTGGTTGCGGTGCCATCCGGCACAAACACATAACCCACACCCCACACGGTCTGGATATAGCGCGGCTTGGACGGGTCCGGCTCGATCATCCGGCGCAATCGGGAAATCTGTACGTCAATGGAGCGCTCCAGGGCGTCCCATTCCCGGCCACGGGCCAGGTTCATCAGCTTGTCACGGGTCAGCGGCTGGCGAGCGTTCATCACCAAGGCCTTGAGCACTGCGAATTCACCTGTGGTGAGCATGTGCACTTCTTCACCGCGCTTGAGCTCACGGGTGGCCAGCGACAGTTCGTAGTCGCCAAAGGTGACGCTTTCGTCTTCGCTGCCCGGTGCGCCCGGTACCGCCGGTGCCTGGCGACGCAACACGGCCTTGACCCGCGCCATCAGCTCATCGGGGTTGAACGGTTTGGCCAGGTAGTCATCAGCACCCAGTTCCAGGCCTTTGATACGGCTCAGCTCATCGCCCTTGGCGGTGAGCATGATGATCGGGATCTGGTTGTTCGCACCGCGCAGGCGCTTGCACGCGGTAAGGCCGTCTTCGCCGGGCAGCATCAGGTCGAGTACGACCAGGTTGAAGACTTCACGCCCTAACAGGCGATCCATCTGCTCGGTGTTCGGCACCGCGCGGGCACGATAGCCCTTGGAGTTGAAAAAACGCTCCAGCAGGCTGCTCAGCCCCGGATCGTCATCAACGATGAGAATTTTTTCGCCTTCAGCAGTTTGTGCGGTGCTGCTCATTGGATGCTCCTCTTATCTCGGCGCGCATTATGGCGTAGCTGCCGTTATACGCACCGTGTGCATTGTTAGCAGATTTTTCATCTACTGCCAGCGAACCCACGCCCTACAACCTGCGGCGCAGTAGCCCCCAAGGGCAGAACGCTGGTTATAATGCGGCGCCTGCGTGCAGGGCAACGTCAGATCGTTACCGTTTACTGCCGGGCTTTTTTTACCCGCTTGTCGTGAATTTTTCGATTTCGAGGGTCAATAGCCAGCCTCTTGACCCAGGCAGCGGCGCCAGTCGGGCCGCTCAACCAGCCTCGCCGTGCCTTGTTTAACGGGCCGGCGCGCTGATTTTAAGAATTTCAGGTGGTTTTATGGACAGCATCAACAGCCGCATCGCCGAGGAACTCGGCGTACGCCCACAACAGGTCGAAGCGGCCGTCGCTCTACTGGATGAAGGCTCCACGGTGCCTTTCATCGCCCGTTACCGAAAAGAAGTGACCGGCAGCCTCGACGACACCCAACTGCGTCACCTGGAAGAGCGCCTGCGCTACCTGCGAGAACTCGACGAACGGCGTATCAGCATCCTCGCCAGCATCGAGGAACAGGGCAAGTTGACCCCGCAACTGGAACGCGACATCAAGCTCGCCGACACCAAGACCCGCCTCGAAGACCTTTACCTGCCGTACAAACAGAAACGTCGCACAAAGGGCCAGATCGCCCTGGAAGCCGGCCTGGGTGACTTGGCCGATGGCCTGTTCAACGACCCGTCGCTGACGCCAGAAACCGAAGCCGCACGCTTTATCGATGCTGAAAAAGGCGTCGCCGACGTCAAGGCTGCCCTCGAAGGCGCCAAGTACATCCTGATGGAGCGCTTCGCCGAAAACGCCAGCCTCCTGGAAAAACTGCGCACCTACCTCAAGCAAGAAGCCATCCTCAGCGCCCGCGTCATCGCCGGTAAAGAGGAAGAAGGCGCCAAGTTCCGCGACTATTTCGAACACGACGAGCCGCTCAAAAGCATGCCGTCCCACCGCGCCCTGGCGATTTTCCGCGGCCGCAACGAAGGCATTCTCAGCTCCGCATTGAAAGTCGGTGACGAGCTGCCGGGCACCATGCACCCGTGCGAAGGCATGATCGGTCAACAATTCGGCATCCAGAACCAGAACCGCCCGGCTGACAAGTGGCTTGGCGAAGTGGTGCGCTGGACCTGGAAGGTCAAGCTCTATACCCACCTGGAAACCGACCTGCTCGGCGAGTTGCGCGACGGCGCCGAAACCGAGGCGATCAATGTGTTCGCCCACAACCTGCACGACCTGCTGTTGGCCGCACCGGCCGGCCCACGTGCCACCCTGGGCCTCGACCCGGGCCTGCGCACCGGTTGCAAGGTCGCGGTGGTCGATGCCACCGGCAAGCTGCTGGACCACGCCACCGTGTACCCGCACGTTCCGCACAACAAGTGGGACCAGACCCTGGCTATCCTGGCCGCCCTGTGCGCCAAGCACGCGGTGGACCTGATCGCCATCGGCAACGGCACCGCCAGCCGCGAAACCGACAAGCTGGCCGCCGAGCTGATCAAAAAATACCCAGCCATGAAGATGACCAAGGTCATGGTCTCCGAAGCAGGCGCTTCGGTGTACTCGGCGTCGGAGTTGGCCTCCAAGGAATTCCCAGACCTCGACGTGTCGATCCGTGGCGCGGTGTCCATCGCCCGTCGCCTGCAAGACCCGCTGGCCGAACTGGTGAAGATCGACCCTAAATCCATCGGCGTCGGCCAGTACCAGCACGACGTGTCGCAGCTGAAACTGGCACGCGGCCTGGATGCGGTGGTGGAAGACTGCGTAAACGCCGTGGGCGTGGATGTGAACACCGCATCCGTGGCCCTGCTGGCGCGGATCTCCGGCCTCAACGCCACCCTGGCACAGAACATCGTCAGTCACCGCGACGAAAACGGCGCGTTCAAAACCCGCGCCGCGCTGAAAAAGGTCGCACGCCTGGGTGAAAAAACTTTTGAACAGGCTGCTGGTTTCCTGCGCGTAATGAACGGCGACAACCCGCTGGACGCCTCTGCGGTTCACCCGGAAGCCTACCCGCTGGTGCAACGCATTGCCGCCGAGACCGACCGCGATATCCGTTCGTTGATCGGCGATGCCGCGTTCCTCAAGCGCCTGGACCCGAAGAAGTACACCGACGAAACCTTCGGTGTGCCGACCATCACCGATATCCTGCAAGAGCTGGAGAAACCAGGTCGCGACCCGCGCCCCGAGTTCAAGACCGCCGAGTTCCAGGACGGCGTCGAAGACCTCAAGGACCTGCAACCCGGCATGATCCTCGAAGGCGTTGTAACCAACGTGACCAACTTCGGCGCATTCGTGGACATCGGTGTGCATCAGGACGGTTTGGTGCATATCTCCGCGCTTTCGGAGAAGTTCATCAAGGACCCACGTGAAGCGGTGAAAGCTGGTGACGTGGTCAAGGTCAAGGTCATGGAAGTCGACATCCCGCGTAAACGCGTGGGCCTGTCGATGCGCATGAGCGACACCCCCGGCGAGAAAATCGACGGTGCCCGTGGCGCTCGCCCAGGTTCGGCGCCACGCCAGTCGCAGAACAACGCGCCGCGCAAGGAAACCGCGACTGCCGCGCCGAGCAACAACGCCATGGCGTCGCTGTTTGCCAACGCTAAACAGCTGAAGAAGCGCTGATGCAGATCCCGGCTGGTTTGACCCAGAGCGCCTTCAGCGAACTGATCGGCTGCCGCCTGCAACGCCTGGAAGAGGGCGTTGCCGAGGTGGCCCTGACCCTGGAGCCGCACCTGCGCAACCGCGCAGGCAAACTCCATGGCGGGGCGATTTTCAGCCTGGTGGACATCACCATGGGCCTGGCATGCTCCAGCGCCCATGGTTTTGACCAGCAGAGCGCCACCATCGAATGCAAGATCAACTATATCCGCGCTGTGGAAGACGGTGAGGTGCTGTGCACCAGCCGGGTGATCCACACCGGTCGCCGCACCCTGGTGGTCGAGGCCGAGGTGTACCAAGGCGAAAGACTTGTCGCAAAAGCGCAGGGCACGTTCGCTGTCCTATAGCTCCCCACCCCCGATTTGAGTTAATTTCGGCGCTGCGATAACAGCGTCGGAATTTTCTCGCTGCGCTGTAGCCCAACTCATGGAGTGAAGTCGGCAAATTCAGAGTGGGTCAAATCGACTCAAAACCAGGCGATCACGCCAGTTTCAACTTCACCCTTGTAGACCGTCCTGCCCACCCCCATATTGGGGCGACTGACGCGTGAAGGAATCCAACTTGAGCGAACTTCTCAACCGCCGCCTGGCCCTGCTCGGCAAGCGCGAACACCTCTCCCTGCTAGAGCAATGCTTGCACGGCATCGAGCGCGAATGCCTGCGTGTCACCAACGAAGGTCGCCTGGCGCAAACGCCGCACCCCGAAGCCTTGGGCGCCGCGCTGACCAATGAACAGATCACCACCGACTACTCGGAATCGCTGCTGGAGTTCATCACCCCAGCCCTGCCGAACCCGGCCGATACCCTGAGCAGCCTGGACAAGATCCATCGCTTTGCCTACTCCAAGCTGGGCAGCGAATACCTGTGGAGCCCCTCGATGCCGTGCCCGTTGCCGGCCGAGGAAGATATTCCGATTGCCTACTACGGCACCTCCAATATCGGCCAGCTCAAGTACGTGTACCGCAAGGGCTTGGCCCTGCGTTACGGCAAGACCATGCAGTGCATTGCGGGCATCCACTACAACTTTTCCCTGCCGGAACAGCTGTGGCCGTTGCTCAAGGAAACAGAAGGATTTGTCGGCACCGACCGTGACTATCAGTCCACGGCCTACATCGCGCTGATCCGTAATTTCCGGCGCTACAGCTGGCTGTTGATGTACCTGTTCGGTGCCTCGCCCGCCCTGGACGCCGGTTTCCTGCGCGGGCGCTCGCATCAGCTTGAAGTCCTCGATGCCGACACCCTGTACCTGCCCTACGCCACCAGCCTGCGCATGAGCGACCTGGGTTACCAGAGCAACGCCCAGGCCGGCCTGACGCCGTGCTACAACGATTTGGCCAGCTACACCGACAGCCTGCGCGAAGCGGTGGCAACGCCCTACGCGCCGTACGTTGAAGTCGGCACGCACAAGGATGGCGAGTGGGTGCAACTGAACACCAACATCCTGCAGATCGAAAACGAGTACTACTCCAACATCCGCCCCAAGCGTGTGACCTACACCGGCGAGCGGCCGATCCAGGCGCTGATGGCCCGTGGTATTCAGTACATCGAAGTACGCTGCCTGGACATCAACCCGTTCCTGCCGATGGGTATCGACCTGCCGGAATCACGTTTCCTCGACGCGTTCCTGCTGTACTGCGCACTGAACGACAGCCCGCTGTTCGCCAACAACGAGTGCGGTAACGCCACCTCCAACTTCCTCAGCGTGGTCAAGGAAGGCCGCCGTCCGGGCCTGCAATTGCAGCGTGACGGCCAGCCGGTGGACATGAAAGAGTGGGCGGCCGAGTTGCTGGAGAAGATTGCCCCGCTGGCCGCCCTGCTCGATCAGAGCCATGGCATCACTGAGCACAGCGAGGCACTGGACGCCCAGTTGGCCAAGGTCAAGGACCCGTCCCTGACGCCGTCGGCCCAGGTATTGGCGGCCATGGCCGAGCGCAAGGAAAGCTTTGCGCAGTTCTCCCTGCATCAAAGCGAAGTGCATGCCGAGTACTTTCGCAAGGAGCCTTTGGCGGCTGACGAACAAGCGCGCTTTGAAGAGCTGGCCCGTGTGTCGCTGGCGCAACAGGCGGAGCTGGAGCAGAACGAAGTGGGCGATTTCGACGTGTTTGTCGGCTCGTACCAGGCAAGTATCCTCGCCATCAGCAACTAACCTAAGGCTCGCTCCCCTGGGGAGCTGGCTTGTGTGGGAGCTGGCTTGCCTGCGATAGCGGTGGGTCAGCAACCCACCTGTTGACTGATACACCGCTATCGCAGGCAAGCCAGCTCCCACATTATTCTGCCAGCCTGAAAACAGGCTTCGCCATTTACCCTCATAAGCTAATTCGAAAAAGTTATTTATTTTAGAATTCTTAGATCATTTAGTCTCCTCTCACGCCGACCCTCGGCCGCCTGATTGAGGAGCTTCCCCTTGAAACTGCTGACCCCTCTGCGCCTGTTGGCCGCATTGTCCCTGGCCGGTGCCAGCCTGTTTGCCCAGGCGGCAGATGTGACCATTGCGTACCAGACCACCGTGGACCCGGCCAAAGTCGCCCAAGCCGACGGCGCCTATGAAAAGGCGACCAACGCCAAGATCGACTGGCGCAAATTCGACAATGGCGCCGACATTATCGCCGCCATCGCTTCCAGCGACGTACAGATCGGCTACCTCGGTTCCAGCCCGCTGACCGCCGCAATCACCCGCAAAGTCCCGGTGCAAACCTTCCTCGTCGCCACCCAGATCGGCGGCGCCGAAGCCCTGGTGGCGCGTAACGGTTCGGGCATCAACAGCCCGCAAGACCTGATCGGCAAAAAGATCGCCGTGCCCTTCGTTTCCACCGGCCACTACAGCCTGCTCGCCGCGCTGAAACACTGGA
This sequence comes from Pseudomonas sp. MF6394, assembly GCF_002018845.1. Taxonomy (NCBI): domain Bacteria; kingdom Pseudomonadati; phylum Pseudomonadota; class Gammaproteobacteria; order Pseudomonadales; family Pseudomonadaceae; genus Pseudomonas; species Pseudomonas sp. MF6394. The sequence continues at coordinate 8,030 of NZ_MVOJ01000016.1, forward strand.
ACATCGACCCGGCCAAAGTCACCATCCTCAACCTCGCCCCGCCGGCCATCATCGCCGCCTGGAAGCGCGGTGATATCGACGCCACCTATGTGTGGGACCCGGCTCTGGGCGTGGCCAAGGAAACCGGCAAGGTGCTGATCACCTCCGGGGAGCTGGCCAAGTTCGGCGCGCCGACGTTCGATGCCTGGATCGTGCGCAAGGATTTTGCCGAGAAGCACCCGGAGATCGTTACCGCTTTCGCCAAGGTCACTCTGGATGCCTACGCCGCCTACCGAAAAGACCCACAAGCCTGGCTCGCCCATTCCGGCAACGTCGACAAGCTGGTGAAACTCTCCGGTGCCAAGGCCAGCGATATCCCGTTGCTGCTGCAAGGCAACGTCTACCCGCTCGCTGCCGACCAGGTCACCCTGCTGGGCGCACCGACCACCAAGGCCGTCACCGATACCGCTGCGTTCCTCAAGGAGCAGGGCAAGGTCGATGCCGTGCTGCCGGACTACGCCCCTTACGTCAGCGCCCAGTTCATTACCAACTGACCCCAGGAGTTCACTGCGATGGCCTTGCTACAGCTGGAGCGCATCAGCGCACAGTACCCAGGCGCCCCGGAACCGGTACTGTCCGATATTTCACTGGAACTAGGGCCCCAGCAATTGCTGGTTGCCCTGGGCCCGTCCGGCAGTGGCAAGACGTCGTTGTTGAACCTGATTGCCGGCTTCGTCGAACCCTCTGCCGGGCGTATCACCCTCGATGGCGTGCCGGTCAAAGGCCCCAGCGCCGAACGCGGCGTGGTGTTCCAGGACGACGCCCTGCTGCCCTGGCAGGACGTGTTGGCCAATGTGGCTTTCGGCCTGGAACTGGCCGGCGTACCCAAGGCGCAGCGCGACGTGCGCGCCCGTGAAATGCTCGCACTGGTGGACCTGGCCGGTTTCGACAGCCGCCGCATCTGGCAACTCTCCGGCGGCCAGAAGCAACGCGTCGGCCTGGCGCGTGCGTTGGCGGCCGACCCGCGCGTATTGCTGATGGACGAACCCTTCGGCGCCCTGGATGCCTTCACCCGTGAACAAATGCAGGAGTTGCTGCTGCAAGTGTGGCGGCGCACGGCCAAGCCGGTGTTCCTGATTACCCACGACATCGAAGAGGCGGTGTTTCTCGCCACCGACCTGATCTTGCTCGCGCCCAACCCCGGCCAGATCGTTGAGCGGTTGCAGCTGGACTTCGGTCAACGGTATGCCGCCGGAGAATCGGCCCGCGCCATCAAGTCCGACCCACGCTTTATCGAAACCCGCGAACACGTGCTGGGCAAAGTGTTCTCCCAACGGCAGGTGTACGCATGAGCAGCTACGAACTTCCCGCCACGGCCACCGAGCCTTCGACACATGCCGTGATCCCACTGCGCCGGCGCCTGAGCACGCGCTGGATCAGCCTGCTGACCCTGGTGGCCTTGCTCGCCCTCTGGTGGGCCGTCACCGCCACCGGTTTGATCGAGCCCCTGTTCCTGCCGCCACCGTCGGCCGTGCTGCAAAAAGGCTGGCTGTTGGCGACCACCGGTTATATGGATTCCACCTTGTGGCAGCACCTGGGCGCGAGCCTCAGCCGCATCGGCCTGGGCCTGGGCTTTGCGGTACTGACCGCCGTGCCGGTGGGGATCGCCATCGGTGCCAACCGTATCGCCCGTGGCATTCTCGATCCGCTGATCGAGTTCTACCGGCCGATTCCGCCCCTGGCCTACCTGCCGTTGATCGTGATCTGGTGCGGCATTGGCGAGCTGTCCAAGGTGCTGCTGATCTACCTCGCTATCTTCGCCCCGATTGCCATCGCCACCGCAACGGGCGTGCGCACCGTCGACCCGGCCAAATTGCGCGCGGCGCAGTCGTTGGGCGCCACCCGCGCGCAACTGATTCGCCATGTGATCCTGCCCAGCGCCCTGCCCGATATCCTCACCGGTGTGCGTATCGGCCTGGGTGTGGGCTGGTCGACCCTGGTGGCGGCCGAGTTGATTGCCGCCACCAGCGGCCTGGGCTTCATGGTGCAGTCGGCGGCGCAGTTTCTGGTCACTGATGTGGTGGTGCTGGGCATCCTGGTGATCGCCCTGATCGCCTTCGCCATGGAAATGGGCCTGCGCGCCCTGCAGCGTAAATTAGTGCCCTGGCATGGCCAGGCACACTGAGTGAAGAACCCACAATGAGCAGCCTGACCGTTACCCCATTAAGCACCGCCCTGGGCGCCCAGATCAGTGGCGTCGATATCACCCAGCCGCTGAACCCCGAACAGCGCGACGCGATTGAACAGGCGTTGCTCGACTATTCGGTGTTGTTCTTCCGTGACCAGCCGATCACGCCCCAGCAACAGGCACGATTCGCGGCAAACTTCGGCGACCTGCACATCCACCCGATCTACCCCAACGTGCCGGAACAGCCTGAAGTGCTGATCCTCGACACCGCCGTCACCGACGTGAGAGATAACGCGGTCTGGCATACCGACGTGACCTTCCTGCCCACGCCTGCCCTGGGCGCAGTGCTCAGCGCCAAGCTGCTGCCAGCCTTCGGCGGCGATACCTTGTGGGCCAGTGGGATTGCGGCGTATGAGGCGCTGTCCGAGCCGTTGAAGCGCTTGCTCGATGGGCTCACCGCCACACACGATTTCACCAAGTCGTTCCCGCTGGAACGCTTTGGCAACACCGCCGAAGACCTCGTGCGCTGGGAGGCAACCCGCAAGAAAAACCCGCCGCTATCGCACCCAGTCGTGCGCACGCATCCGGTAAGTGGGCGTAAATCGCTGTTCGTCAGCGACGGTTTCACCACCCGAATCAATGAACTGGAACCGGCCGAAAGCGAGGCGATTCTCAAGCTGCTGTTCGCCCACGCCACCCGCCCGGAATTCACCATCCGCTGGCGCTGGCAGGAGAATGACGTGGCGTTCTGGGATAACCGCGTTACCCAGCATTACGCCGTGGATGACTACCGGCCGCAGCGTCGGGTGATGCACCGGGCGACGATTCTTGGGGATGTGCCGTTCTAACGCCAAGCACGATATATCCATCCATGAAAATAAAAATGTGGGAGCGGGCTTGCTCGCGAATGCGGTGATTCAGTCACCTATTTACTGACTGACACTCCGCTTTCGCGAGCAAGCCCGCTCCCACATTTTGGTCGCTGGGCGGCAGGTTATTCGGCGGTGGACGGCTTCTCCCACAAGTTGATGCCACCTTCCTGCGCAAACCGATCAATCTCCGCCAGCTCTTGCGCACTGAAGCTCAAGTTCTTCAACGCCCCGACGTTCTCGATAATCTGCTCCGGCCGGCTCGCACCGATCAGCGCACTGGTCACCCGTGGGTCGCGCAATGTCCACGCCAGCGCCAACTGGGCCAGGCTCTGGCCACGGCGCTTGGCGATTTCATTCAGGCCGCGTACATGGGCGATGTTAGCCTCGGACAGGTGCTGGGCCTGCAACGAGCCACCACCCGGACGGTTCACCCGCGCATCGGCCGGTACCCCGTTGAGGTATTTATCGGTCAACAAACCCTGGGCCAGCGGCGTGAAGGCGATCACCCCGGCGCCGAGTGCTTCAGTGGTGTCCAGCAGGTCTTTTTCCACCCAACGGTTGAGCAGGTTATAGGCCGGCTGGTGGATCAACAGCGGCACTTTCCACTCGTTGAGCAAGGCTGCGATTTCGCGGGTTTTTACCCCGGAGTAAGACGAGATACCGATGTACAACGCCTTGCCTTGTTGCACGGCGGTGGCCAGGGCGCTGGCGGTCTCTTCCAGGGGCGTGTCGGGGTCGAAGCGGTGGGAATAGAAGATATCCACATAATCGACGCCCAGGCGTTGCAGGCTCTGGTCCAGGCTCGCCAATACGTATTTACGCGAACCGCCACCCTGGCCGTAAGGGCCGGGCCACATGTCCCAACCGGCTTTGCTGGAGATGATCAGTTCGTCGCGATAGTGCTTGAAGTCTTCGCGCAGCAAGCGACCGAAATTGATCTCGGCGCTGCCGTAGGGCGGGCCGTAGTTGTTGGCCAGGTCGAAGTGGTTGATGCCCAGGTCGAACGCCGTGCGCAGCAACGCGCGCTGGGTGTCGATCGGGGTACTGTCGCCAAAGTTGTGCCACAACCCCAGGGACAGTGCTGGCAGCACCAATCCACTGCGGCCTACGCGGCGATAAGGAATAGATTCATAGCGGTTTTCGGCAGCAATGTACGTCATCGAATCCTCTCTTGATCTAGGGCAAATAAGGCCCGGGAATAGCCATATTCCCGGGCCTTATAAGCAGCTGAATCGCTTAAGTCTGCCTCTTCCTTTTACAGCAAAGACCTACTTGAGAGGAACGCTATCAGCGCACCATGTGCAGAAACTGCAGGTGCCGCTCGTACTGGTCGAGGATGTCATTGATGATCTGCTCCTTGGTGTAGCCCACCAGGTCATAGTCCTGGCTGCCCTCACTCAAGTGCACTTCGGCCCGATAGTAGCGGCGGTTGTTAATCTCTTTCTTGCCGATGCCGCCCAGGGCGAACGACGGCGTGAAGTAGCCGCGCATCTGTACCTGGTAGATGAACGGACGTTCTTCACCATGGCCGATCTCCAAGCTGACACTGTCGTTGGAAGGGTCGGGCTGTGTCACCACCGTAAGGCCCTTCTCGACAAACACTGCGGTCACTTCTTCAATTGCCGGGCGCACCGTGGTGTCGAGGAAACGGTAGACCTCATCGCGGGATGGGAAATGCACCGCCTGGCTCAAACGCTGGCGCCAGCCGCCTCGGCCTTTGCGTGAAGCGGAAATCGGCGCCAGGGAATGCAACTGCGCGATCTGCTTTTGCGACTCTAGGTAGAACGCCTTGTGCAGCCCCCACATCATCAATAGCAGGATCAGCGAGAACGGCAGCGAGGTCAGCACCACCGCAGACTTGAGCGAGTCGATACTGCCGGCGAACAGCAAGGCACTGGTGACCAAGGCGGTCATCGCGCCCCAGAACACACGCAGCCACTTCGGCCCGTCTTCGTCAGCATTGCCGCCTTTGGACGAGAGAGTGGACAGCACCACCGTGCCGGAATCCGCCGAGGTCACGAAGAACACAAAGCTGATGAACACCGTGACCGCGATCACGGTCTTGCTCCACGGGTAGGTTTCCAGCAGCAGGTAGAGGCTCATCGATGGGTCATCGATCGCCGACTGGCCCAGTGCGGCCATGCCATGGTTGAGCACCTGGTCGATGGCGCTGTTACCGAAGATCGACATCCACGCCAGGGTGAAGCCCAGCGGAATCAGCAGCACGCCAAACACGAATTCGCGGATGGTGCGGCCACGGGAAATACGCGCGATAAACAGGCCCACAAACGGCGACCATGCAATCCACCAGGCCCAATAGAACACCGTCCAGCCGCCCAGCCAGTCGCTCGGCTCGTTGTAGGCGTACACATCAAAACTCTTGGTGGGCAACGCCCCCAAATAGTCACCGATGTTCTGGATCAAGGTGTTGAGCAGGTGCTGGGTAGGCCCGGCGAACAACACGAACAGCAGCAGCGCACAGGCCAGCAGCATGTTGATGTCGGACATCACCCGCACGCCCTTGTCGACGCCGGCCACGGCCACGATGATCGCCGCGCCCATCATCAGGGTGATCAGGCCCACCTGGATCCACTGGGTATGGGCAATGCCAAACAGGTAGTCCAGGCCAGAATTGAGGTGCAGTACGCCAAAGCCCATGTCGGCGCCAAGGCCGAACACCGTGGCAATGATGCCAAAGCCATCCACGGCGTAACCGATAGGGCCATTGATGCGCTTGCCGATCAGCGGGTACAGCGCCGAGCGCAACGCCAGCGGCAGGTTATGCCGATAGGCGAAATACGCCAGAGCCATGCCGACAAACGCGAACACGCCCCAGCCATGCAGGCCCCAGTGCAGGAACAGCACCTGCATGGCCTGGCGCGCCGCATCGGCGTTCATTGCTTCGCCCTGGGGCGGCTGCACCAAGTGCGTCAGCGGCTCCGAGACACAAAAGAAAAACAGCGTGATGCTGATCCCGGCGGCGAACAACATGCCGGCCCAGGACAGGTAACTGAATTCGGGCTCGTCGTGGTCGGCACCGAGTTTTATCTTGCCGTAGCCCGATAGCGCGGTGACCACCACGAAGACCAGATACAGGGTCATCGCCAGCATGTAGTACCAGCCGACCGTGTTGGCCGCCCAGTTTTGCGCCGCCAGCAGCCAGGCACCGGCCTGTTGCGGGATAGCGATGACCGTGATGCCAAACAGCAGGATGACGGTGGCGGCAAAGTAGAAAACGGGCGCATTCATGCGCACCAGGCCGCTGGATGAGGTAGACGATGCACTCATGAACGATGCACCTCAAGGTTGCGGGATATGGCTGTAAAAAACGGACTCAGCAAAGGTAAGCCTCCTGTTGTGAGCGGGCAGCGAACCACCGGTTTAACTTGAACGAACGTTCAAGTTAAACATGAATAGGCGGTCTTGGACTAATCGCAGGGCCGAGTGGTAGGTGTTTCCTACACTAGCTCAGGGATTGGTATGACGGATGAAGGAGGCAAATCGTTCAGCGATATAACTTTGAAATGGGGATAAAAAATGTGGGAGCGGGCTTGCCCGCGAAGGCGGTGTGTCAGCCAACACATGCTTGAACTGACACGCAGCCTTCGCGAGCAAGCCCGCTCCCACAGGGGGTGTGCGACCTTCGGCTACTTCTGCGCCCCATCATCATGCTGCAAGTTCGCCTGGGTGATATTCGCCCCGGCCGGCACGCTGCGGGTCAGCCACACATTGCCGCCAATGGTCGAACCCTGGCCAATGGTGATCCGCCCCAGAATCGTCGCCCCGGCGTAAATCACCACATCATCTTCAACAATGGGGTGACGCGGGTGGCCTTTCTGCAATTGCCCATCTTCATCCGCCGGAAAGCGTTTGGCCCCCAGCGTCACGGCCTGGTAGATGCGCACCCGCTCGCCGATGATCGCGGTCTCGCCAATCACCACGCCCGTGCCGTGGTCGATAAAGAAACTCGGGCCGATCTGCGCGCCGGGGTGGATATCAATGCCGGTGGCCGAGTGGGCGATTTCCGCACTGATCCGCGCCAACAGCGGCAGGCCGGCGCGGTACAGGTGGTGGGCCAGGCGATGATGGATCACCGCCAGGATGCCCGGGTAGCACAGCAGCACCTCATCCACACTGCGGGCGGCCGGATCGCCGTGGTAGGCGGCCAGTACATCGGTGTCCAGCAGGCTGCGCAAAGATGGCAGCGCCAGGGCGAAATCCTGGATCAGGCGAATGGCGTGGGCGTTGACCTCACTGTCATCCTCACCGCTCTGGCGTGCGGCATAGCGCAGCTCCAGGCGCGCCTGGGCGAGCAGGGCGTTGAGCGCAACGTCGAGGGTATGGCCCACGTAGAAGTCTTCGCTTTCTTCGCGCAGGTCCGCCGGGCCCAGACGCATCGGAAACAGGGCGCCGCACAAGGCCTCAAGAATCTGCGCCACTGCCTCGCGGGACGGCAATTCGCGGCCACCATGCTCGCCACTCAAGCGCCCATTGCGCGTTCGCCACTGGTCGCGGGCGCCGCGCAGCTGGCTGACGATGGTCTGCAATTGCCAATGACTGGAACGCTCACTCACGGTATTCACTCCTGACGAAATGGCCCTCACTTTACGGTATGCACCCGGGCAGCTCTTAAGAACCAATGGTGCGAGCCTAAGAACCTTTCGTCATAAGCGATTGACGGTTGCCCGATGAAAAGTGCCTGCCTATAGTCCCCCCATCACTCAGCCACCGTGCGTAACCATGATCAAACAACAGCTCGACCGTTTTGACCGCCTGGACCTACTGGGCAATGCCACCGCCCTGGAAAAACTCGAGCGGCTGTCGGCCTGGCTGGGCAGGGACGTCTACGTCAAACGCGATGACACCACGCCGCTGGCCATGGGCGGCAACAAGCTGCGCAAACTTGAATACCTGGCTGCCGACGCGCTTGCCCAGGGCGCCGACACCTTGGTCACCGCTGGCGCGATCCAGTCCAACCATGTGCGCCAGACCGCCGCGCTGGCCGCCAAACTCGGCCTGGGCTGTGTGGCCCTGCTGGAAAATCCCACCGGTACTGAAGACCCCAACTACCTCGGCAACGGCAATCGCCTGCTGCTGGAGCTGTTCGACGCCAAAGTGGAATTGGTGGAAAACCTCGACAACGTCGACGACCAACTCAACGCCCTCGCCGACCGCCTGCGCAGTAACGGCAAGAAGCCGTACCTGGTGCCTATCGGCGGCTCCAACGCCCTCGGCGCATTGGGTTACGTGCGCGCCGGGCTGGAGTTGGCCGCGCAGATTGAAGACAGCGGCATTGAATTCGCCGCCGTGGTGCTCGCCTCTGGCAGCGCCGGCACCCACAGCGGCTTGGCCCTGGCCTTGAGCGAAGCATTGCCGCAGTTGCCGGTGATCGGCATCACGGTGTCGCGCACCGAGCAAGCGCAATTGCCCAAGGTGCAGGGCTTGGCCGAACGCACTGCCGAGTTGCTCGGTGTGGCTATTCCCGACGCCTTCAAAGTCACCCTGTGGGACGAGTATTTCGGGCCGCGTTATGGCGAGCCAAACGCTGGCACGCTCTCGGCGATCAAACTTTTGGCCAGCCAGGAAGGTCTGTTGCTGGACCCGGTGTATACCGGCAAGGCCATGGCCGGTTTGCTCGATGGTATCGGGCGCCAGCGCTTTGAAGAGGGGCCGATCATTTTCCTGCATACCGGCGGGGCGCCGGCGTTGTTTGCCTATGACTCAGTATTCAACTGATTGAATAGGGCCATATTCAAAAATAGAATATGAAATTGTATTTTTATTATTTTCAAGACTTAAAAACCCACCTTATCATCGCGCCGAAGGCGAAGACGCGCTTCGCACTTTAGGGCAGGATACGACTACCGCGTCACCTGCTTCGCTCACCATAAAAACACAGGGGCTCTCCATGACTATTTCTGCATTTCGTCGCACGCTGCTGGTTGGCACATTGGGCCTGGCGCTTGGCGCTGGCTGGCTGGGCCAGGCCGTTGCCGGCGAGCAGTTGAACACCATCAAGAAGGCCGGCGAGATCAAGATCGGCCTGGAAGGCACCTACCCGCCGTTCAGCTTCGTCGATGAAAGCGGCAAGCTCAGCGGTTTCGAAGTGGAACTGTCCGAGGCACTGGCCAAGGAGCTGGGCGTCAAGGTCAAGCTGCAAGCCACGCCATGGGACGGCATCCTCGCCGCGCTGGAATCCAAGCGCCTGGACGCCGTGGTCAACCAGGTAACCATCTCCGAAGAGCGTAAGAAAAAATACGATTTCTCCACGCCTTACACCGTGTCCGGCATCCAGGCCCTGGTCCTGAAGAAGAACGTCGACTCGATTAAGAAAGCCGACGACCTGGCCGGCAAGAAAGTCGGTGTAGGCCTGGGCACCAACTACGAACAATGGCTCAAGGACAACCAACCCAAAGCCATTATCAAGACCTACAACGACGACCCAACCAAATTCCAGGACCTGCGCATCGGCCGTATCGACGCCATCCTGATCGACCGCCTGGCCGCCCTGGAATACGCCAAGAAAGCCCCCGACACCGCCGCTGCCGGCGACGCCTTCTCCCGTCAGGAATCCGGTATCGCCCTGCGCAAAGGCGAGCCTGAATTGCTCGACGCGGTGAACAAGGCTCTGGACAAACTGCGCGCCGACGGCACCTTGAAGACGCTGTCCGAGAAGTACTTCAACGCTGACGTCACGCAATAATGGAAGCAGGTTTCCAACTCGCGCTGGACTCCGCGCCCTTTCTGCTCAAGGGCGCGTATTACACGGTAATCCTCAGTCTGGGCGGGATGTTTTTCGGCCTGCTGCTGGGCTTCGGCCTGGCCTTGATGCGCCTGTCGCGCTTCAAGCTCTTGAGCTGGACGGCCCGGGTCTACGTGTCGTTCTTTCGCGGCACGCCGTTGCTGGTGCAGCTGTTCCTGATCTACTACGGCTTGCCGCAAGTGGGCATCGAGCTGGACCCGATCCCGGCCGCCATGATCGGCTTTTCGCTGAACATGGCCGCCTATGCCTGTGAAATCCTGCGGGCCGCCATCGCCTCCATCGAGCGTGGCCAGTGGGAAGCCGCTGCCAGTATCGGTATGACCCGAGCGCAAACGTTGCGCCGGGCCATCCTGCCCCAGGCGATGCGCACGGCGTTGCCACCTTTGGGCAACAGCTTTATTTCGCTGGTCAAGGACACGGCGCTGGCCGCCACCATCCAAGTGCCCGAGCTGTTCCGCCAGGCCCAACTGGTGTCGGCACGTACCTTCGAAATCTTCACCATGTATCTGTCCGCAGCCCTGATCTACTGGATCCTGGCGAGCATCCTGGCGCATCTGCAAAATCGTCTGGAAGACCGGGTCAACCGGCATGACCTGGAGTCTTGAAGCATGATCGTGGTTGAAAAACTGACCAAACAATTCAACGGTCAAGTGGTGCTCAACGGCATCGACCTTGAGGTCAAGGAAGGCGAAGTGGTCGCCATCATCGGCCCCAGCGGTTCGGGCAAGACCACCTTCCTGCGCTGCCTGAACTTCCTCGAAGAGCCCACCAGCGGCCGTATCAAGGTGGGTGACATCGAGATCGACAGCAGCAGGCCGCTCAACCAGCAACAGGGCCTGGTGCGGCGCCTGCGCCAGCATGTGGGCTTTGTGTTCCAGAACTTCAACCTGTTCCCCCACCGCACCGCGCTGGAAAACGTCATCGAAGGCCCGATTGTGGTCAAGAAGATGCCACGGGAAGCGGCGGCCGAACTGGGGCGCAAGCTGTTGGCCAGGGTGGGCCTGGCGGGCAAGGAAGCGTCCTACCCAAGGCGGTTGTCCGGCGGCCAGCAACAGCGTGTGGCGATTGCCCGCGCATTGGCCATGGAGCCGGAGGTGATCCTGTTCGACGAACCCACCTCGGCCCTCGACCCGGAACTGGTGGGCGAAGTTCTGGCAACCATCCGCAGCCTGGCCGAAGAAAACCGCACCATGGTCATTGTCACCCACGAGATGAGCTTTGCGCGGGACGTGGCCAACCGGGTGATCTTTTTCGACAAGGGCGTGATCGTCGAACAGGGCGAAGCCAAGGCGCTGTTTGCCAACCCCAGGGAAGAACGCACCAAGCAGTTCCTGAGCAAATTCCTCGCCCACTGACACCTCCCGATGTAGGAGCGAGCTTGCTCGCGAAGAACGTTAACGATAACGCGGTGAATCAGATTGACCGAGTTGCCTGGACGTTCTTCGCGAGCAAGCTCGCTCCTACAACGGGTTGCAGGTTGAGCGTGTAAAAGCCCCCCTCGCAAGCGCCTTAAAATCCCCCTCCCCGTCAGACCCTTCTGAATCTCTCCAAACCCGCCGTTTAGCCCTTTGCCTCCATTGACGCTCCCCGGCCAACCCTCTTATCTAGCGCCTTGAGGATTGGATCCTATCCCGGCTACTGACTGAATCGTGTCTTTCGACCCCCTTGCGCCTGTGCGTCGAGGTTTCGGAACGATTGCTGCTGGCTGCATCAAGGAGATTACTTATGACACACACTCAAACCCCGGCCACGCTCCGTGCCCCAAGGCTGCCCCAAGCTATTGGAAACGGCATCAGCGCCCTGGCTTCCGCCCATTTGCAGGTCGACATTTCACCCTACCCGAGCATGGAGGAAGGCGACCTGATTGAACTGTTCTGGAACAACTGCTTTGCTGCCTCGCGCAAGGTGACGGCGTGCAAGATCGGCACGTATACCCACCTGTGCGTCCCGGAGAGCTTTGTGCAGGATGGCCCGGCACGCGTCCATTACCAGGTCTTGCAGATCGGCCATGGCCCGATGCGCTCGGCGGTGACCCTGGTGCGGGTCAAGACCAACTACCCCGGCGGTCAGCCTTTGCCGCGCCTGAACCCTGAAGGCGGCGACGAAAACCAGAACCTGGCGCCCGTGAACCTGCCCGAGACGATCCGCCGCCATGGCGTCAACAGCAGCCAGGTAAGGCGCGGCATTCCACTGACCATCGAGCCTTACCTGAACATGAGCACGGGCGACGCCATCACCTTGCGCTGGGGCGATGTACGCCTGGACCTGCCCCGCATCCAGGCCCAGGGCGTCGGCCTGGCGGTGCAGGTGTGGGTGCCGCCCCACGTGATTATCGAAGCAGGCGACGACTGCCGATTGGAGGTCACCTACTGCATTCTCGACCGCGTGGGTAACAACTCCCGCTGGGCGCCCGCCCGTACGCTGCGCATCGCCGCCTGCACACCGCCCTGCCCAGCCTCGTCCGCGCCGGGCTATCAACCGCGTCGCTTCGGATCACCCTGTGAACCGGGGTGACAGCCCTTCTATGCATATTCCTAAAAGTTAGTTTATTTAAATAATTAACACGCTTAGGGTATATGCACCGGACCACCGGACATTCCTGATTTTTCTGTTTATTTCATTGAATGCGAGGTCGGTATGGTCAGAATTACCCCGGTGCACAACGCCAGGGCATTGCGTGCAGCCAAGGAGCGGCGCTGATGTCTAACTTGGCTCTAACATCCCCCCAGAGTGATCTGGACGTAGCCCCCCTGCTGTTGCCCGCCACGGTGCTGCGCAACGACGCCCAGGCGCTGAGCGCCGCCCACGAACTGGCCCAGGCTGCGCGCGCGCAGGCCGCCCAGCGCGACCAGCAGCGCAAACTGCCCTGGGCGCAGCTCGAACAGTTCACCCGCAGCGGCTTGGGCAGTATTTCCATTCCCCGTGAATACGGCGGGCCCCAGGTGTCGTTTGTGACCCTGGCCGAAGTCTTCGCGATCATCAGCGCGGCCGACCCAGCCCTCGGGCAGATCCCGCAAAACCATTTCGGCATCCTGCATGTGTTGCAGGGCACCGCCACCGAGCGCCAGAAAAAGCAGCTGTTCCAGAGCGTGCTCGACGGCTGGCGCATCGGCAACGGCGGCCCCGAACGCGGCACCAAAAACACCCTGGAGCTCAAGGCGCGCCTCACGGCCGAAGGCGACGGGTTCGTGGTCAGCGGGCAAAAGTTCTACTCCACTGGAGCCTTGTTTGCCCACTGGGTGGCAATCAAGGCCCTGAACGATGACGGCAAGCAGGTCATGGCTTTTGTACGTCGCGGTAGCGAAGGGCTGCGCATCGTTGATGACTGGTCCGGCTTTGGCCAACGCACCACCGCCAGCGGCACCGTCTTGCTTGACCGCGTGGCCGTGGAGCCGGAACTGGTCATCGACAACTGGCGCCTGGGCGAAACCCCGAATATCCAGGGGGCCGTGTCGCAGTTGATTCAGGCCGCCATCGACGCCGGCATCGCCCGCGGCGCCCTCGACGATGCCATTGCTTTCGTGCGTGAACGTTCACGCCCGTGGATCGACGCCAAGGTCGAGCGAGCCAGCGACGACCTGTATGTAATCGCCGATATCGGCAAGTTGAAGATCGAACTGCACGCCGCCGAAGCCCTGCTGCGTAAGGCCGGCCAGGTGCTCGACCAGGTCAGCGCCGCGCCGATCACCGCGCAGTCCGCCGCCCACGCCTCGATTGCCGTGGCCGAGGCCAAGGTGCTGACCACCGAAGTGGCGCTGCAGGTCACCGAGAAGCTCTTCGAACTGGCGGGCAGCCGCGCCACCCTGGCCGAATTCAACCTTGACCGTCACTGGCGCAACGCCCGGGTGCACACCCTGCACGACCCGGTGCGCTGGAAGTACCACGCCATCGGCGCCTATCGACTCAACGGCACCTTGCCGGCTCGTCATTCCTGGATTTAACCAACCAGAACACTTTTTCCACGAGCTTCTGGAGAAACTCATGACCCTTTCTCACCCCGTCGCAGTCATCACCAGCGACGAACAAGCGCTTATCGTCGCCAGCGACCTTGCTGAAGACTTGCGCCGCGACAGCGCTCAACGCGACCGCGAACGCCGCCTGCCATTGCCCGAGCTGGACGTGTTTTCCCGCTCTGGCCTGTGGGGCATCAGCGTGCCCAAGGCCTACGGCGGCGCGGGCGTGTCCAACGTCACCCTGGCCAAGGTCATCACACTGATCGCCCAGGCCGATGGCTCGTTGGGCCAGATTCCGCAAAACCATTTCTATGCCCTCGAAGTACTGCGCGTGAACGGCAGCCCCGAGCAGCAGCAACGCCTGTACGCCGAGGTATTGGCCGGCCAACGCTTTGGCAACGCCTTGGCGGAACTGGGCACCAAGACCGCCCATGACCGCATCACCAGCCTCACTCGCGACGGCGATGGTTTTCGCATCAGCGGGCGCAAGTTCTACGCCACCGGGGCGATCTACGCCCAGCGCATCCCCACCTCGGTGGTGGATGCACACGGCGTGCAGCAACTGGCCTTCGTGCCGCGTGACAGCGCGGGCCTGACGGTGATCGACGACTGGAGCGGCTTCGGCCAGCGCACCACCGGCAGCGGCTCGGTGGTGTTCGACAACGTGTGGGTGGCAGCGCAAGACGTGGTGCCGTTCCAGAGCGCCTTCGAACGCCCGACTACCGTTGGCCCGCTGGCGCAGATCCTCCATGCGGCCATCGACACCGGCATCGCCCGTGCGGCCTTTGAGGACGCCTTGCATTTTGTGCGCACCAAGACCCGCCCGTGGATCGACGCCGGCAACGACAAGGCCACCGAAGACCCGCTGACTCTCAAGAGCTTCGGCCACTTGAGCAGCCGCCTGCACGCCGCCGAAGCCTTGCTGGAGCGCGCAGGGGAATTCCTCGACCGCGCCCAGGCCGACAGCAATGCCCAAACGGTTGCTGCTGCCTCCATCGCCGTCGCCGAAGTGCGCGCCCTGAGCACCGAGATCTCCCTGGCGGCCGGCAGCACCCTGTTCGAACTGGCCGGCAGCCAGGCGACCCTGGCCGAGCATGGCCTGGACCGCCACTGGCGCAACGCCCGGGTGCACACCCTGCACGACCCAGTCCGCTGGAAATACCATGCGGTCGGCAACTACTACCTCAACGATGAAAACCCGCCGCTGCGGGGGACCATCTGATGAGCAAAAAAAAGATCCTGCTCAATGCCTTCAACATGAACTGCATCGGGCACATCAACCACGGTTTGTGGACCCACCCACGGGACACGTCCACCCACTACAACACCCTCGAATACTGGACTGAACTGGCGCAAATCCTGGAGCGCGGGCTGTTCGACGGTTTGTTCATCGCCGATATCGTCGGTGTGTATGACGTGTACCAGGACTCCATCGACGTGCCGCTCAAGGAGTCGATCCAGTTACCGGTCAACGACCCTCTGCTGCTGGTGTCGGCCATGGCCGCTGTCACCAAGCACTTGGGCTTCGGCCTTACCGCCAACCTCACCTATGAGCCGCCGTACCTGTTCGCCCGGCGCATGTCGACGCTGGATCACCTGACCCGTGGCCGGGTGGGTTGGAACATTGTCACCGGCTACCTCGACAGCGCCGCCAAGGCCATGGGCCTCACCGAACAGGTCGAGCATGACCGGCGCTACGACCAGGCCGATGAATACCTGCAGGTGTTGTACAAGCTCTGGGAAGGCAGTTGGGAAGACGACGCGGTGCGCAACGATCGCCAAGCGCGGGTGTATGCGCAACCGGGCAAGGTGCACAAGGTTGCGCACCACGGCGAGTTTTATCAGGTGGAGGGTTACCACCTGTGCGAGCCATCGCCGCAGCGTACGCCCGTGCTGTTCCAGGCCGGAAGTTCCGAGCGTGGCTTGCTGTTCGCCGGGCAGCATGCCGAGTGCGTGTTTATCAGCGGGCAGAACAAACCCGCGACCAAGCGCCAGGTGGACAAGGTGCGCGCCAGCGCGGTGGAGGCTGGGCGCAACCCGGATGACATCAAGGTGTTCATGGGCCTTAACGTGATCGTGGGCGCCACCGAAGAGCTGGCGTGGGCCAAGCACGCCGAGTACCTCAGCTACGCCAGCGCGGAAGCCGGCGTGGCGCATTTCTCGGCCTCGACCGGGATTGATTTTGCCCAATACGGGCTGGACGAACCGATCCAGTACGTCAAGAGCAACGCGATCCAGTCCGCGACCCAGAACCTGCAGAACAACGACTGGACCCGGCGCAAATTGCTCGACCAGCACGCCCTGGGCGGGCGCTATATCACCTTGGTGGGCTCGCCTGAACAGGTGGCCGATGAGCTGGAATCCTGGATCAGCGAAACGGGGCTGGATGGTTTCAACCTGACGCGCATTGTGACGCCGGAGAGCTATGTGGATTTCATTGAGCTGGTGATACCGGAGTTACAACGACGGGGCTCGTACAAGACCGAATATGCGCCGGGAACGCTGCGGGAAAAAGTCTTCCACGACACGGCCCGCTTACCCAAGCAACACACCGGCTCTACCTACCGCCACCACGCCCTGTAGGAGCGAGCTTGCTCGCGAAGACCGTCAACGATAACGCGGGCCGCCTGGTATGCCGAGGCGCCCTCCAGTTTTTCGCGAGCAAGCTCGCTCCTACAATGGAAATCGACTATGAAAAAGACATTGCTCAACAACCCAGTCAAAGCACTGGCTCTGGCCCTTGGCTTATTCAGCTCGGCGGTATTTGCCGCCGACGCCCCGCTGAAAATCGGCACCACCGCCGCCTTCGCCATTCCGCTGGAAGCCGCCGTACAAGAAGCCGGCAAGCAGGGCCTGAAGGTCGAACTGGTGGAGTTCACCGACTGGATCGCGCCCAACGTCAGCCTCGCCGCCGGCGATATCGACGTGAACTACTTCCAGCACATCCCCTTCCTGGAAAACGCCAAGGCCGCCGCCGGGTTTGACCTGGTGCCGTACGCGCCGGGCATCATCAACAACGTCGGGCTGTATTCGAAAAAATACAAAAGCGTTAACGAGCTGCCCGAAGGCGCCAGCGTGGCGATTGCCAACGACCCGATCAACAGCGGTCGCGGCCTGCAACTGCTGGCCAAGGCCGGGCTGATCACCCTCAAGCCGGGCGTGGGCTACAAGGCCACCGAAGAAGACATCGTCGCCAACCCGAAAAACATCAAGATCCTGCAAGTGGAAGCGGTGCAACTGGTGCGCGCCTATGACGACGCCGATCTGGTGCAGGGCTACCCCGCGTATATCCGCCTGTCCAAGACCTTCGATGCCGAGTCGGCGCTGCTGTTCGACGGCCTCGACCACCCGGAATACGTGATTCAGTTCGTGATCCAGCCCAAGAGCAAAACCGACCCACGGGTGATCAAGTTCGTCGATATCTACCAGCACTCGCCGGTAGTGCGTGCGGCCTTGGACAAGTCCCTCGGCAAGCTCTACCAGGTCGGCTGGGAAGCTAAACCATGAGTGCCGCCAACGCCCGCTTGCGCGACCTGGAGCACGCGCCCAGCCACGCCGAACAGACTGAACTGCACCCGGACTTGAACCACGCCCACGTGCGGTTCATCAACCTGGGCAAAACCTATGACGGCACGGTGCATGCGCTGCAAGGCATTGACCTGGCGATCCAGCGTGGCGAAGTGTTCGGCATCATCGGCCGCAGCGGCGCCGGCAAGTCGTCGCTGATCCGCACCATCAACCGTCTGGAACAACCCAGCAGCGGACGCGTGCTGATCGACCAGGTAGACATCGGCGGCTTCGATGAGGACCACTTGGTGGCGCTGCGCCGACGCATCGGCATGATCTTCCAGCACTTCAACCTGATGTCGGCCAAGACCGTGTGGCAGAACGTCGAGTTGCCGCTCAAGGTCGCCGGCGTGCCCCAGGCACAACGCGCGCGAAAGGTGCATGAACTGCTGGAACTGGTAGGCCTGCAAGACAAACACAAGGCATACCCGGCGCAGCTGTCCGGCGGGCAGAAACAACGCGTCGGCATCGCCCGCGCGCTGGTGCACGACCCCGAGATTCTGCTGTGCGACGAAGCCACTTCGGCCCTCGACCCGGAAACCACCCAGTCGATCCTCAGCCTGCTGCGCGAGATCAACCAGCGCCTGGGCCTGACCATCGTGCTGATCACCCACGAGATGGCGGTGATCCGCGACATCTGCGAGCGCGTGGTGGTACTCGAACACGGGCGTATCGTCGAGCAAGGCCCGGTGTGGCAGGTGTTTGGCGATCCGCAACATGAGGTCAGCAAGACCCTGCTCGCCCCCCTGCAACACGGCTTGCCGCCAGAGTTGCAAAGCCGCCTGCAACCCACGCCCGCCTCGGCCGACGCCGCACTGGTGCTGCGCTTGCAGTTCACCGGCAGCGACAGCCTGGAGCCAGACCTCGCGGCGCTGTTCAGCGCCCTCGGTGGCCGCGTGCGCTTGCTGCAAGGCGGCGTGGAACGCATCCAGGGGCATGCCTTGGGGCAACTGCTGCTGGCAGTGAATGCATCGCCGCACAACGGCGAAGAACTGCGCAAACGCGCGGCCAATTGGGCACAACAGGTGGAGGTGCTGGGCTATGTGGCTTGATCGTTTAGTGCAGGGCGCCATCGACACCTTGTTGATGGTGGGGGTGTCGTCGCTGATCGCGTTGCTGGTGGGTATTCCGCTGGCAGTGTTCCTGGTCACCAGTGACAAGGGCGGCATCTACCAGGCACCGGCCCTTAACCGCGTGCTGGGAGCGTTCGTGAATCTGTTCCGCTCCATTCCGTTCCTGATCCTGATGGTGGCGCTGATCCCGTTCACGCGCCTGATCGTCGGCACCACCTATGGCGTCTGGGCGGCAGTTGTACCGCTGACCATCGCCGCCACGCCGTTCTTTGCACGCATCGCCGAAGTGAGCCTACGCGAAGTCGACCATGGCCTGATCGAAGCCGCGCAGGCCATGGGTTGCCGCCGCTGGCACATCATCTGGCATGTGCTGCTGCCCGAGGCGCTGCCCGGCATCGTCGGCGGCTTCACCATCACCCTGGTGACCATGATCAACTCATCGGCCATGGCCGGGGCGATCGGCGCCGGTGGCCTGGGCGATATTGCCTACCGCTATGGCTACCAGCGCTTCGACACGCAGATCATGCTCACGGTGATTGTGCTGCTGGTGGCGCTGGTGGCGGTGATCCAACTGAGCGGAGACCGCTTGGCGCGGGTATTGAACAAGCGCTGACGTCACGGGCACTCATCCAGTTGGGCTACGCTGGCGCGGGGCACGAAGGTGATGGTTTTGTCCTTGGCCTGCCAGGGCCGCACGATGTAGCTGCCATCCGAGTCGGCCATCACCCGCAGTTTCACGCTGCGCTTGGGGCTGTCGGCGTCTACCAGCACGCTGGGGACCTTGGCCTCTGCCGCCCAGGTCATCAACGTACAAACGCGCCCTCCCGAGGCGGAGCCTTGCAGCGGCAGGCCGCCCAACTTGGCCCCACTCGCCGGGATCAGCCCGAGTAAAACGATGAGAGCAAAGGCCACCAATGAGGCGAACGCCACCGGGTTTTTCTGAACGCGCATGCGCACCACCAGGCAGGCGGCGCTCCCCTGAATCAGAAACAGCACGGCCATTTCGGCGGCCATGAACGGCGCAAAGAACACGGCGCTGTCGGAGTACTCGCTGAAGGCGCGGGAGACCGGCACCGTCACCATCAAAATGACCACCATTTGAACCACCCCGGCACCAGCACTGGCCAGCCAGAACTCGCCGGACAACTCACGCAGGGCAACATGGGCGGGCCGGGCGCGAATGATGATGCCGACATAGGCCACTACCGCCGCCATGATCGCCACGATCCAACTGAGCGTCAGCAACAGCCCACTTTCGGCGTTCACGGACAGGTACACGGCGGACATCCAGAATACAAACATCACCAACAGGCTGGCCGCCCAATGCCCCAGTAACCGCCGGTGCTGGGCCGTCTCTTGCGGCGACTGCGGGCTGAGATTGAGTTGATCACTCAGGCGCACACCGGTGCCGTTCAGGCGCGTGAACAAGATGAACGTCGGCACCAGGATCGACGCGCCCATCATGCCAATCACAAATACCAACATGGCGAACATCGCCGGCAATGCGGTGAACGCCGATGCCGACAAGATACTCAGCGGCACCTTTTCCATCTGGATGTACTGGTACAGGTACAGGCCGGCCACCGAGAGAATCCCCACCGTCAGCGGCCAGGCACGCTCATTGAGCCAGAGCAAGCCATTGCTCAATCTCGTGGCGTATTGGTCGACCTTGTTCGGTGCGGTGTCGTTGCCAACGGGTGAACGTTTTCCCTCTTCCATGGATGTATAACCCTCTGCAAATGAGGGCCGAATCTTACCCACAATTTCCCGTGGCGGTCTGTCGGATGCGCGCACTGCGACCGCCGTGAAGCGCCCTACAGCGGATACACGGTTTTCAACTCACGAGTGGGCCGGGGTATAGTCCCCCTACCTCAGCCGCAGCCGTGCGCCATGCCATGAAACTTGCTCCCGACGACCTCAACCAGATCACCGCCGCCACCCTGGGCCATTACAACAAGGTGGCCGAAGACTTTCGTGAAGGCACCCGCGATCACGATGTGAGCCAGAACATCGACGCGCTGCTGCGGCATATCCAGGGCACGCCGCCGTTTACCGTGCTGGATTTCGGCTGTGGGCCGGGGCGGGATTTGCAGACGTTTACGCGCATGGGGCATATCGCCGTGGGCCTGGATGGCTCCCAGCGTTTTGCGCAGATGGCCCGCGAAGACAGCGGCTGTGAAGTGTTGCAGCAGGACTTTCTCAAGCTGGACCTGCCCGCCGAACGCTTCGATGGAGTGTTTGCCAATGCGGTGCTGTTTCATATTCCCAAGCAGGAACTGCCACGAGTGCTCAAAGAGCTGCACGGCGCGTTGAAGCCTGGGGGCGTGCTGTTCAGCTCCAACCCTCGGGGCGAGAACCAAGAGGGCTGGAATGGGCCGCGGTATGGGTCTTATCACGACCTGCAGGCGTGGCAGGCCTTGCTGACTGCGGCTGGGTTTGAAGAGCTGGAGCATTACTACCGGCCGGCCGGGTTACCGCGGGAACAGCAGCCTTGGTTGGCGAGTGTGTGGCGTAAACTTTAGTGCTGCATCGCCTCTACCTGCCTCATCGCAGGCAAGCCAGCTCCCACCTTTGGAATGCATTCCCCTGTGGGAGCGGGCTTGCCCGCGATGGCGCCGTAACGGGCAGCGTTATTTCACCTGATACACCACCGGCTCCTCCCCCTCCGCCAGTACCGTGATACTGCGCCCGGCATACCCCTGTTTTTCCTCCGCCGAGAAATTCGCCACCAACCGCGTCCCGTCAGCAAAGGTTGTTTGCTGCACCTGCTTGTCTGCGCTCAGCCAGCGAAAATCAGTCATCGCCTGGGTCGCCAAGCGCTGGTGCAACGGCCGGAAAAAACGGTCCTGACGCTGAATAATCGGCAGCCGCGCCTTGAGCGTCGCCGCACTGAGGTGATACAGCGGCGGCACGTTGTAGAGCAGTTGGGTCAGTTCATTGTCGCCCCGCACATTGCTCAGCTTGAGGCTGTCGAACAGCCAATGATGGGTGGTGATCACCGAGCCATGGAACACCGCCTGGTATAACGGCAGGCGCATCGTCGGCTCGAAATACACCGTGCGAAACGGCTCCTTCAACGGCACTGATTTGAAGAACACCGCCGGTTGCTCGGTTGGGTACCAGTTGCCGACGAAGTACGGCGACTGCGGGTCCTGGGTCATCTCGCGGTCGCCCCAGCCGATCACCGGGGTCTGCATGCCGTGGGCGAACAGGATGCCCTGGGCGGTGATGGCGTTGCCGTCTTCGGAGCCTGTGACCAGCTTCGGCACGGTGTTGATCCAGCGAGAGGCATCAATATTGCCCTCGGCGTTTTGCGCCTGGGTCATGCTGGCGTCGCTGCGGTAGCTGTCGAACAGCATGCTGGTGGCGTAGGCATCGAGAAACCAAGCATTGAAGCCAGCCTTGGCGTGTACCGCCTTCACCCGCGCCTCCAGCAGCGGCCGCACACAACGCGGGTCGGTGTAGTGGCCGGACTTCTGGAAGCCGGTTTTCAGCTTGCCGTCTTTCAGCACGATCGCGCAGTCACGATAGGCCTTGGCGCCTAGGTGGGCAGTGGTCCAATCGGGATTTTCGGTGGCGGACAGGGCCGTTTCATAGGAGTCGTAAGGCGCCATCAGAAAGCCGGCTTCCACCCCGGCGCGAATCGCCTCGGGATGCCACAGGCCACCCTCCCAACCTTCGCCCAAGGTCAGCAGCAAACGCTGCAGCCCAGCGTCGCGCAGGGTTTGAATGGCGCTACTGCCCCAGGTTTGCGGGCTGTCACTCAAGGCCCCCGCAAAGTCGACGGCCAGTTCACTGCGCAGCTCGCCATAGCGGGCGGCAAGGCGGGTCATGTCTGGCTCTTGCACTTGCCAGGCCTGCCGGGCCTTGGTGTTGATCGCCGCATTGAGGCCGCGCAGCAGCACGGTTTGCTCATAGAGATTCAATGCAGTGGGCTTCGCCAGCAGCTGTGCGCTCTCTTTGTCCATCAGCGTCTTGAGTTCATGGCTGCGCAGCCGTTTGATCAATGTTGGCCAATCACGCACATCGCCCAAACCCAACAGGCCGTTGTCCCAGAGGTACACATGGCTGGCGCCCAGCAGTTTCTGGGCGTCGGGTGTTGGCCGCAGCTTGTCCGCCAACGGTTCATAGCGGCCCTGCTCCACCAGCCACTGGCGGTAGCGCTTGGCGCCGGCCAACGGGTCGGCATCGCCCAGGTACAGGCGCAGCGTCATCGGCGCGTCAGGCGCCAGCGGGGTGAACTCATGGGACGCGGAGAGGGCCAGGCCGTTGCCGTCGGCGTGCCATTGCAAGCGGTTGTTGTAGGGGTTGGTCAATAACCAGTTCAACGTGAAGCCAGCGTGATCCAAGCCCCACAGCGGCAGGCTCAGGTCCTGGGTGGTATTGAGCTCATCGCGCTCCAGCAGAAACGCCTTCCAGAGGGCATTGCCGGCAGGCACGTAATGCCCCTCGGCCAAGGGCCAGATCAACCCTCGCCCCATGGCCTCGGCGGGCTGGCGCAGCAGGGCCAACTCACCGGGCTCGCGGGCGTTGATGGTCAGGGCCAGGTCGCGCTGTTGCAGGCGGGCGCTCAGGCGATAGGCGCCGTTGTCCCATTGCCAAGTGGCCTGGTCGGGGGTGTTCTGCAATTGGCTGACGGCATGCGCCGCCACACCGCTGGAGGCCTGCACCGAGGCCTGGCCTGCGGGTGTCACGCGCAGCGCCAGGGTGGCGGGGTCTAGTTCGACGCGCCATAAGGCGTTTTCCAGTACGGTGGCGGCGAAAGCAGGCGATGCAAGGAGCAACGCGCAAAACAGCAAGGTGAAACGCAGGCACTGCATGAGGATCGACCTGGGTCTGGAATGAGGACCAGAGGGTACAGCATGCAGTAGTGAGCCAGGACGACATGGGGATTTTTCAGAAGCTTCACACAGCCTCAACCAGAATGAAGATCCAAGTGTGGGAGCTGGCTTGCCTGCGAAAGCGACAGTTCAGTCACAGATGCTGCGACTGACGCACCGCCTTCGCGGGCAAGCCCGCTCCCACAGGGGATCTGCGCTTAACTGACAGTCCTCTCTCAGAATTAATCCTGTTGTGGCTGATGCTCCTGTTTCGGCTCGCGGATCTTGTACCAGGCCACATACAGCGCCGGCAGAAACAGCAACGTCAGCAACGTCGCAATGATGATCCCGCCAATCATCGCGTAGGCCATCGGCCCCCAGAACACTTCCCGCGCAATCGGGATCATGCCCAGGCTCGCGGCGGCGGCCGTCAGCAGGATCGGCCGGCGCCGGTGCTCGGTGGCTTCCACCACTGCATCCCACGGCGTGTAGCCGGCCTCTTCGTACTCGTGGATCTGTGTGACCAGAATCACCGAGTTGCGAATGATGATGCCGATCAGCGCCAGGATCCCCAGGATCGCCACAAAGCCCATGGGCGTGCCCGTGGGGATCAACGCCAGCACCACGCCGATCAGCCCCAGCGGCGCGACACTGGCCACCAGGAACATCTTCTGCACGCTGTGCAACTGGATCATCAGGAAGGTGGCCATCAGGAACAGCATCAACGGCACCACCTTGGCGATAGGCCCCTGGGCCTTGCCACTTTCTTCGACGGTACCGCCGGTGGCGACTTTGTAGCCCACCGGCAAGCCCTCGCTGAATTTCTCGATGGTCGGTGCCACCTGCTTGACCAGGTCGGTCGGCTGCATCTCATCGCGCACGGCGGCCTTGATAGTGATGGTCGGCTTGCGGTCACGGCGCCACACCAGCGGCTGCTCCAGCTCGTAACGCACGGTGGCAAACGCCAGCAGTGGAATCGAGGTGCCGTTGGGCGTGACGATCTGCAGGTTCTGCAAGGTTTCCGGGGTGCCCCGCTCGGCATCTTCGGCGCGGCCGACCACGTTGATCAGGTAGATATCGTCGTGCACCTGGGTCACCGCCGCGCCGCTGACCACGCTGTTCATCAACTGCGCCACGTCTTCCGACGACAGCCCCAATTGCCGCGCCTTGTCCTGGGCTATGTCCACCCGCAGCACTTTGCCCGGCTCGTTCCAGTCGTAGATGATCTCGCCCAGGTGGGTGTTCTGATCCAGCAAGGTCGCCAGTTCAATGGCGTGCTTGCGCACCTGGTCGATGTCTTTGCCGGACACGCGGTACTGGATCGGCCGCCCGACCGGCGGGCCCATTTCCAGCGGCTGCACATAGCTGCCGATGCCGACAAAATCATCGCGCAGACGCTGTTGCAGGCGGGCGATCAGGGCGCCACGCTCTTCCAGGCCTTTGCTCACAATCACCAGTTGCGCGTAGTAGGGATTTTCCAGCTGCTGGTCCAGCGGCAGGTAGAAACGAATCGCGCCCTGGCCGATGTAGGTGCTCCAACGGGCGATGTCCGGGTCGTCCTTGATGATCGCTTCGAGGCGGTCAACGGCCTTGCGCGTCTCGTTGATCGAGGCGTTTTGCGGCAGGTTCAGGTCGACGAGAATTTCCGGACGGTCCGACGACGGGAAGAACTGGTTCTGCACAAATTGCATGGAGAACACCGAGGCCACGAACAGCGCCACGGTGATGCCAATCGCCCACCAACGGTTGCGCATGGCCCACAGCATGCCGCCATTGAAGGCACGGCCAATGCGCCCCGGCTCGGCGTTGTGCGGTTTCACATTGGCGCTGAGGATATGCACGCCGATCACCGGCGCAAACAGCACCGCCACCACCCACGACACCAGCATCGCCACGGCAATCACCGCGAACAGGGTAAAGGTGTACTCGCCCGCCGAACTGGCGTTGAGGCCAATCGGCACGAAGCCGGCCACGGTCACCAGGGTGCCAGTGAGCATCGGGAACGCCGTGGAGGTATAGGCGTAAGTCGCCGCCTGCTCCTTGGTTTCGCCTTTTTCCAGGCGCGTGATCATCATCTCCACGGTGATCATCGCGTCATCCACCAGCAGGCCGAGGGCGATGATCAACGCGCCCAGCGACACGCGTTGCATGGTGATGCCGCTGTATTCCATGAACACGAATACCAGCGCCAGCACCAACGGGATCGAGCACGCCACCACCAACCCGGCGCGCATGCCGAGGCTGATAAAGCTCACCACCAGCACGATGATCACCGCCTCGAACAATGCGCTGGTGAAGCCGCCGACAGCCTCTTCCACCACTTCGGCCTGGTCGGAGACCTTGTGCACGCCGACGCCCACCGGCAGGTCGGCGGTCAGCTCGTCCATGCGCCCGTGCAGGGCCTTGCCGAACGACTGGATATTGCCGCCCTTCTGCATGGCGATGGCCAAGCCAATCGCCGGTTTGCCATTGAAGCGGAACATCGGCCGCGCCGGGTCCACATAGCCACGGCTGATGTCGGCAATATCCGCCAGCCGATAGAAACGGTCATTGAGGCGCAGATTGACGTTGGCCAGGTCTTTCTCCGAGGCGAACTGCCCGGAGGTGCGCACGGAGATGCGTTCGGGCCCCGCCTCGATCACCCCGGCGGGGGTCACGGCGTTTTGCGATTGCAGGCTTTGCACGACCTGGCGCTGGTCAATCCCCAATGCCGCGAGTTTGCGCGTGGAGAAATTCAGGTAAATCACTTCGTCTTGCTGGCCGATCATCTCGACCTTGCCCAGCCCCGGCACCGAGCGGATCTCGGCGCGCACTTGCTCTACGTAGTCACGCAGCTGGCGCATCGACAGGCCATCGCCGGTAAAGGCATACACCGAGCCGAACACGTCACCGAATTCATCGTTGAACGACGGCCCCTGCAAGCCCTGGGGGAAGGTGCCGCGAATGTCATCGATCTTCTTGCGAACCTGGTACCAGATTTCCGGAATGGCCTTGGCGCTGGTGGTGTCCTTGAGGAACACGAACACCGTGGACTCGCCCGGCCGGGTGTAGCTTTTCACATAGTCGAGGGAGTCGAGTTCCTCGAGTTTTTTCTCGATGCGGTCGGTGACCTGCTTGAGGGTTTCTTCCTGGGTCGCACCCGGCCAGCGGGTCTGGATCACCATGGTCTTGATGGTGAACGAGGGGTCTTCTTCACGGCCCAGGTTCATGTACGAGAACACGCCCATCAGCAGCGCGACGAACATCAGGTACCAGACGAAGGACTGATGCTTGAGGGCCCAGTCGGATAAGTTGAAGCTCCCTTTCATCGCGGGCTGTCCTCGTCGATTTTGACTTTTTGCCCGGGTTTCAGGCTGTTCACGCCGGCAGTGACAATGCGCTCGCCGGGTTTGACGCTGCCATTGAGCAAGGCGCTGTGGGCATCACGGCTGATGACCGTGACCTCACGCGGTTGCACGGTCTGGCTCTGGGTGTCGAGCAGCCAGATGCGGGTCTTGCCATCGACTTCCTGCAAGGCGCTCAGGGGCAGTTCGATGCGCGGGGCGATGGCGGTGCTCAACGTCACGCTGATTGCCGTGCCCAGGCGGAACGCGGGCGGCGTTTCGGCCAGGCTCAGGCGTGCGCGACGGGTGCGCGTGGCGCTTTGGGCCTGAGGCTCGATCTCACGCACCACGGCGGTGGTGTGCACGCTGGGGTCCAGTTGGCCGGCGACCAGGAACACCACATCGGCAGGCAGACGTTCAGCCAGGCCGGCGGGCAGGTCGATCACGGCTTCCTTGATGTCCGGACGGGCCAGGGTCACCACTTGCTGGCCGGCGCTGACCACCTGGCCGGCCTCGGCATTCCAGGCAGTGACGATGCCGGCGTGGTCGGTGCGCAGTTCGGCGTAGTTGAGCTGGTCCTTGGCTTGATTGACCGAGGCGCGGGCCTGGTCGAGGGTCGCCTGGGTGGTTTTCAGGTCGGTCTGGGCCACATCCAATTGAGCCTGTGCGCCGACGCCACGGTTGAACAGTTCCTGTTGCCGCCGAGCGTTGGCCTGGGCGTTGATGAACTGCGCCTGTACCCGCGCCAGATCGCCCTGGGCAGCGCGTAATTGGTTCTGCTGGTCGGTGGGGTCAAGCACGGCGAGCAAGGCGCCCTTCTCCACTTCGGCACCGACATCCACGGCGCGGCGGGCGATGCGGCCAGGCACGCGGAAACCCAGGTTGCTTTCATAGCGGGCCTGGATGGTGCCGGCGAAACGACCGAGGCTTTCCTGATCTTCAGCCTTCACTTCCATGGACAGCACCGGGCGTATGGGTTCGGGCGGCGCCTCTTCCTTGGAGCAGGCCACCAGCAACAGGCTGGCGGCGACAATGAGCGTCAGTTGTTTCATGGCTGCGCTCCGGGTTGGGCGATTTCGACGACCATGCCGGGGTGCAGCAATTGCCCACCGGCTATCACGACTTTTTCACCGCCGTTGAGGCCCTCGCCGATGATCACCTTGCCGGTGAGGTAGCGCGCCACGATGACCTTGTGCAACTGCGCCTTGCCTTCACCGTCCACCAACCACACGGCTGGCTCGTTGAGGTCTTTGGTCAGCGCCGACCAGGGCAGCTCGATGCTCGCCTTGGCCGGGCCATTGGCGGTGGCGCTGACCACCGAGCCCAGCTCCATGCCCTTGGGCAGGCTTTGCAGGGCGATCTTCACTTGCACGGTGCCGGTATTGGCGGCCACGGCGGGCGTGACTTCGCGGACTTTGCCCACGGCCTTGATGCTCGGGTTGTCCAGCAGGCTGACGGTAATCGGCGCGTCGGGCGGCGGCTCCACCAGCAAGGACTCATACACGTTGAACACGGCGTCACGCTCGCCATCGCGGGCCAGGCTGAAGATCGGCACGGTAGCTTGTACCACTTGGCCGACTTCGGCCTGGCGCGCCGTGATGATCCCCGGTGCATCGGCGATCAACGCGGTGTAGCCCAATTGTTCGCGGGCATTGGCCAACTGCGCCTGGGCAGCGGCCAGGGCACTTTGACTGCTGCGCAGCGCGGCCTGGGCGGCGTCGTATTCGCTGCGGCTGGTATAACCTTTGGGCAAGAGTTTTTCCTGGCGCACGAAGGCGGCGGCGGTCTGCTTGACCCGCGCCTGTTCAGCCACAACCTGAGCCTGGGCGGAATCGACATTGGTTTGCAGGTCCTTGGGGTCGAGCTTGGCCAGCACTTGCCTGGCCGTTACTCGGTCGCCCACGTCGACCATGCGCTGGATGATCTTGCCTCCCACGCGAAAGGACAGATCGGTTTGCACCCGCGCCTGGATATCACCGGTCAACGTGACCGCCGCGGCAAAATCCGCCGACTGCACCGTTTGCACGAACACCCGTGAATGCTGCTTGGGCTCGGCCTTGTCTTGGCCACAGCCACTGAGCAGCGCCAGGAGGCCAAGGCTGAAAATAAATGTCGAGGTGCGACCGCCCATGCAGGCTCCTTTTGCGTGATGCCGACGTTCAAGTGTGTATGCGACTGTGAGCTTAGATCAGGGTTCCTTATCTGCATGGAGGATCCCATACTCCAATGGTTCCCATGCTGACTAAATACACATGCTTAAAACCCTCGCGGTGGCCAATTACCGCTCGATCAACAAATTGGTGGTGCCCCTGGACCGGCTGAACCTGGTGACCGGGCCCAATGGCAGCGGCAAGTCCAACCTGTATCGCGCCCTGCGCCTGTTGGCCGAAACCGCCCAGGGCGGGGTGATCAATGCGCTGGCCCGTGAAGGCGGGCTGGATTCCACATTCTGGGCCGGGCCGGAAAACATCAGCCGGCGCATGCGCAATGGCGAAGTACCGGTGGAGGCCGTGGTTGCCCAAGGCGTCAAACGCTTGCGCCTGGGCTTTGCCGGGGAGGACTTCAGCTACGCCATCTCCCTGGGCATGCCCATCCCGGTTCCCGGCAGCGAGTTCAAACTGGACCCGGAAATTAAAAAGGAATGTATCTGGGCCGGCCCCCTCTACCGCCCGGCCAGCCTGTTGGTGCAGCGTTCGGGGCCGATGGTACGCGCCCGTGATGGCCGCGCCTGGGACGTATTGGCCCAGCACACGCCCAACTATCACAGCCTGTTCGATCAGGTCGGCAGCCTGCGCGGTTCGCCGGAAGTGTTGCTGCTGCGGGAAAGCATCCGTGGCTGGCGTTTTTATGATCACTTTCGCAGCGATGTGGATGCGCCGGTACGCCAGCCGCAATTAGGCACGCGCACGCCGGTGCTGCATCACGACGGTCGGGACTTGGCGGCCGCGTTACAGACGATTCGCGAAGTGGGCGATGTCGAGGCGTTGCAGCACGCGGTCAGTGATGCCTTCCCCGGCGCACGGTTGCATATCGAACCCTTGCAGGGCGGACGCTTTGCCATTGAGTTCTATCAGGAAGGTTTGCTGCGCCCGTTGTCGGCGGCGGAACTGTCGGACGGCACCCTGCGCTACCTGCTGCTGATCGCCGCGCTGCTGACGCCAAGGCCGCCGACCATGATGGTGCTGAACGAGCCGGAGACCAGCCTGCACCCGGACTTGTTACCGGCACTGGCGCGCTTGATTATCCAGGCCTCGAAGCAGTGCCAGGTATGGGTGGTGAGCCATGCCAGCCGATTGATTGCGGCGTTGCAGCAGGATGAAGAATGTAATTCGATTGTGTTGGAGAAGGTGATGGGGGAAACGCGGATTGTGGGGCAGGGCATTTTGGATGCGCCGGCGTGGCATTGGCCGGAGTAGGCGGTGACTGTACTGGCCTCTTCGCGAGCAAGCCCGCTCCCACAGGTTGGAATGCATTCCAAATGTGGGAGCGGGCGTGCTCGCGAAAGCGGTAGATCAGGCAACACACAAACCTGGAATCAGCCCTGCCACTTACCGCCTTCAACAATCACACTCTCAGGCTTGGTGTCGTCGCTCAGCTCTTTACGCACATATTGGTCATAAAGCTTGAGCAGAAACTTCTCCTCGCCCAACTTCGCCAGCTCGGCATTCACCCAGTCACGCAGCTCGGTATTGCCCTTCTTCACCGCCGGGGCAATCGGCGCTTCATCCCCCAGCTTCTCTTCCAGCACGCGGTAGCCTGGGTTCTGCTTGGCCCAGCTGAACAACACCAGATTATCCTGCGCATACGCATCACCACGGCCCGCCGACAGCGCCTGCAGCGACTCGGAGTTCTTCTCGAACTTGAGCAGTTTCCAGTCCGGGTGGTTCTTGGTCAGCCAGATATCCGCCGTGGTGCCGGTGGTGACGATGGTGGTGCGGGTTGCCAGGTCGTCCAGGCTTTTCACCGCACTGTCATTCGGCACCAAGGCCTGCACCGCGACTTTCAGGTTGGGGTTGGTGAAGTCCACCGCTTCCTTGCGTTCAGGCGTCACGGTCATGTTGGCGAGAATCAGATCGACCTTGTCGCTTTGCAGGAAGGGAATGCGGCTGGCCGGTTCCACGGCGACAAATTCCACCTTGTTTTCGTCGCCCAACAGGTCCTTGGCGAATTGCCGGCCAATGTCGGTATCGAAGCCGACATAGCGACCGGCTTCGTCCACAAAACCGAACGGCGGCTTGTCGGTAAACACGCCGACAATCAGCTTGTCCCGCGCTTTGATTTTGTCGATGTAGCTCACAGCCGCGGGTTTTACCGGCTCTTCGGCCTTTTTATCGCAGCCGGCCAGCAAGGCGACGGCAAACAGTGGCAGCAGTAACTTTTTCATATCAGCTCCAGTTCCTTGATCTTTTTGGGCAGTGTTGAAACAAAGGAGAACTTCTCCAGGAACTGCTGCGCGCGTGCGGTCTGCGGGTTCGTAAAGAATGCCTCGGGGGTGTTGTGTTCGAGGATGCGACCAGCCTCCATAAACACCACGCGGTCGGCGACGGCGCGGGCGAAGGCCATTTCGTGGGTGACGATCAGCAGGGTCATGCCATCGCGGGCCAGGTCCTGGATCACTTCCAGCACTTCCTTGACCATCTCCGGGTCGAGGGCCGCGGTGACTTCGTCAAACAGCATGACCTGGGGGTTCATGCACAACGAGCGCACGATAGCGATGCGTTGTTGCTGGCCGCCGGAAAGCTGGCGTGGGAAGGCGTCGCGCTTGTCGGCCAGGCCCACGCGCTCCAGCAGTTTTTGCGCCTGCTCACGGGCCTCGCGGGGGTCGCGCTTTTGCACTTTCAGCGGGCCGAGCAGGATGTTGTCGAGCACGCTCATGTGCGGGAACAGGTGGTAGCTCTGGAACACCATGCCGATGGCCTGGCGTACCTGGCGCCAGTCGGTGGTTTTATCCAGCAGCTCAAGGCCTGCAAACCGCAGACTGCCGCTGTGTGCCACTTCCAACCCGTTCAAACAACGCAGCAAAGTGCTTTTGCCACAACCGCTGGGGCCGAGGATCACCACTACCTCGCCGCTTTGCACGCTCAGGTCGATGCCCTTGAGTACCTGCGTCTCGCCGAAGAATTTGTTGAAACCCTGGAACTCGATCAATGCGCTCATGCTTGGGCCCAGCGCCGTTCCAGCACCTTGGAGGCGGCTGACAACGGGTAGCAGATAAAGAAGAAAAACAGGAACAGCGCGCCGTAGATCAATACCGACTCATAGGTACGCTCGATGATTTGCTGGCCGACCTTGATCACATCCACCACGCCGATCAGCACCGCCAGGGAGCTGGTCTTGATGATGCGCGTGTACACGTTGATGGTCGGCGGCGTCATGCGCTTGAGGGCCTGGGGCAGCAGTACATAGCCGTACAACTGTGGGCCGGACAGGCCAATCGACAGGCCCGCTTCGCGCTGGCCACGGGGCAACGAATGCAGCGCGCCACGCACCACTTCGCCCACCTCGCTGGCACCCCACAACGACAGCACCAGCACCGCGCACCAGAAACTCGGGATGCTCAGGCCGAAGAAGATCGGCACACCAAAAAACAGCAGGTACAACCACACCAGCACCGGAATGGCGCGGAACAGTTCCAGGTAGACCCGCAGCACGCCGTTGATCGCCTTGTTATTCAAGGTGCGCAGCACGCCGTAGAGCACGCCGCCCACCGTACTGAAGGCGATGCTCAAAAACGAAATCGACAGGGTTTGCGCAGCGCCCTTGCCCAGTTGCGGCAACGACACCCAAAGCAACTCAAGACCCGAACTGGCCATGCTGGAGCCTCCTTTCCAGGCGGCTGAGCAACAGCGACAACGGCAGGAACAACAGCACGCAAATCAGCGTCAGCACGGCGAGCATTTCGTAGGTCTTGTAGTAGAGAGCGATGTAGCTCTTGGTGGTGTAGAGAATCTCCGGCACCGCCACGGCGGAAACCACCGTGGTTTCCTTGAGCAGAAAAATGAAATTGGCGAACAACGCCGGCAAGCTGAGGATGCCGGCCTGAGGCAGAATCACATGGCGCAGCAGCTGCCAGTCGGACAGGCCAATGGACTTGCCCGACTCGATCTGCGCCAGCGGCACCGCTTCCACACCGGCGCGCAGCACCTCGGTGAGGTAGGCGCCGCCCAGAAAGGTCATGGTGATAATCGCCGCCCAGAACCCGGAAATATTGAACCCCAGGGCCGGCAGCGCGAAGTAGACGAAGAACAGTTGGATCAACAGCGGCGTGTTACGCGCCAGCTCCACATACAGCGCTACCAGACGCGACAGGTACGGCGTGCGAAACACCAGCAGCGCGGCGTTGATCAGCGCCACCAGCAAAGACGTGGCAATAGCGATCAAGCCGACTTGCAGCGTCACACCCACGGCCTTGAGAAACGCCGGCAAGGTGCTGAGGATAAAAGCGAAATCGAAGGTCATGTGCAGTCCATATCGCCGCATGGGTAATGCCGCGAGCGCAGTCCGTGCCGACGTGGATAACGTCAGCTAGCGCGAACTTTAAAGGTATAAAAATCAAATTTTAAATACCAAAATAGCATATTGATATCACTCAAAAACCTAACCTCTGTGGAAGCTGGCTTGCCTGCGATGGTCATAGGTATCTACACAACTGTGCAGTTCGCCGCACCCACCGGTAACCACGATGCGAAGCGAGTCGCTCTTGATCTTGATCTGCTTGTGATCTTGATCTCAGGCGCCCCGTTAAACCACGCTGGCCGGAATTCGACAGGGATTTGGGGGGTAAACCGGCAGGGATGCCGGTTTAGCCGCCCCGCGCCATGGATGGCGCGTGGCGGCGGCCCCCCAAATCACTGGCGGATTACGGGCACACCGAGCCTAAGCGAGGTGCCGAGTGGTGGGGCAAGAGCGTTTTGCTTACTTTTGCGCTTCTCAAAAGTGAGCCGCCGTC
This sequence comes from Pseudomonas sp. MF6394, assembly GCF_002018845.1. Classification (NCBI taxonomy): domain Bacteria; kingdom Pseudomonadati; phylum Pseudomonadota; class Gammaproteobacteria; order Pseudomonadales; family Pseudomonadaceae; genus Pseudomonas; species Pseudomonas sp. MF6394. The sequence goes on from NZ_MVOJ01000016.1 coordinate 41,517, forward strand.
AGGGCGGAACCCCAAGTGGCCGTTACCGCAGCAATGGATATGTACACAATCCAACCGTGTTGACTGTCAGGCCGCCTTCGCGAGCAAGCCCGCTCCCACAGTTGGATCGTGGGGTGTCTGGTAGATAAGCGTTGCCGCTATCGCAGGCAAGCCAGCTCCCACATTTGGACTGCGGCGCGTCAGGTAGATAAGCGTCGGCTGTCAGGCCGTCACGGGAGCAAGTCCCCACAGTTTCGAATGTACTCTCAGATAAAAAAACGCCGACGCTGTAGTAGCCGTCGGCGTTGAAACCTTGAAGGGGTTTTGGCTTACATCAGAACGCTGGCACCACCGCGCCGTTGTACTTCTTCTCGATGAAAGCTTTGACTTCCGGGCTGGTCAGGGCCTTGGCCAACTTCTGGATAGCATCGCTGTCCTTGTTGTCCGGGCGCGCCACCAGGAAGTTCACGTATGGCGACTTCGCGTCTTCAATGATCAGCGCGTCCTTGGCCGGGTTCAGGCCAGCTTCCAGGGCGTAGTTGGTGTTGATCAGGTCGAGGTCAACCTGATCCAGCACCCGTGGCAACAGGGCCGACTCCAGCTCTTTGAACTTCAGGTTCTTCGGGTTGCTGGCGATGTCTTTCGGCGTAGCCAAGGCGTTGGTCGGGTCTTTAAGGGTGATCACACCGGCCTTTTGCAGCAGCAACAAGGCGCGGCCGCTGTTGGAGCCCTCGTTCGGAATCGCCACGGTGGCACCGTCTTTCAGATCTTCGATTTTCTTGATCTTTTTCGAGTAGCCGCCGAAGGGCTCAACGTGCACGCCCACCACGGTAATCAGGTTGGTGCCCTTGCCCTTGTTGAAGTTTTCCAGGTACGGCAGGGTCTGGAAATAGTTGGCGTCCAGACGTTTCTCAGCGACTTGCACGTTCGGCTGCACGTAGTCAGTAAAGACTTTGATCTGCAGGTCCACACCTTCCTTGGCCAGGGTCGGCTTGATCAGCTCGAGGATTTCGGCGTGCGGGATCGGCGTAGCGGCCACCACCAGTTTCTCGTTGGCCTGGGCGAAGCCGGCAGTCAGGGCAGCCGCCAGAGCGGTAAACAACAGAACCTTTTTCATGGAATGTCCTTCTAACGACCGTTTTTATGTGAGGTGCCAGCGAAGTGCTATCGCGGCGTGGGAAGGACAATACCTAGATTTTTTATTCCCGAACAATATCTTTTATTCACGTTGATATTCCATTTTGCTCATACAGGAATTTACGCACCGATTCCTGCTCGGCTGGGCTGGCGCTGGCAAAAATTCGTCGCACTTGCTCCAGCGGTGAACCCGCCGTCGGCAAGTTCAAATGCTCGGGCAAGATTTCATCGCCACTGCTCACCAACAAGGCAAAGTGAATGACGTTTTCCAGTTCGCGTGTATTGCCCGGCCACGTGTGGCGTTCCAGCACCTGCTGGGCGGCGTCGCTGATCAGTGGCACCGGCAGGTCCAGGCGCTGGCTGTAGATGCCGAGGAAATACTCGGCCAGGGACAAGATATCCCCCACCCGCTCGCGCAACGCCGGCAGGTCCAACCGACCCTCACTCAAATAACGGAACAGACGCTCGTGGAACTTACCCACGGCGACGGCCTGCGCCAGATCGATGCTGGTGGCGGCCACCAGGCGCACATCCACCGGGCTCGGCTGATGGGCACCGACACGGGTGACTTCGTGGTTTTCCAGGGCCGCGAGCAATTTCACCTGGATCGGCAGCGGCAAGTCGCCAATCTCATCCAGGTACAAGGTGCCGCCATTGGCCGAGCCGAACCAGCCCGCCCGGCTGCTCGCCGCGCCACTGTGGCTACCGGCGGCATAGCCGAACAACTCGGCATCGGCATAGGTGGGGCTGATGGCGCCACAGTTGACCGAGACAAACAGGCCAGTGCGGTCACTGCCACGGTGGATGTGCCGCGCCAGCAATTCTTTACCGCTGCCTGTTTCACCGCGAATCAGTACGGGTAAGGCGCGCGGCGCAAGGCTTTCCAACTCTTCACGCAGTTGGCGTGAGCGTGGGTCAACGAACACCAGCGCCTTGGCGCGGATGCTCAACGGGCTTTTTTCAGCATCGGGAAAGGTCAGCAGCGGCTGGCCGAAGGTTTCATGCAGACTCATGGCAGGCTCCCGCCCCAATCCACACAGGGACGGGGCGTTGAAAAATATTAGGCGCTGCGCCTAGCGTGGTGCTCGAGGCGATGTTGCAGGCGGTAGAGGTAAGCAAACCCTTGCTCCCAGCGCCGGTGGCCGGACTTCACATTGATATGCCCGGCACCCGAGAGGATGCCGGCTTCGGCACCCCACTGGCGCGCCAGTTCCAGAGCCCTGTGGGCGCTCACGGCACTGTCGTTGTCGGAGCTGACCACCTGGCTGGGGAATGGCAACAAATCGGTGGGAATCGGTGCGAAGTTACGCAGGGCGGGCGCACATGCAGGGCGCTCGACATCCGCAGGGGCTACCAGCAATGCGCCGCGCACCTGCCGCAAGACCTGCACGGGAGCGGTAGCGGCCCAGTGGGCCACGGTGATGCAACCCAGGCTGTGGGCGATCAGGATGACCGGCGTACTATCGGCGGCGATGGCCTCAGCCAGCGCGGCGACCCAGTCCTCGCGACGGGGCGTCAGCCAATCGGCTTGCTCCACCCGCGCGCTGTTGGGCAAGCTGTTCTGCCAATGGGTTTGCCAATGATCTTCTGGCGATCCTTGCCAGCCCGGCACGATCAGATAACGAATCGACTCGCTGTGCATGGGTGTGCCCTCCTGCAGCGTTTAACGTTGCTGACCAGTATAGGGGCCGCTCAACAACCAAATAAGGAATAAAAAGGAATTTATTAATAACCATATGGAATTTATATTTTCCGAAATCTGTCAATGCTCAACCATCGCCCCCTCTTCACCCAGGTGCCAGGGGCGATAGCGACAGCGCAGACTGTCAGCCGGTGGATTCACGCAAGCCACTGCTAGTGGCTCGCCACGCTTTGCCGACTCAACGCGAATGATGCATGGAGTGCTCTGCGCCGATGGTGACGCCAAATTTATTACTCATTGGCATATAAAAATCGTGAACCTTCATGTAGTGTTTTGCATAATCCTGAGGCAATAAAAGACGCGCACTCATGAGTTCTGTAAGCTCATTAATGATCGGAAACATCCCATATTCTTCTTGCTCCAATACATCACCAAACATTCTCGGCCCGGTGACCTCGAATATCTTCGTTTCATACGCCTTATAAGCCTGCTGTTCTGCGGCGGTCGCCCCCTCCTCAAGGAAAGGTCGATGATTGGTAAACCAAGATTCGTTGGCTTTATACCGCTGATATGACTCCTCTAAAATCTTATCAAATAACGGATTGCCCGGATGACTTGCAAAATTGCTGGTATTAAACCCTTCAAAGTCTGTGGCTGCATAAGTCACTGGCGAGTTCAACAGAATATCATTGGCCGTGGCTTTCAGCGTGACCTCTCCCACGTTAAACTCTAATGTATCGTCCGTATCCAGGTAAATGCCACCGTATTTCTTCATCAAGGCCACGCGCATCACGTCCGATGATGCAGATAAATTCTGCCCTTGCCCTGAACGAAAATACTGATACATCTCCCCATACTTTCCAGCATTCAGCGCTTGAAAGGCTTCATCTTCCTTCAAGTTATGCACTTCAAGCCCACCGACTTTGTGATCCAGCGCCGCCTTTATTTTCTGGAACGTATCTGCATCATTGGCATCCACATGAACGATTGACTTATAACCAGGACTTTTTCTGGAATTTTCCACGATATTTTCGAGCAAGTGCTCTGGTATTTCATTACCGGCCCAAAAATAGTGGATCACCTTGGGCACTTCTGTCGCACCCGACGGCAGCGACGGCAACCGCGGTAGCTTGAGGGTCTTAGTTATGATGGAAGCCGGGGTGTTTTTGCTTCCGACAACCGCTTCGGCCTTTGAACCCGCTTGCCATGCTCCTCGACCGTCACGCCAATAAAACAGGTCATTGACTTGACCATTTTCTCTAAGCCCGCGCCAAAGGCCTGCCTGTATGTCATACGTGACTTTCGTGCCGTATTGACCCACATAAACCATGTAGTCTTTAGAGAACATTTGATGGACACCGTCCATGGGAACCGTGAATTCGTCAAGGATCGCCGGTGTCGAAACGGGACTCATCGGGTACCCAATATGCCCGTTCACATGTCGTGGCGGGTTGAAGAACGGGCGGCCTTGTTTATTCACTTGAGCGGGCGCCTGGGCGGCGGCATCCACCTCTGTTGCCAGGCCACCGCCGGCCATCCGCCCGGTCACTTTCGCAAGCGGCGCCGCAGCATGTGTGGCTAATGGCGGTACAGCGTTCAACACCCCAAAAACGATACGGTCAGAGGCTGTCGCTTTACCTTTGACGGCATCGTCAATGCCGATACCTGCCTGGGTGGCGCCGGCAGCCAGGAAGAAAACATCCAGGGCTATTGCTACCTCCGGCATCACCAATGCCAGCGGCGTCATGAACATGGCGACCTTCGTGGCTTCCTCAACAAGCTGCAGGGCCTTGTTCTTGTTGTAGTCACCGTCACTGACAATCGCATTTTGCGCATCCGAATACGACCGCGCCTTTTGTCGAACCTTGATGGCTTCAAAAGGGTCGTTGCTTATCGGATCAACCGAAACGTAGCGCTCCGGCACCCAGCCGTTGAGCGTGCCAAGGATAGACCTCCCGGCCGCCTGATGATCAGACCAGGTGCCCATCCCCACCAAGGTTTGACGTACACCGTCCGAAAAAATCCTTTCGGCCTGGTCCTCCAGCGAAAAGTGCGACAATAAGGATTCGCGCTTTGCCGGATCACTGGCTTGCTTAGCCAGCCAATTGCTTATTTGTTGCGGGTTATCGAAACGATGTATGGGCGAGGAGTTGCCCGGGATGTAAAGCAATGTCAACTGAGTTTTCCGGTCGGTCACGCACATCAAGTCGGTCGACTCAAACCCATTGATGCTCAGCAAGCCGATGTCCAGGTCCGGGTCCTTCACGGCAGCCTCTTTAAAGTCCTGGACCGTCAGCTCGGACCAATCCTTTTGCGCCACAGGCCCCAACGCACGCTGGGCGAGTGCCGTCTCGGCAGGGCCAAGGGTCCCTTCCAGGCGCTGCAGATTGATGGCTTTGACAAAGGAGATTTTACTCAATGCCGCATAAGAGTCGGTGTGTTTGTCCCAAAACCCATCCAGGGTTTTTTTATACATGCTGGTCCGGTCTGTATCCCAGACTAATGACTTGAAGCCATCTACCGGTATGGACATGCGAGTGTCGGCATTATACGGCGCATCGCCCGGCACACTGGGTTCCCGATAAATACCTTGGCGACTGTTTGCTTCCTGCACCCAGCCGTCGATCTTGTTGTACACATACACCACTGGCGAAAAGTATTTGCCAATTTTTACAAACCAGTTTTCATTATCTTCAATCGTTACATCTTGCCTGTTTTTCAATGCCGCTTGTGTCAGGGTGATTTTTTCCACTACTTCCTTTTCATCTTCACTGTCACTTTTAAATGTCACCAGATAGGTCTTATCAGGGTCAACATCCACGCCCCATTGCTGTTTTATCTTTTCAGTTAAAATGCTGGAAATTTCTTTTTCTGGCGTTACAAAGTCGGAGGAATGCTTGCTGATATAAGTTTCCAAATCCGTATTTTTCTTCAATACCGAACTGACGCCGCCTGGCGCAGGATTTGCTTGAGCACCCTGCAATACACTATTTTTTCTCTTATAATCAGCCAGCGAGGGCAAGATACAGGCCGATGGATGTTTGAGACCCGGCGCTCGATAGTTTGAAGATGCCATTACGGGAGGCTTTTCTTCAGGCTTTTCAACCTCTACAGGCGGATTAACGAACGTGCTCACCACTTGAACAGGAAACCGTATAGACATGTATTACTCCATTAATTAAATCACTCCATGCGCCGACCAGCATAAGCATGCTCCCGAAAATTGCACGCTCGCAAACATGTAAATTCTTTACCTATGCAACATCTGTAAAAACGTAGCCCTTAAATAAAAAAAGGCCGCACCCTGCCAAGGAAAGCGGCCCAAAAACTGTCGAATTCTTTTGAAACTAACGCGCGGTGATCACCGACAACTTGGTAATCCCTGCGCGCTCGATCGAGGCCATGGCGCGCGCCACTTCGCCATAATTCACCCCGTCGTCCGCCTGCAGTTGCACCCGCACATCGGGGTCCTTGGCCTTGGCCGCCTGCAGGTTGAATTCCAGCAGGTCCGGCTCGATGGCGTCCTTGTTGATAAACACTTTGCCTGCGCCGTCAATGCTCACCACCAGCGGGTCTTTCTGCTCAACCGGCGCCACGGCCTGGGTCTTGGGCAGGTTGATCGGGATGGAGTTGGTCAACAGCGGCGCGGTGACGATGAACACCACCAGCAGCACCAGCATCACGTCCACCAGCGGCGTGACGTTGATCTCGCTCAGCACCTCATCGCTGTCTTGCGTGGAGAAGGCCATTCAGGACGCCTCCTTTACTTTCTGCGGGCTGCCGGCGCTGGCCTTGGCCAACGTCGGATGCAGCAGCACGCGGAACGCGTTTTTCTGCGCCAGGCTGTAGAAGTCGTGGGCAAAGTCATCCAGGTCTGCCGCCGTCAGCTTCAGGCGACGCAGGAAATAGTTGTAGACCAGCACCGCAGGCACCGCGACGGCGATCCCCACGCCGGTCGCGACCAACGCCGCCCCGATCGGGCCTGCTACGGTTTCCAGGCTGGCGGACCCGGCGGCGCTGATCCCCTTCAGCGCTTCCATGATGCCCCACACGGTGCCAAACAGGCCGATAAACGGCGAGGTGCTGCCGATGCTGGCGACCACGGCCAGGCCGGTTTCCAGGGAGCGACGCTCACGCACGATCTGCTGGCGCAGGGCACGTTCGAGGCGATCTTGATGGTTGATTGCCTGGCTCAAATCCGCAGCATGGCTGGCGTCACCCACCTGGATCGCCGCGTAACCGGCCTGGGCCACACGCGCAGCGGCGCCGGGCTGGGTTTCGGCGAGTTCTGCGGCAGCATCGAGGCTCGATGCCGCCCAGAACTGTTTGTGGAACTTGCGATCCTGGGCCTTGAGGCGACCGAACTGCACGCCCTTGAGCAAGGCCAGGCCCCAGGTAGCGACTGAAAAGGCCACCAGCAGCCAGATCACCGCGCTTTCGATGGATTCAAGTGGAGATGCCAATGCCATGATGTTTTCCCTCTGCGCCGCTGAATAATTAATGAATCTTGAAATCGATGGGCACGCTGACCCAGCCGTTCTGGGCCACATCGCCCTGCTTGGCCGGCACGAAACTCCAGCGTTTCACCGCCGCCAATGCCGCGTCATCCAACTGCTGGCGACCGCTGCTTTTTTGCACCTGGATCTCACCCGGTTTACCGCTGGCCAGCACCTGCACGCGCAGCAACACCGTGCCTTCCCAACCGCGACGCTGAGCCAGTGACGGGTATTCCGGCGCCGGGTTTTTCAGGTACGCGGCGTTGGCCGACGCGGGTGTCACCGGCGCGGGCGCCACGGGCACTGGCGCAGCGGCGGGTGCTGGCGTCGGTGGTGTTGGCACTGGTGGCGGCTCGACCGCTTTGGGTACAGGCTTGGGCGCAGGTTTAGGCGCGGGCTTGGGTTTGGGAACTGGTTTGGGTGGCGCCGGCTTGGCGGCCAACTCATCCACCACCGGCGGTGGTGGTGGCTCGACCACGGGCGGCGGTGCTGGCGGTGGCGGCTCAACCAGCGGCGGTGCCGGCTGGGAAAACTCGATGGTCATCGGCGGAATTTCCGGCGGCACAATCGGCAGCACCGGCGTGGGCTTCTGACTTACCCAATAGATCACCGCGCCATGCAAGGCCAACACCAGCAGCCCCAGCAGAATGCCTTCGCGGCGGCTGGAGAAACGCTTCGGAGTCTTTTGCAGACGCAATTGCCCCAACGGCGCGCGGTGCGGCCGGCCAAGGTCGACCAACTCACCACTCGGTGCCTGGCGCCACAGCGCCTCGTGTGCACTGGCGGCGGTCTGGACATTGCCCATTGATTCACTCCCTGCGGTTTTGAAAACCGACGGCCTGTATGCAGGGCCGTCTAGGGCTGAATCATCGGGGCCACACACTTATCTCTTAAAGTAATCTTTAAAGTTATACATAGATCAAAATTGAATAATCAGGACGACCATCCGGCGCCAGCCCGCGTCCGTCGTGGCCTGGCGCCCAGCGGCCATTTTTCGATGCTTTCAAGGCATGCAAAATATTCGGCAAAGGTATCGGTCAGTGCGGGTTTCCAGCGCATAACGCGAGCAATTCACTCAGCAATGTCTGCCCTGCCGCACCGAGGCCACTGCGGCCATACAAGGCCAGTCGCACGCCGTGTACCGGCGGTAGGCCACTTTCCGGGCCGAGTATGCGATGGCCGGGTTGCAACACCCGCTCCGGCAATAAACTGATGCCCAAGCCTGCCGCCACCGCCGAACACACACTGGCCAGGCTGGCGCTGCAATAGCCGATGCGCCAACGCCAACCAGCACGCTCAAGATGGTGCAGCATGTCGTTGCGATACAGGCCACCTACCGGAAAGGCCACCAGCGGCAGCGGGTCACGGCCCAGCGCCGGCGTGCTGAGGCTGTCGACCCAATACAAGGGCTCGGGCCACGACGCCACACAGTCGTCGCTGTCGCCCATCTGCTTGACCAGCAACACGTCAAACTCACCGCCCCGATACTGACGCTGCAATTCGGGGCCCAGCCCGCTGGTGACTTCCAATCGAACCCGTGGATAAGCCACGACGAACGCCGAGAGCAAAGGCATCAGGCGCTCGGCAGCAAAATCCTCCGGCACGCCAAGGCGCAATACGCCGTCGCTTTGCTGGTTGATCAGCACATCAGCGGCTTCTTCATGCAGCGCCAGGATGCGCCGGGCATAGGCGAGCAGACGTTCACCCTCAGTGGTGGGCACCACACGGCGCTGGTCGCGATCGAGCAACTGGCACGTCACCACGTCTTCCAGGCGGCGGATCTGCTGGCTGACGGTAGACTGGGTCAAATGCAGGCGCTCGGCGGCGCGGGTGAAATTGCCGCAGTCCACCACGGCGACAAAGCTGCGCAACAACACGGGATCGAACACACTCATCACCATTGCGTTTGCCACTGGTTGGCATGGTTATATTTAATTTCAGCATACCTTGGCGCCTCGCCATACTCATCCCCCCTTTGCCCACGCGGACCCTGCCTTCCATGACGCTGAACACGACACTCGCCGGACGACTTGCCGGCTGGGGCCTGCTGGTGGTGCTTGGCCTGAACCTGCGCCCCATCCTCAGCTCCATCAGCCCCTTGCTCGGTGAGATTCGCCAGGCCACCGGCTTGAGCTTTCAGAGCAGTGCCTTGCTCACCAGCCTGCCGGTGATCTGCATGGGGTTGGTGGCACTGGTGGGCGTGCGCGTGGAGGCTCGCCTGGGCGAACGGCGCGGCATCGCCCTGGGCTTGTTGATGATTCTACTGGCGTGCCTGGCGCGCTGGCTGATGGGCCAGGCTTCGGCGCTGCTGGTCACTGCGCTGCTCGGCGGCGCGGGCGTGGCGCTGATCCAGGCGCTGGTGCCGGCGATGATCAAGCGCGAATTCCATCACCGTGTGCCGGTGGCAATGGGGGTGTACTCGGCCTCACTGATGGCCGGCGGTGGGCTGGCGGCGCTGCTCAGCCCGGTGGTGGCCACGCACTTTCAGCAATGGCAGGCGGGATTGGGTGTGTGGCTCCTGCCGGCGCTGGGGGCGTTGCTGCTATGGGCCTGGCTGCCGCTGGGCGCGGCGCGAAACCCACAGCAGGCGCCTGCGTTCAAGGGCTTGCGCAACCGCCGCGCCTGGCTGCTGGCGCTGTATTTCGGCCTGGTCAATTGCGGCTATATGAGCATGGTCGCGTGGCTGCCCGCCTACTATCAGCAACTGGGCTGGGGCGTGCTGCCCAGCGGTTCATTGCTGGCGTTCATGACGATTTTTCAGGTGACTGCCGCCCTGCTGATGCCGGTGCTGGCGCAACGCGGTATCGACCGTCGTCCATTGCTCAGCATCAGCCTGTTGGCGCAAACCATTGGCTACCTGGGCCTGATCATTGCGCCGCAGGAATATCCTCACCTATGGGTGGCCTTGTGCGGCTTCGGGTTAGGGGCGTGCTTTGCCCTGAGCCTGCTGCTGACCCTCGACCACCATCGCGACCCCCGCCAAGCCGGGCAACTGGCTGCGTTCGTGCAAGGCGTGGGCTTTTTGATCAATGCGATTTCGCCATGGCTGACCGGCTGGTTGCGCGATCTTACCGGCCACTTTGTCAGTGCCTGGGTGGTGCTGACGGTGACGGCGGTGGCGATGCTGCTGGTGACGCGGGTGTTCAGCCCGGCCACCTATCGCACTGATCTAGAAGTCGTAGCGCCCAGTCACGCCTAGGGTACGCGGCGTGCCCAGCAGGCCCTCGTAACCGCCGTTACCGCCGGTCCACAGGGTGGTGTAGTAGGTTTTGTCGAAGGCGTTTTTCAGCCACAGCGACACATCCCACTGCCCTTGGTCATAGTCGCCGCGCAAACCGGTCGACAGGTTGACCACCGCATACGCCGGGATCTGCCCGTAGTCGGAATCTTCCACCGTGCCCACCGCCTTGGAACGGAACGCGTAGCTGGCGGTGACGTAGGGTTCGAAGCCGTTCGCCAGGTTCCACTTGTACTCGCCGTGGGCGTTGGCGATCCACTTGGAGGCGCCCACTACCTGATGGCCGCTCAAGTCGCAGGACGCCGGCGCACCGGGACGCAGGCTGGTTTCCGGCGGGCATGGCGCATCCTTGTAAGACAGGTACGTCACGTCATTGAAGGAGCCGTTGATGTTCAGGGTCAGGCCATTGATCGGCACCAGGGTGCTTTCCACTTCCACGCCCCGCGAGCGCACCGAGCCGGCGTTGGTCAGGTACTGCACGCGGTTGTCCTGGTCGTAGGCGTTGGTCTGGTAGCCGTTGACCTGGGTCCAAAAGAGGTTGGCATTGAGCTGCAGGCGCCGGTCCCACAACGTGCTCTTGAAGCCCAGCTCGGCGTTGTTGGCGCGCTCGGTGCCGATCAGCAACGAGTCGGCTCCGGCTGTTGGCGCAGACCCCACCGCCAGGTTCACACCACCGGACTTCTCGCCATGGGACAGCGTCGCGTAGCCCAGCAGGTTTTCATTGAAGTGATAACTGAGGTTGAGCAGCCCCGACGGCGTGGCGCTGTATTGCGACAGGTCGCCCGAATCATAGGCCCCGGTACGCCCACGCCGCGCCGTGGCGGCAGCCCCGCTGACCGCCGCGCCACCGACCGGCGCATTGCGCGTGACCCAGGCGCTTTTCTCTTCGTAGGTGCCGCGCACACCGGCGGTGAAATCCAGGCGCTCGGTCAGGTGCCAGGTGCCTTGGGCGAACAACGCGAAGCTGTCAGTGCGGATGTGCCCGTTGCCCACACTGCTCACATTGCTCAACGCACCGGCGGGCGTGCCGTTCCAGATATCAGCCTTGGGCCCGTAGTAGGCAAAGGATTTGTTATCCAGGTCAGAGCCGAAGTAGTAAGCGCCGAGTACGTAATCGAAGAAACCACCGCTGGGCGACGCCAGGCGAAACTCCTGGGACCACTGCTTATCTTCCACCGAAACCCCGGCGTTATACGACGCTGGTACGTTGAGGCCGTCATCGTTGCGCGGGGTGAAATTCCACCAGCGGTACGAACTCACCGAGGTCAGGGTGAAGTCGCTGGGCAGCGTCCAGTTGGCTTCCAGCGAGGTACCGCCCTGGAACACCGTGACATGCTGGTCGTTGTCCAGGTTGACCTTGCGATGAGTGCCGTCCACCAAAGTTGCGCCCGCCGCGTTGGCGCGGGATTCATACAGGTTGGTGCCATTAATGGTCGGCCCGGTGCTGTACAGCACGCGGGTGCCGGCGCTGGAGTCTTCTTCGTTGTAGTCGCCGATCCAGCGCAGGTTGAAGGCTTCGTTGGGCTTGTACAACAGTTGCCCACGAAAGCCCTGGCGTGAGCCGCCGTTCAAATCATGGCCGTCGTGTTCATTCTTGATGTCGCCGTCGCTGCGCGTGCGATAGGCCGAGAAACGCCCTGCCAGCTCATCGGTCAGGGGGCCGGAAATCGTACCCTTGGTCTGGAAATAACCGTCCTCGCCCAGGGAGGTTTCGATGCTGCGCTCTGGGGTAAAACTCGGCGCGCGGGTGCTGATATTGATCACGCCAGCGGTGGTGTTCTTGCCGAACAACGTGCCCTGGGGACCGCGCAAAACCTCAAGCTGCTCGATGTCCATCAGGTCGAACACCGCCATGCCCGGGCGCCCCAGGTAGACGTTGTCGATATACAGCCCCACGCTGCCTTCCAGGCCATCGCTGGCCGGGTTGTTGCCCAGGCCACGGATCGACACGCTGGACTGGCGCGCATGCATATAGGCGACGTTGACGCTGGGCACCAGTTGCTGCAAATCCTGGATGCGGTACACCCGCTGGGTTTCCAGGGCCTGGCCGCCGACCACGCTCATGGGCGTCGGCACCGCCTGGGCACTTTCGGTCCGCCGCCGGGCAGTCACCGTGACAGTTTCCAGTTGGCCACTGGCGCTTTCGCCCTTGCCGGCAGGCGCGGGGTTTTCAGCGGCCTGGGCCGGCGACCAACTGGTACTGCCGGCCACCAACATCGCCAGGGGCAAGGACTTGAACAGACTCATAAGCGGCTCCAGAACCCCGGAATACTCGTCGCCTCATATTCCTAAAGGTTATTTATTTATGTTTTTTCGAACATTTACTGCATAAGAGATAGCCTTTATAAGGAGTCGACGTAATGCATAGCCAATGCATTTCCCGGATATTTTTGATGTGAAAAATGCATATCGACTTGCGCCAGCTTCGCCACTTCATCGCCCTCGCCGAACAGCGCAGTTTCGTCGCGGCAGCCGCGGCGGTGAACCTGTCGCAGTCGGCGTTCAGCCGCCGCATCCAGGCCCTGGAACACAGTGCCGGCTGCCAACTGGTGGACCGTGGCCGCAAAGACCTGGCGCCCACCAAGCAAGGCCAGGTGCTGCTCGAGCACGCACGGCGCCTGGTCAGCGGCGCACAACAACTGGCCAACGAAATCAGCCAGTTCAACGGCCTGGAAGCCGGTGAACTGCGCTTCGGTTGCGGCCCGGCGCCGGCAGCTGGGTTAGTCCCACGTGCCATCGGCAGTTTTATCGGGCGCTATCCCAAGGCCCGCGTGCAGTTCCAGGTGGACGACTGGCAAAGCCTGAGCAAGCGCCTGCTCAGCGAAGAGTTCGAATTCTTCGTCGCCGACACCCGCCACTTCGAAGCCAACCCCGACTACCACACCCACCGCCTGCGCCCGCGCCGTTGGCACTTCTGCTGCCGCGCCGGCCACCCCTTGGCAGCGCACAACAGCGTCAGCGCCGCCGAGCTGATGAGCTACCCGCTGGCAGTGACCATCCGCCCGCCGAACCTGCGCAAAGTCATCGTCGACCTTAGCGGCCGGCCGGATTACCAGCCCAATGTGGAATGCGAAAACGGCTACAGCCTCATGGGCGTGGTACTGCGCTCGGACGCCATCGGCATCGTCAGCGCCAACAGCGACGTGCTGCACATGGCGCGCGGCGAACTGGTGTGTTTGCAGATTGAGGGATTGGACGAAAACCTGGAGGAGCGCTACACCCGCTACGGGATCGTCAGCCGCGCGGGGTATCGGTTGTCGCCGCTGGCGCAGGCGATGATTGAGCAGATCAAGGAGATTGATGAGTTGGATGAGGAAGTGTGCGCACTGGAAAATGTTGCCATCTGATGAAGCGTCATCACGGCATTGCTATTTACACAACCTGTGGGCTGCAGCAGCAAGGTAACCACGATGCGAAGCGAGTCGCTCTTGATCTGCTCTTGATCTGCTTTTGATCTGCTTTTGATTTTGATCTCAGGCGCCCCGTTAAACCACGCTGGCCGGAATTCGACAGGGATTTGGGGGGTAAACCGGCAGGGATGCCAGTTTAGCCGCCCCGCGCCATGGATGGCGCGTGGCGGCGGCCCCCCAAATCACTGGCGGATTACGGGCACACCGAGCCCAAGCGAGGTGCCGAGTGGTGGGGCAAGAGCCCTTTGGTTACTTTGGGCTGGGCCGGCATTCCGGCTTTTCCAAAGTGACCCGCCGTCAGGGCGGAACCCTAAGTGGCCGTTACCTAAATAACGGATAGGTACTCGGTCTGATCCAACATCCCGGTCGGCTGTCAGGCCGCCTTCGCGAGCAAGCCCGCTCCCACAGGTTGATCGTGGGGCGTCAGGTAGATGAGTGTCGGCTGGCTGGCCGTCATCGCAGGCAAGCCAGCTCCCACAGTTGGATCGCGGAGTGTCAGGCTGGCTGGCCTGCGATGACGCCAGCCGCCACACCCATGCATTCCCTGCATAAAATCCAGACCTTAAATGCACTTGCCAGCCCCCCCTGCGAACGGCGAAAAAACGCTTCTGTCCTCCGTCCGGTAAACCCCCATGTCTGAACCAAAACCCGTGCGCAACGTGCTCTACATCATGTGCGACCAACTGCGCCGCGACTACCTGTCCTGCTACGGCCATGCCCATCTGCACACGCCGAATATCGACCGCCTGGCCGCCGCCGGTGTGCGTTTCAGCCGTGCCTACACCCAGGGCACGATTTGCGGCCCATCGCGCATGTCGGCCTACACCGGTCGCTATGTCAGCAGCCATCAGGTGGCCTGGAATGCAGTGCCACTGCCGCTCGAAGAGCTGACGATCGGCGACTACCTGCGCCCCCACGGCATCCGCACCGCCCTGGTGGGCAAGACCCACGCCACGCCAAATATTGAGGCCTTGCAGCGCCTGCAGATAGACCCCGACAGTGCCCAGGCCGAGCCGCTCAATGAGGTCGGTTTCGACGCGTACCTGCGTCACGACGGCATCTATCCCGACAGCCCGCTGTTCGAGGATAAGCGCGAATCCGCGCCCTACACCCAATACTTGCGTGATCACGGCTACCACGGCAGCAACCCTTGGCACGAATGGGCCAACGCCGCCGAAGGTGAGAACGGCGAAGTGCTCAGCGGCTGGCATATGCGCAACGCCGGCAAACCCGCACGGGTGGCCGAAGAACATTCGGAGACCGTCTACACCACCGACCGCGCCATCGATTTTATCGAAGAACAAGGTGAACAGCCCTGGTGCCTGCACCTGTCGTATATCAAGCCGCACTGGCCCTACATCGCGCCGGCGCCTTATCACGCGCTGTACGGCGCCGAGCATGTGCAGGCGCCGATTCAACCGGAACACACCAGCGACCATCCGGTGTACCAGGCATTCCGCCAACACCAGGAGAGCGTGAACTTTTCCCGTGACGAGGTGCGCCTCACGGTGGTGCCCACCTACATGGGGCTGATCAAACAGATCGATGATCAACTCGGGCGGCTGTTTGATTTTCTGCAAGGCACTGGCCGCTGGGACGACACGCTGATCGTGTTTACCAGCGACCACGGCGACTTCCTCGGCGATCATTTCCTCGGTGAAAAAGAATTCTTGCTGGAGCCTGCGGTGGGTATTCCGTTGATCGTACGCGACCCGCGTGCCAGCGCCGATATCAGCCGCGGCACCGTGGACGAGCGCCTGGTGGAAACCATCGATGCCCTGCCCACCTTCCTCGACGCCTTGGGCTTGCCCGCCGCCGACCATCGCCTGGAAGGCCGCTCACTGATTCCATTGCTGCAGGGCGCGCAACCCACCTGGCGCCGCTACGCCATTGCCGAATACGACTACGCCTTCCAGGCCCCCGCTCGCGAGCGCCTGGAGCAACCCATCGACCGTTGCCGCATGACCATGGTGCGCAGCGAGCGCTGGAAGTACCTGGCGTACGACGGCTTTCGCCCGCAACTGTTCGACCTGGAAAACGACCCGCAGGAACTGCACGACCTGGGCAGCGATCCTGCCTATGCCGAGGTGCGCGAGACGCACCTGGGTTATCTGTTCGACTGGCTGCGTGGGTTGAAGCGGCGCACCACCATCAGCCACACGGAGGTTGAGGTGCGCGGGCAGTGGTTTCGTTATGGTGAGCCAGAGGCAGAGAAAGTGGTGAAGATCGGAGTCTGGTAAACACCACAAATCCAAATGTGGGAGCGGGCTTGCTCGCGAATGCAATCGGTCAGTTGATGAATACGTCGACTGACACTGCGCATTCGCGAGCAAGCCCGCTCCCACATTTTTAATCTTCACCCGGCTTAGAGACCTTTAGTGGTTTTGCTTGATTGCCCCTGCACCCCCACCGGCACATCCCCTTTGAGCGTGACCCGGCGCACGATGCGTTCCTGGGTGCCGTAGTCGTCCACCGCGTAATGCTGGGTGGCGCGGTTATCCCAGATCGCCACATCACCGGTGTTCCAGCGCCAGCGTACGGTGTTTTCCAGGCGGGTGACGTGGCCTTGCAGCAGGTTGAACAACTGCGCCGACTCTGCCTGAGAGTAGCCTTTCAGGCGTTTGACGAAGTGCCCCAACAACAGGGTTTTCTCACCGCTGACCGGGTGCACGCGCACCACCGGGTGTTCGGTTTCGTACACCGTGGAGGTGAACACTTTGCGGTACTCCTCAAGCTTCTCCACCGCCACGTCCGGCTTGCGGGCGGCATAGTCGTATTCGTTGCTGTGCACCGCCCAGAGGTGGTCAGCCAATGCTCGCAGCTCCACGCTGAGGTCGTTGTAGGCAGCGGCGGTGTTGGCCCATACGGTGTCGCCGCCGGAAGCAGGCGCCAGCACCGAACGCAGGATCGAGGCCTTTGGGTACGCATCGACGAAGGTCACGTCGGTGTGCCAGGAATTGGCGCGCTGGCCACGGGTGCCATCCAACTCCATCAGGAACCGCGTGCCGTCTCGCACCGGCACCGTTGGGTGGGCGATTGGCTCGCCGAGCAGGTGAGCAAAGGCTTCCTGGCTCTGGTCATCGAGATGGGTTTGTTCGCGAAAGAAAATCACCTTGTACTGCACCAGCGCCTGCTGGATGGCCTCGACGGTGGCGGCATCCAGCTCACCGGACAGTTTGATGCCACGGATTTCGGCGCCGATCCGCCCGGCTACCGGGTGAATATCGAGTGCGTGGGCGATGGGTTGAACGGCTAATGCGGCGTTGCTCATTGTGATGACCCTCATGTGCCTGCGAAACGGTGGGGGGACGCTTCCAGCAACGCTCTATTCATATGCGATTTAGGTCTAGCAAATGAATGAATGCTTCGTTGACGGAATAAGAGCTTGCATTTAAAACCTCAGCTTGCTCGGTCGCAAATGCCTTCGACCTATTTTTAAAATGCCGGGAAAGCATATGGATCTTCGCCAACTGCGCTACTTCATCGCCCTCAACGAACACCGCAGTTTCGTGCGCGCTGCGGACGCCATGGGCATCACCCAACCGGCGTTCAGCCGCAGCATCCAGGGGCTGGAACAGGAGTTCGGTTGCGTGCTCGTAGACCGTGGCCACAAGGACTTGCGCCCCACGCCGGAAGGCCAGGTGGTGTTGCAGCACGCCCTGAGCCTGGTGCATGGCGCAGCGCTGCTGAGCAGTGAAGTGACGCGCATGACCAAGCTCGACGCCGGCGACCTGCGCTTCGGCTGCGGCCCGGCGCCAGCGGTGAAACTGGTGCCGGATGCGGTGGCGCGGTTTATCAACGCCCACCCGAAAATCCGCACCACGTTTCAAGTGGATAACTGGGAAACCCTCAGCCGCCGCCTGAGCCGTGAAGAGATCGAATTCTTTATCGCTGACATCCGCCAGTTCGAGGCCGACCCGAATTTCCAGACCCGCGCACTCACCCCCAAACGCGGGGTGTTTTTCTGCCGTCCTGGGCACCCGTTGTTGTCCAAGGACAGCCTGTCCACCAACGACATGTTCGACTACCCGCTGGCGGCGCCGCTCATCTCCCAGGGCATTCGCAAGCTGTTGGCGAACCTGAGTGGGCGTATGGATTTTTCACCGAGTATCCAGACCGAGCACTTCCCGGCACTGGTGAGCATCGTGCTGCAAACCAATGCCATCGGCGTCGGCACTGAAGAGGCCTTTGCCGAGGACATTGCCAAGGGAGCGCTGGTGCTGCTGCACTGGCGCAACTTGCCGCAGCACATGGAGACAATGAGTGCGCGCTGCGGGATTGTCAGCCGCACCGGGTCGCGGTTGTCGCCGGCGGCGAAGGCCATGATTGAGATGTTGGTGGAGGTGGATAGTCAGCCGGTGAGTGTGGCGGTTTGACGGGCCCCTTCGCGAGCAAGCCCGCTCCCACAGGTTGGAATGCATTCCAAATGTGGGAGCGGGCTTGCTCGCGAAGACGGCAGTACAGGCAACAACAAAATCAGAGCCCCGCCGCCACCAACCCCGGCGCCACCCAATCACTCACCTGAAACGACTTGCGAATCAACTTCTCCCTGGACGCCAAGTCCACCGCATCCTGCAATTTGCCCAGGAACACCGGGTCCAGCGTGGAGGGGAAAACTTCGCTGAGTTTCTGGTCCTTTAAATCATTGGTGAGGATCACCGGCGGGTAACTGGCCAGCCCGGACACCAGCGCGATGTAGGCCTGTTTGTTGTTGTCATCGGTCAACCACTGCACCGCTTGCTGCTGAGCCTTGAGCAACGTGGCCACGGCGTCTGGGTGTTCATCGACAAATTTGGCGCTGCCCACCAGCACGGCCTGGATGCTGCCGGCATCGCCCAGGTCCTTGGTGGTCAACGGTATCTCTGCCAAGCCTTTGGCCTGCAACGCCGTCAGGGTGGAACCGCCCCAGGTGGCATCAATCTGCTTGGCGGCCAGGGCGGCAGCGGCCGCGTTGAAGTCCAGGTTGATCACCTTCAGGTCCTTCTCGCTCAAGCCCTGGCTGGCCAATGCGCTGTCGAACGACAACTGGCTGGCCGTGCCACGGAACACCGCCACGCGCTTGCCCTTGAGGTCTTGCAAGGTCTTGATGCCGGAGCCCGGCACCACGCCGAGGTAGTGTTTCACTCCCCGTGCGGAGGCGCTGAGCAGCCGCGTATCCAGGCCATTGGAGCGGCCGATGATCGCCGCCAGGTCGCCCAGATAAGCCAGGTCCACCTGGCCGTTGGCGAAGGCCTCGTTGATCACAGGGCCAGCGCCCTTGAAGTAATTCCACTGGATCTTGATGCCTTGGTCGGCAAAGGCTTTTTCGAAGATCTGCTGTTCACGCAACACGTCGGTGATGCCACCGCCACTGTGTTGGCTGCCGGCACTGAGGTCGGGCACGGCGATGCGGATTTCCTTGAGGTCGGCGGCATGCACCAACCCGGCCAGGGCGGTGCCGGCGAACAGGCTGATCAAACGTTTAAAGGGCAGTTTCATAAGCGCAGCTCCTGGTGGGCGACGGTCGCCTGGGGAGCAAAAAGTAGGCACAAGCTGAACAAAACTTTAAATACTATAAATTCACAATTTAATAGCTTTTAGGACTATGCGAGCTAGCACGCAGCCTCCAGAAGGATATGCACAAACAGCATCGAAAATATTCTTCGAATGCATTGGATGCGTGGCGGCCTGAGGCTTTAAATGACTTTTCTTATCTCGCAATCATCTTGATCCCGCTTTTGTAAGATCGAAATCACATAACGCATTCGGAGGTCTTCCATGGCCCGGATTTCACTTCTGAGCCTGCCGCTGGCGGTCCCGTCCAAAGGCGTCGCGCCGCGCTGGCCGCAGCTGGGCCAGCGGTTATTGCCGTGGCTGCTGCCGCTCACGCTGTTTGCCTTATGGTGGCTGGCCAGCCGCAATCATTGGATGAGCGAGCAGATTCTGCCTACCCCCGCCCTGGTGTGGAGCAGCGCGGTGGAGTTGGCCGGTGGCGAGCTATGGAGCCATCTGGCGATCAGCTTGCAGCGCTTGTTCTGGGGCCTGCTGGCCGGTATCAGTGCCGGCGCGATACTGGGTGCGTTCCTGGGTTTCAGTGCGCGCGCCGAGCGCTTGGTATTCCCGACGTTCAGCGCACTGGCGCAAGTGCCGACCCTGGCCTGGATCCCGCTGTTCATGGTGTTTTTCGGCATTGGCGAAACCTTGAAACTGGTGGTGCTGGTCAAGGCCATCGTGGTGCCCGTCACCCTGCATACCCTGGTGGGCGTGCGCGATGCCCAACCCAACTTGCGCGAAGCCGCCCGGGTGCTGCGCCTGCCTGGCCACTTGTTGGTCCGCCGTCTGATCCTGCCCGCCGCATTGCCGGCGTTCATGGCCGGCGTGCGCCTGGCCCTGGCGGCCGGCTGGACCTCCCTGCTGGCCGTGGAGTTGCTGGCCTCCAGCGAAGGCATCGGCTACCTGATGGTGTGGGCGCGCCAGTTGTTCATGCTCGATATCGTCTTCGTGTGCATCGTGGTCATTGGCGTGCTGGGGGTGGTGATGGACCGCGGCATCGGCTGGCTGGATCGCAAGTGGGTGCACTGGCCGCACCCCGCCACCGCGCAGATCCGCCGCGGGCCACGCTATGAAGGCTGGCAACGCCTGCAGCCCTGGTTGTTACCCTTGCTGTTGTTGGCGCTGTGGCAGGCAGCGACGCAACAGGGCTGGGTAGACCCGAACATTCTGGTCAGCCCCTGGACCGTGCTGCAAACCACCCTGGCCGGCGCGCTGGATGGCAGCCTCACCACCGCCCTAGGCAAAAGCCTGGGCCGAGCCGTGGGCGGCTTGCTGCTCGGCGGCAGCCTGGGCTTTGCCTTGGGCCTGTGGCTGGGGTTGTCGCGGCGCAGTGAGCGACTGTTCGGCCCAACCTTGTCCGCGCTGCGCCAGATTGCGATTTTTGCCTGGGTGCCGCTGCTGACCGCCTGGTTCGGCCTGGGTGAGTTGGCCAAGTGGGTGTTTATCGCCCTCGCCGCCTTCTTCCCGTTGTTTATCGCCACCCAGCGCAGCGTGCTCAACCTGTCGCCCCAGCTGCGCGAAGCCGCGCAGGTGCTGCGCCTGAACCTCTGGCAACGCCTGCGCCGCTTGGTGCTGCCGGGCGCCGCGTCGGGGATTTTCGCCGGCCTGCGCCTGAGCCTGATCTACGCCTGGATGGGCACCCTCGGCGCCGAATATTTCATGCCCTCCAATGGCGGCATCGGCAGCCTGATGATCGGCGCCCAACAGTTGCTGCGCATGGACCTGATCATGAGCGGCATGCTGCTGGTCGGCCTCACCGGCGCCACGCTCAACCTGCTCGGCCAACGCCTCGAAACCCGCGCCACTCGCTGGAGACACGCATGAACGCACCGATTGTCAGCTTCAACCATGTGGGCAAGTCCTTCGACGTCGATGGCTTCGAACTGGAAGCCATCCGCGAATTCAACCTGGAGGTGGCCGAAGGGGAATTTGTCGCGATTGTCGGCGCCAGCGGTTGCGGCAAGTCCACCCTGCTGCGCCTGCTGGTGGGGCTCGATACGCAGTATCGCGGCGAGATCCGGGTGGATGGCAACGCCGTCAGCGGCATCGGCGGCGAACGCGGCATTGTGTTCCAGGAGCACCGTCTGTTTCCGTGGCTGACCGTGGCGCAAAACATCGGCCTGGGCTTGGTCAACGAGCCGCTGAGCGAGGCCGAGCGCACGCGGCGCATCAACGATTTTATCGAGCTGGTGGGCCTCACCGACTTCACCCGCGCCTACCCGCACCAACTCTCCGGCGGCATGGCGCAACGGGTGGCGATTGCCCGTGGCCTGGTGGCCAGCCCGCGCATCCTGTTGCTGGACGAACCCTTCGGCGCCCTCGACGCGCTGACCCGCCAGCAGATGCAGGACGAGCTGTTGGCAATTCGCGCCCGCGCCAGGATCACCACAGTGCTAGTGACCCATGATGTGGAAGAGGCGATTTTCCTCGCCGACCGTGTGGTGGTGATGGAGCCCAGGCCCGGGCGCATCAAGCAAATAGTCGACATCGCCCTGCCCCATCCACGCCAGCGCAGCAGCTTTGAATTCCACCAACTGCGCGAAGAACTGCTGCACGAACTGATCAGCGATGACCACTACCAACCGCCCGTGCGCGAACAGATTCGCGATTTGCCCCTGGCGTTTATTGCCTGCTGAGGTGAGCTAAATCGCTGTGTGCCTGCTCACGTCGCTCGAAGCGGTTGGCGCGGGCAAAGGTGCCCAGATCATTGAAGCGCACCCCCATCTCGGCCATGACCTTATGCGCCACCTTGGTGGTCATCTGGCGGATGTAGAACGGCTCTTTCACCACAAAGTGATGGATGCCATGGGTGCTGCCGAAGTTGAAGCAGAACGCCTGCAACGGCCACAGCCACCAGGGGTTCAGCACTTGGGTTTGCTGGATCACATTGCCCAGCTCCACATCGCCGTAGTAGTGCATGTTGGAGCTGACAAAGTGCAGGCAGAAGGTGCGCAACACATTCGGGCCGATGATCACCACCGCCGCGATATCGATCACCTGCATCACCTGCAAGGTATCGGCTGACCATTGAATGGGCGCGCCCATCAGGCTGGCAATCCCATTGGCGGCATGAAAGCCCAGGAAGACGTACCACGCGCCCCAATGCAGCAAGGCCAGCGGTGCGTACACCAGCAGCACGCGCTTGAGGATGCTGACCCTGTGCGGCCAGGTCTTGGCGCGCAACAGGCGGATCAAGGCCGACATCATGTTGTCCCCCACCATCAACAACCGCGCGATACCCCAGGGTTCGCCGTTGGTGATCGCGCGCTCTTCCATATCGGCCTCGGTGCCCGAAACCTTGTGATGGTTGAGGTGCAGATGCCTACGTATCCACGGGTTGATGGTGCTCGGGCGCGCCAGCCACACCAGGCCCATCATCACATTGTGGGGCACGCGCTGTTTGCGAAAGTACATGCTGTGGATCAGGTCGTGTTCCAGCTCGTGGGTGAGCGAGGCGAAGAAAGCATTGAGCAGCAGACACACCCACCAGGCCATATGACCGCTGA
Source organism: Pseudomonas sp. MF6394 (assembly GCF_002018845.1). Lineage (NCBI taxonomy): Bacteria > Pseudomonadati > Pseudomonadota > Gammaproteobacteria > Pseudomonadales > Pseudomonadaceae > Pseudomonas > Pseudomonas sp. MF6394. The sequence goes on from NZ_MVOJ01000016.1 coordinate 64,457, forward strand.
TATAGAGCGCCGCCGAGCCGAGCATGCCCAGCAGGGCAAAGGCCAGAATGCCCGCGCCCAGCGCATCCTGATGCAACAACCAGGGGTGCCGCTGGCGCAGGCGCACGCCTTCGGCCATCACGACCTCGCGGATGTGCGCTGAACGCTGTTGTGCGTTCAACGACTGGGGGCTTGCAGAAGTACCGTCCATGCTTCCATTCTCTTGTGAAGTGATGCCTGAATCCTGCACCTAACCCTAGCGCAGGACGCTAGCCGCGCACGCCAATCTGTTGACCACAAGCGCCAATTGCCATGACCGAACCCACGTCCCTCGCCAGCTGGACCCGCGCCCTGCGCAAGCAGCTCGACGCCCTGGGCCTCGACAGCGCCGCGCTGTGCGCCGAGGCCGGGCTCGACCCGCAGCAGATGGACGACCCCAACGCCCGCTACCGGTTGTCGGCCACCACGCGCTTATGGGCGCTGGCGGTACAGGCCAGTGGCGACCCGGCGATTGGGCTGCGGGTGTCGCGGTTTGTCAGCCCCACCACCTTTCATGCGCTGGGTTACGCATTGGTGGCCAGCGGCAGCTTGCGCGAGGTATTCGAGCGCATCGTGCGCTATCACCAGGTGGTCAGTGATGCCTTGGACTTGGAGCTGAGCCGCCACGGCGACATCTACCGTTTTCGCCTGCTCCAACCCCCAGGTAGCCCCGCGCCTGCGCCGGAAGCGATCGATGCCTTTGCGGCGATCTACGTACGCACCTGCCGCAACCGCCTGGGGCGCGACTATGCGCCATTGGCCGTTTACCTGCGGCGCCCGGAACCCACCGACCCCAAGCCGTGGCACACGGTATTTCGCTCGCCAGTATTCTTTGCCGCCGACGAAGACCGCCTGGAATTCGCCGCCAACGACTTCGACAGCCACCTGGACGACGCCAACCCGGAGCTGGCCGAACACAACGAAACCGTGCTCAAGCGCACCCTCGCCCAACTGCAACCGCTGACCTGGGAACGCAAAGTGCGCGCCGCCATCGAGGCGCAATTGCCGGACGGCGAGCCAAGCGCCGAACGCATCGCCCAAGCGCTGCACTTGAGCTTGCGCAGCCTGCAAAGGCACCTGGCCGATGAAGGGTGTCGGTTTGACGCCTTGCTGAACGAGTGCAGGCAAAACCTGGCGTTATTGCACCTGCGCGACCCGCAGTGCTCATTGGCCGAGATCAGCCATTTGCTGGGGTTTGCCGACACCAGCAGTTTCAATCGTGCGTTCAAGCGCTGGACAGGGATGACGCCGGGGCAGTTTCGCGACGGGTTGCAGTAGCAAGGGCCTCATCGCAGGCAAGCCAGCTCCCACAGGGGAATGGGTTCACATCCTGTGGGAGGTGGCTTGCCTGCGATGAGCATAGATATCTACATAACTTTGTAGGCTGTAGCAGCAGACGGTAACCACGATGCGAAGCGAGCCGCTCTTGATCTGCTTTTGATTTTGATCTTAAGCGCCCCGTCAAACCACGCTGGCCGGAATTCGACAGTGATTTGGGGGGTAAACCGGCAGGGATGCCGGTTTAGCCGCCCCGCGCCATGGATGGCGCGTGGCGGCGGCCCCCCAAATCACTGGCGGATTACGGGCACACCGAGCCTAAGCGAGGTGCCGAGTGGTGGGGCAAGAGCGTTTTGCTTACTTTTGCGCTGTTCAAAAGTGAGCCGCCGTCAGGGCGGAACCCCAAGTGGCCGTTACCGCAGCAATGGATCCACACACAATCCAACTGTGTTGACTGTCAGCCCGCCTTCGCGAGCAAGCCCGCTCCCACAGTTGGATTGTGGGGTGCCTGGTAGATAGGCGTCAGCTGAAAGGTCGCCATCGCAGGCAAGCCCGCTCCCACAGGGGAATGCGTTCACATGTGTGGGCTTGCCTGCGATGAGGCCGGTACAACCACCACACATCCCTGGGTTTGATTACAAACCTGTCATCCAATTGTGCGGCTTTTGTCCGCATCCGCTGGTTACCGTGACGGCCTGCTTTCTGGAGCCCTCACTATGTACCGCACTGCCTTGTTCCTGAGCCTCGCCGTGGCCACCGCCGCCCAGGCGGCGCCACAATTGCCCCGCCACGCCGAGCTGGATTTGCACACCGCTCGCCAACTGGCCGATGCCAGCCTGGCCCACTGCAGCGCAGCGCTGACCGTCCTCGACCGCGGTGGCAACCTGTTGCTGGGCCTGCGCGCTGACGGTGTCGGCCCGCACAACAGCCTCGCCAGCCAACGCAAGGCGTACACGGCGCTGTCGACAAAAACCCCAACCCGGCTGTTTGCCGAACGGGCGCGCAATAACCCCGAGGCCGCCAACCTCAACAGCTTGCCCGAGCTGCTGTTGCTCGGCGGCGGCGTGCCGCTGTTTGCCGACGCCGAACTCGTCGGTGCGCTGGGCATCGCCGGTGCCGGTGGCGCCGCGCAGGATGAAGCCTGCGCCGTGCAGGCCGCCGAGCAACTGGGTTTGAAAATCACCCCTTGATTCCACTTCCCTCAAAAGGACTTCGCGATGAAAACCTTGAGCATGACCCTTGCCGCACTGAGCCTGAGCGGCCTGTGCAACCTGGCCCTGGCCGACGGCAATCCCCTGAGCGTGCACGTACTCAACCTGGAAAACGGCCTGCCAAGCGCCGGTGTCAATGTCACCCTGGAACAGCACGTGGGCGATAAATGGCAGTCGCTGTCTGAAGGTGTGACCAACCAGCAAGGCCGCATCGCCGAGCTGTTCCCGGCCAACCGCAGCCTGCAGCCGGGCGAATACCGTGTGGTGTTCAAGACCGGCGATTACTACAAGAAGGCTAACCGCGAGACGTTTTTTCCCGAGGTGCCGGTGATTTTCCAGGTCAAGCAGGCCGACCAGCACTACCACATCCCGCTGCTGCTCAGCCCTTACGGCTTCTCCACCTATCGCGGTTCATAGGCCCGCGGCCAGCTGCAGCCCATTGAGGTCGCGTATCTCGATGGCGCCGTAACTCAAGCCGATAATGCCCTGTTGCTCCAGCGCCTTGAGCAGACTGTTGATGGTCTGGCGCGACAGGCCCAGCATTGCCGCCAGATCCTCCTGGGGCAGCTGCAGCACGCGGCGCGCCTGCTCCACTTCGCCGTAGCCTTGGGCAATCATCAGCAACCGATGGGCCAGCCGCTCTGAGGCGGGCATCAGGCTTATCTGTTCGATAGTGATCAACGACAGCCGCAGTTTATGGCTCATCAACAGGGCCATCTCCCGCCAGAACACCGGACGCTGTTCGAGGATGCCGAGCATCGCCGCCTGCGGCACCTGCAACAACTTGCATGCGCCGGTGGCCAGGGCATCGTGGGTGCGCGGCAGGTTGTCGAACAGGCAGATCTCGCCGAACCAGTAGGGCGTTTCCACCAGGCTCAGCACCGCTTCCTTGCCTTGGGCACTCACCGCGCTGATGCGCACCGTGCCTTCCAGCACCGCATACACGCCGCACGGCGGGTCACCGCGCTTGAACAGGTACTGCCCCGCCGTCAGCACACGCAACCGCGCCGCCGCCAGCAGGCTACGCTGCAAGTCAGGTGGCAAATGGCTGAACCACTGACCGCGAGCCAATTGCGCGTGCCATATCCCTGTGTCCATGCGAACTCCGAAGATTGTCGCCCAGTTGACAGTTAGGCACCGACTGAAAGGGCATGATCAAACATCCTACAGGAGGAACAACAATGAAAAGCCTCGTCGACCACCTCAGTCAATACGCCGCGTACCACCGCGACCCACGCAACATTGCCAGCCACTTCATCGGTATTCCGTTGATCGTGGTGGCGGTGGCCGTGCTGCTGTCGCGCCCCGAATGGTCGGTGGGCGGGCTTTGGCTATCACCTGCGGTGCTGTTGGCGCTGTTTTCGGCGTGGTTTTACCTGCGCCTGGAACTGGCCCTGGGCGTGTTGATGACGGTGCTGATGGGTTTGTCGGTGTGGGCCGGGCATGTGCTGGCGGCGCAAAGCACGGCGGTGTGGCTGAGCAGCGGCGTGGGCCTGTTTGTGGTGGGCTGGGTGATTCAGTTCGTCGGGCACTACTACGAAGGCAGGAAGCCTGCGTTTGTGGACGATGTGTCGGGGCTGATCGTGGGGCCGTTGTTTGTGGTGGCGGAGTTGGCGTTTTTGCTGGGGTTGCGGCATGAGCTCAAGCGGCAGATTGAAGAGCGTTCGGGGCCGGTGGCTCGCCGCGATCTTAAGCCAAGCGAGGTCTAAATGTGGGAGCGGGCTTGCTCGCGAATGCGGTGGGTCAGTGATGAATGTATCAACTGACACTGCGCATTCGCGAGCAAGCCCGCTCCCACAAGGGTTTTGTGTTGGGCTCAGGTTTTGGGTTTGAAGAACAGGGTCTCGCCACGGGCCAGGCCGGTGAGGCTGTCGTGGTCTTTCACCACTTCGGCCTCGATCAGTTCGCTTTGGCCTTCAACCTTGAGCGTAACCCGCGTCGTGGCACCCAACGGCCGGATATCCCGCACTTGCGCCGCATGGTGATCCTCCAGCTCATGGCGCGACAGCGACACTTCGTGGGGGCGGAACAGCAGGTGCTTGTCTTCGCCCAAATGCAGGCGGTTGGAGTCACCCAGGAAGTGATAAACAAAGTCACTGGCCGGGTTTTCGTAGACGTCGCCCGGTGAACCGATCTGCTCGATCACGCCCTTGTTCATCACCACGATACGGTCGGCGACTTCCATGGCCTCTTCCTGGTCATGGGTCACGAAGACCGAGGTCAGGTTGATATCCTCGTGCAGGCGCGCCAGCCAGCGGCGCAGTTCTTTACGCACCTTGGCGTCGAGGGCGCCGAAGGGTTCGTCGAGCAGCAACACCTTGGGCTCCACCGCCAGGGCGCGGGCCAGGGCGATACGCTGGCGCTGGCCACCGGAGAGTTGTTCGGGGTAACGGTCGGACAACCAATCCAGCTGCACCATGTTCAGCAGCTCATGAACCTTGCTCGCGATCTGGCTTTCGCTGGGGCGTTGGTTTTTCGGCTTCATGCGCAGGCCGAAGGCGACGTTATCGAACACAGTCATGTGGCGGAACAGCGCGTAGTGCTGGAACACAAAGCCGACGTTGCGATCACGTACATCGTGGCCGGAGACGTCTTCGCCGTGGAAAACGATGCTGCCGGCGTCCGGGGTTTCCAGGCCGGCGATGATGCGCAGCAAGGTGGTCTTGCCGCAGCCGGACGGGCCCAGCAACGCCACCAGCTCGCCACTCTGGATATCCAGGTTGATGCTGTCCAGGGCCTTGAAGGCGTTGAAGTTCTTGCTGACATTACGGACTTCGATCGACATGACTTATTCCTCACCCGCGCTGTTGCGCAGGCGGTTGATTCGGTTCTCGCTCCACTGCTTGAGCAGCAGGATGAAGAGCGCCAGGATCAGCAACAGGCTGGCCACCGCAAACGCGGCAACGTGGTTGTATTCGTTGTAGAGAATCTCGACATGCAGCGGCAGCGTGTTGGTAACGCCGCGAATGTGGCCGGACACCACCGACACCGCGCCGAACTCACCCATGGCCCGCGCGGTACACAGCACCACGCCGTAGATCAGGCCCCACTTGATGTTCGGCACGGTGACATGCCAGAACATCTGCCAGCCATTAGCGCCCAGCAGGCGTGCGGCTTCTTCTTCCTGGGTGCCCTGCTCCTGCATCAGCGGGATCAGCTCACGGGCCACGAACGGCACGGTGACGAAGATGGTCGCCAGCACGATGCCCGGCAGGGCGAATACGATCTGGATGTCGTGGTCTTGCAGCCACGGCCCGAAGAAGCCCTGGGCGCCGAACATCAACACGTACACCAGGCCTGCGATCACCGGCGAAACCGAGAACGGCAGGTCGATCAGCGTGACCAGGATGCTCTTGCCACGGAACGAGTACTTGCTCACGCACCAGGCGGCGCTGACGCCGAACACCAGGTTGAGCGGCACCGAAATCAGCACGGCGATCACCGTGAGTTTCAGCGCCGACAGCGCGTCGGGTTCAAGGATTGCGCTGAAGAACGTGCCGAGGCCGTTCTTCAAGCCCTGGGACACCACCACCAGCAATGGCAGCAGCAGAAACAGCACGAATACCAGCCAGCCAAGGCCGATCAGGATACGTCGCGAGGTCGCGCTGCCACGGCGGGCGGCGTTGGCCGAGGACGCGGCGCAAATAGACGATTGGGACATGTTCCGCGCCTCCTTATGGACGTTCGATGCGCCGCTGCAACAAGTTGATCAGCAGCAGCAAGACAAAGGACACCACCAGCATCAGCACACCAATGGAGGTGGCGCCGCGGTAGTCGTATTGGTCGAGCTTGACCATGATCAGCAAGGGCAGGATTTCGGTTTTCATCGGCATGTTGCCGGCGATGAAGATCACCGAACCGTACTCACCCACGCCTCGGGCAAACGCCAGGGCGAAGCCGGTCAGCCAGGCGGGCAACAATGCCGGCACGAGGATGTAGCGGAACACTTGCAACGGCTTGGCGCCGAGGCAAGCGGCGGCCTCTTCGATTTCCCGGGGGATATCGGCCAGTACCGGCTGCACGGTGCGCACCACAAAAGGCAACGTGACGAAGGTCAGCGCGAGGGTGATACCCAGGGGGGTGTAGGCGATCTTGAAACCCAGGTCGGTGGCAAACTGGCCGACCAGGCCGTTGGGTGCGTACAACGCCGTGAGCGCGATACCGGCGACGGCAGTGGGCAGAGCGAACGGCAGGTCGATCATCGCATCAATGACCTTGCGCCCGGGGAAGGTGTAGCGCACCAGCACCCAGGCGAGCAGCGTGCCGATCACACCGTTGATCAGCGCGGCGTACAGCGCAGTGCTGAAGCTCAGCTTCAAGGCCGCCAATACGCGAGGTGCGGAAATGATGTTCCAGAACTGATCCCAGGTGAGTTGAGCGGCGTGTACAAACATCGCCGCCAGGGGGATGAGTACGATCAGGCTGAGGTACACCACGGTGTAGCCCAGCGTCAGCCCGAAGCCGGGTATGACGGGGGAGATACGACGCGACATAAGAGTCCTTGGTTAGCGGAACGGATATGCAAAATCCGCAAATGAATGCGGGCTCTCCTGACCCCTGTAGGAGCGAGCTTGCTCGCGAAGATCGTCAACGATAACGCGGGCAGTCTGTTTGCACGCGGTGCCTTGAAGTTTTTCGCGAGCAAGCTCGCTCCTACAGTGATCGGTGTAGTTATTGCGCCGTGTAGATCTGGTCGAACACACCACCATCATTGAAGAATTTCGGCTGGGCAGTTTTCCAGCCGCCGAAGTCTTTGTCGATAGTCACCAGGTCCAGTTTCGGGAACTGCTGGGCGTATTTGGCGGCGACTTTTTCATCCCGTGGACGGTAGAAGTTCTTCGCCGCAATCTCCTGGCCCGCCGGGCTGTACAGGTGGTTGAGGTACGCGGTGGCGATCTCGGTGTTGCCCTTTTTCTCGGCGTTCTTGTCCACCACCGCCACCGGCGGTTCCGCCAGGATCGACAGGGACGGCACGACGATGTCGAATTTGTCGGCGCCGCCGTCTTCCTTCAAGGCCAGGAACGCCTCGTTTTCCCACGCCAGCAGCACGTCACCCTGGCCATTGTTGACGAAGGTAATGGTAGAACCGCGCGCGCCGGTGTCCAGTATCGGGACATGCTTGAACAGCTCTTTGACGTATTCCTGGGCCTTGGCTTCACTGCCGCCGGCCTTGAGGCCGTAGGCCCAGGCGGCGAGGAAGTTCCAGCGCGCACCACCGGAGGTTTTCGGGTTGGGCGTGATCACCGACACGTCTTTCTTGATCAGGTCGCCCCAGTCCTTGATGCCTTTGGGGTTGCCCTTGCGCACCAGGAACACAATGGTGGAGGTGTACGGCGTGCTGGCGTCCGGCAGGCGGGTCTGCCAGTTCTCTGGCAGGGTCTTGCCCAGCTTGGCGATTTCGTCGATGTCACCGGCCAGGGCCAGGGTGACGACGTCGGCGCGCAGACCATCGATCACCGCCCGGCCTTGTTTGCCCGAGCCACCGTGGGACTGCTGGATCTTGACGTTGTCGCCGGGGTGGGACTGCTTCCAGAAGCTGGTGAACTCAGCGTTGTAGTCCTGGTACAGCTCACGGGTGGGGTCGTACGAAACGTTGAGCAACTCGTAGTCCTTGGCAACGGCGGAACCGGCAAACACGGCACTGGCCAATGCGGCCAAGGCATAACGGCGAATCGACGACATAGAAGCTCCTGAAATTCTTGTTTGTTGGCGCAACCCTGTAGGAGCGAGCTTGCTCGCGAAAAACCCAAGAGCACCGCGTTAAAACTGATGCGCTGCGTTATCGTTGGCGTTTTTCGCGAGCAAGCTCGCTCCTACTGGTGACGTGTTCTTAGGCGGGTTTGTTACCCGGGTTCTGCAGACGGAATTTTTCCTTGCGTTCGATCTGTACCACTTGGGCGTTGTGCACGGTGATTTCCACCGCGCCAAACCGCAGGTCGCGCAGGGCGCTCTGGATTTCACGCAAAATGGCTGCTTCGTCCTGGCCGTCAACGCTACGTAGAGATGCGCTCATGGTCTCGCTCCTGAAATGAGTAGTGCCTGGCAGTGGCGGCACTGCTTGCGGCGTGAGGGCGATAGTAGATAAGCGCGGATATTCTTAAAAATACTATTTAAGAATGTTTATATAACCAGAAAGAATTTTCTGATATGGCATGGGGTTGCAAGGCGTTCGGCAGAAAAAACGCACACACACAGGCGCCGCAGAACCTCTGTGGGAGCTGGCTTGCCTGCGAACGCGGTGGTGCAGTAACACCTGCAGTGACTGACACACCGCCTTCGCGGGCAAGCCCGGCTCCCACATTGACCGAGTCAGTCTTGGCGGATCAGAGGGGCCCGCGTCCAATCAATCTCCTGGGCCGGCATCGGCCGTCCAAACCAATACCCTTGGCCCATGTCGCATTCCTGATCCAGCAGGAACCGCGCCTGTTCCACCTGCTCGATGCCTTCGGCGTGTACCTGCATGCCCATGCTTTTGGCCAGGGCGATCACCACGCGCACAATCGCCGCGTCGTCTTCGTCCCATGGCAAGCCCGCCACAAAGCCCTGGTCGATCTTGAGCTTCTGCACCGGCAGGCGTTTGAGGCGCAGCAACGAGGAATAACCGGTGCCAAAGTCGTCGATGGCCAGGCGCAGGCCCAGTTCGCGCAAGCGGTGCAGTTGCTCCAGGGCGACTTCAGGGTCGTCCATCACGGCGCTCTCGGTGACTTCCAGCTCCAGGAAGGCCGGATCCAGCCCCGTGGCGTGCAGCACTTGGGCCACTTGCTCATACAGCTCGCGCCGGGCAAACAGGCGGCTGGAGACATTGATTGCGATAAAGCTCAGCGGCGCGCCGTCGGCCAACCATTGGCACATCTGGCGGCAGGCCTGGTCCATCACCCATGCATCGATGTCGGCAATCAGCCCGGTGCGCTCGGCGATGGGGATGAACTCGCCCGGCGGGACCAGGCCGCGTTCCGGGTGCTGCCAGCGCACCAGTGCTTCAACGCCGACCAAACGGCTGTCGTGCAGGTCGTGCACCGGCTGGTAATACACGCGCAGCTCATGTTGGTCGAGGGCGCGGCGCAGCTCGCCGGCGATTTCCACTCGGTGTTGGGCGTGGGCGGTCAGCTCTTCGGTATACAACGCGTAGCCTTCGCGCCCGGCGCTCTTGGCCTTGAACAAGGCGGAATCGGCGTTGCGCAGCAATTGCTCGGCGCTGAGGGCGTCACTGGGGAACAGGCTGATACCGATACTGGCGCTGATAAACAGCTGGTTGCCGTCAAAAATGAACGGTTCCTTCATGGCGTTGAGCATGCGCTGCGCCAAGGCCGCCGCTTGCACCACCTGCGGGCAGCTTTCGGCCAGCACGGCAAATTCGTCACCCCCCAGGCGCGCCAGGGTCACCCCCGGCCCAAACAGGCCGCTCAGGCGTTCGGCCACCAGCTTGAGCAATTGATCGCCGACGTTATGGCCCAGGCTGTCGTTGATGATCTTGAAGTGGTCCAGGTCCATCAACAGCAGGGCGCAGCCACGCTTATGCACCTGCGCAGAGGCCAGGGCCTGCTCGGCGCGATCGGTAAACAACAGGCGGTTGGGCAGGTCGGTGAGCGGGTCGTGATGGGCCAGGTGCGCCAATTCGTGCTCAGAGTTCTTCATGGCGCTGATGTCCGAGAACACCGCGACGTAGTGGCTGACCTTGCCCTGGTCGTCGTGAATCACGCGGATGGTTTGCCACTGGGGGTAAACCTCGCCGCTTTTACGTCGGTTCCAGATTTCGCCGCTCCATTCGCCGGTGCTTTCCAGGGCCTGGAACATTTGCTGGTAGAAATGCGCCGAGTGGCGCCCGGACTTGAACAGGCTTGGCCGCTGGCCCATGACGTCTTCGCGCTGGTAGCCGGTGATCTCCATGAACGCGCGGTTGACGTGCACGATCAGCCCCTGAGTATCGGTGACCAGCACCCCTTCGCGGGTGCAATCGAACACCGCAGCGGCCTGGCGCAGGCGCTCGCGATTCTCTTTCAGGGGTTGTTGCAACGCGTGGGCGCGGGCAAAACGCCGGCCTATCCAGTAAATGAGCAACGCGCTGAGGCTGACCCCCACGTATCCACGCGCCTGCAGCCAGTGCCCCAGCTCCATGGGTTCATCGATAAAGTTGATTAATAGGTAATTGCTGAGCTGGAGCCAAACGATAGAAACCAGCAGGTATACCAACCCCGCACGTAGGGCACCTCGGTATGAAAACAGCATATGCTTAGTAATCCTTACTAAATAACCAGAATCGCCCTACAAAGAATCCGGATTATAGAGTAGGAAACACTTTGTAAGTCTTATCTGAAACGGTGACTGGTTTTATCTGCAAAGGAAGTGATAATGCGGGTGCTGTTTTTTACTTTATCTGAGGGCCATACAGCCTATGTGGTACAACGGTTTTCTTGATCTGTCCGCCTGGCAACTGGTGGCAGTCACGCTGTTGATGACCCACGTGACCATTATTGGGGTCACTGTCTATCTGCACCGTTATTCGGCCCATCGCTCGCTCGAGCTCAATGCCGGCCTTAAACACTTCTTCCGCTTCTGGCTGTGGCTGACCACGGCGCAGAACACCCGCGAGTGGACCGCCATCCACCGCAAACACCACGCCAAGTGCGAAACCGTCGATGACCCGCACAGCCCGGTGATCAAGGGCTTGTCCACCGTGCTGCGCAAAGGTGCCGAGCTGTACCGCGCCGAGGCGGAAAACCCCGAGACCCTGCGCATCTACGGCAAAAACTGCCCGGACGACTGGATCGAACGCAAGCTCTACACGCGCTACCCGCTGTTGGGTGTGGCGCTCATGGGCGTGATCGACCTGCTGCTGTTCGGCACCATCGGTATCACCATCTGGGCGATCCAGATGATGTGGATCCCATTCTGGGCCGCCGGCGTGATCAATGGCCTGGGGCATGCCGTGGGCTATCGCAACTTCGAATGCCGTGACGCCGCCACCAACCTGGTGCCGTGGGGCATCATCGTCGGCGGCGAAGAGCTGCACAACAACCACCACACCTACCCCAACTCGGCGAAGCTGTCGGTGAAGAAGTGGGAATTCGACCTGGGTTGGGCCTGGATCAAAGTGTTCAGCTTCCTGCGCCTGGCCAAGGTGCAGCGTGTAGCGCCCATCGCCCACCGCGTCGAAGGCAAGGGCAGCCTGGACATGGACACCGCCATGGCGATCCTCAACAACCGCTTCCAGATCATGGCCCAATACCGCAAGTTGGTGATTGGCCCACTGGTCAAGCAGGAGCTGGAGAAAGTCGATCATTCAGTGCGCCACCAGTTCCACCGCGCCAAGCGCCTGTTGTCGCGGGAAACCAGCTTGCTGGAAGACCGCCACCACCTGCGCATCCAGAGCATGCTGGAACACAGCCATGCCCTGACCGTGATCTACGAAAAGCGCCTGGCGCTGCAGCAGATCTGGCTCAAGACCAGTTCCAACGGCCACGACATGCTGGCTGCGATCAAGGAATGGGTGCATGAGGCCGAGGCCAGCGGCATCCAATCCCTGCGCGATTTTGCCCACCAGTTGAAGACTTACTCGCTGCGTCCTACAGCGGCGTGAGGGCGCCGTGGGAGGGTTCGCCCTCCCACGCACTGGCTTTTTGGCGCCATTTTCCGGGCACCGTCAATCCACGCCGTTCACGGAACTTCACCGCAATTCCCCTCTCTCAAAGAACACTTCGCCATCATGGTGACCCCTTGTAGTGACCGCTTTTGCACCTGCGGCGCGCCCAGAGAGAGTTGTACCGATGGTTCACGAAAAGCCCAGCCTGCCCGATGTGCCCACCGCAGAGCCGCCGCGCCCGGCCGCGGCGGCGACCCTGTTGGCGCTTATGCATGCTCAAGGTGAAGTCGAGCGGCTGAGTGAGCGCGAGCAACTGCTCAGCTCCCTGCTGGTCAGCGTGAACGCCGTGCTGTGGGCCATCGATTGGGAAACACGCCGCGTGCTGTATGTGAGCCCGGCCTACGAGCGCCTGTTTGGCCGCTCCGCCGGCCTGCTGCTGGCCGACCACCGTGAATGGCGCAACAGCGTCCACCCCGAAGACCTCGACTACGCCGAGCACAGCCTGGCCCGGGTGCTGGAACAGGGTGCCGTGGAGGACCGCGAGTACCGCATCATCACCGCTGACGGGCAGATCCGCTGGTTGAGCGACAAGTGCTACATCAATCAGCAGGTGGTGCCCGGTGAAGCGCTGATCGTGGTGGGCATCGCCGAAGACATCACCGAAAAGAAGCAACTTGAGCTGGAACTGCATCGCCTCGCCACCACCGACGTACTGACCCAAAGCAGCAACCGCCGACACTTCTTCGAACTCGCCAACCAGGCGTTCGACAATGCCTGCGCGCAGGGCACGCCGCTGGCGTTCCTGTTGCTGGACATCGATGACTTCAAAGACATCAACGACACCTACGGCCACCTGGAAGGCGACCAGGTGCTGCGGCGCATCGCCGAGAGCGGTCGCGGGGTATTGCGCCGTGGCGACCTGTTCGGGCGCGTTGGCGGCGAAGAATTTGCTGCTGTGCTGCCGGGTTGCCCACCGGAGATGGCCCTGCAGGTGGCCGAGCGGTTGGGCAAGGAAATCCAGGCATTGGTGTTCAGCTACGAAGGGCATGAATTCAATGTGACCGTCAGCCAAGGCCTGGCCGGCCTGCGCGAAGATGACTCCACCCTCGACGGCCTGTTTGCGCGAGCGGATGCGGCGATGTACGAGGCCAAGCGCCAAGGCAAGAACCGCGTTATCGCCGGTTAACACACCCTTTTGTAGGAGCGAGCTTGCTCGCGAAAAACGTCAACGATAACGCAGGCTTCCTGGATAAACAGGGTGCCTGTGAGTTTTTCGCGAGCAAGCTCGCTCCTACAGTTGTTCGGTGTGTGTTTCAGGTTTTGCGCACTCGGGTGAGTTCCGGCAAGCCGACCTTGAGCAGCCGTGCGGTCTTGCTGCCTGCCAGTTCTTCGAGCCCTTCGTGCTCGGTCAGCCGCGCCATTTGCACCGCCAGGTTCACCACCAGGGCTTCGCGCGAATACACCCCGCCTTCAAGTGAATAGATCCCCGCGATCAACTGCCGCAACTCCAGCGGCAAGCGCCAACGTGTGCGTAATGCCGAACCGTAGGCGGCGCCAAAGGCGTCGAGGGATTCGCCGATGGTTTGGTCATCCAGGGCGCCGCCGCCCTGGCGCCAGTCTTCCAGGCAGCGCAACAAGGCCAGGTCGCCCAAGCGGTGCAGGATGCAGGCGCTGTAGCAACGCTCGTGATCGAGCTCCAGCATGCGCGCCAGGCGCCGGGCGTAGTCGGCGCTGTCCTGGGACAGTTGCCAGTGCCGCTCGGCGTAGGCCACCAGCCCAGGGTCACCCAACACTACGTTGTGCTTGAGCGCCAGGCCGAGGATGAGGTTCATGCTCTGGCCGGGCACCAACTTATGCAGGGCTTCTGGCAGGGTCTGCACCGGCGTGCCGTGGTAGCCGGCGCTGTTGGCGGCGGCGATCAGTACGGCGGTGATTTGCGGGTCGCTGTGTACCTGGTCTTCCAACTGCTTGAGGTCCAGGCCTTCGGGGCCGAGGCTGTGTTGCACGGCCGCTTTCACATCCACGCGCAGTGGCGCCCCATCGCAGACCTCACGGCGCCGCTCCAGGAAGGCGGGCAGGGTCATGCCCGGCGCCAGCGGTGGGATCTCGCAGTACACGCTTTCGCCTTCGTTGAGCAGCAGGTCTTGCAGGCGCTGGGTCAGGCTTTCCATGTTCAGTGGGCGGGTGAGGTAGGCGGTGGGCGCCAGGGGCAAGGCTTCGCGCACGCTGGCGCTGTCGTTGCGACTGCTCAGCAAGATAAACGGCAGCGAGCGACGCTTCTGGCGCACGCTGCGCAGCAGGCTCAGGCCATCCACGCCCGGCAGCTCCCAATCTGCCAGGATCAGGTCATAGGTTTTTTCGCCCAACAGCGTGGCGGCGTGCTGCCCATCGGCGCACACATCCAGCCGTGCGTCACAGCGCACATTCAACAGCACTTGCTTGAGCAGGTCCCGCGACCAAGGGTCTGCTTCGGCGATTAACACTCGGGGTACAGCGGGTAAATCAACAGCAGTCATCCAGCACGCTCCATCGGCAATGCTTGCACCTTAGACAATGCAGGCGCGTGCGTACAATGAAGCAGGCACAAAAAAACCGCCGAAGCGGTTTTTTTGCTTTTTCTTTTTGTAGGAGCGAGCTTGCTCGCGAAGGTCGTCAACGAAAACGCGGGCAGCCTTTGAAACGCGGTGCCTGGGGGTTTTTCGCGAGCAAGCTCGCTCCTACAGGGGCGTGTCAGAGTTCGGAGAAGCACTCTTCGATGATCGCCAGGCCTTTGTCCAACTGCTCGTCCGGCGAGGTCAGGGGCACCAGTACGCGCAATACGTTGCCGTAGGTACCGCAGGACAGCAGGATCAGGCCCTTGTCACGCGCCTTGGCCACCACGGAGGCAACAGCGGCAGCGTTTGGCTTGTGGGTGTCGCCGTCTTCGAACAGCTCGACCGCGATCATCGCGCCCAGGGCCCGCACTTCGCCGATCACCGGGTACTTGGCCTGGATGGCCTTGAGGCCGGTCACCAGGCGCTCGCCCACGGCCTTGCAGCGGTCCAGCAGGTGCTCTTCTTCGAACACTTCCATCACGGCCAGGGCCGCGGCGCAGGCGATCGGGCTACCGGCATAGGTGCCGCCCAGGCCACCCGGGGCGATGGCGTCCATGTATTCGGCCTTGCCGCACACACCGGCCAGCGGGAAGCCGCCCGCGATGGATTTGGCGAAGGTGGTCAGGTCGGCGGCAACGCCCATCTGTTCCATGGCGAAGAAAGTACCGGTACGGCCGGCACCGGTTTGCACTTCGTCGGCAATCAGCAGGATGCCGTGCTTGTCGCACAGTTCGCGCAGGCGCTTCATGAAGGCTTTTGGCGCGACGTAGAAACCGCCTTCGCCCTGCACCGGCTCGATGATGATGGCGGCGATATCACGCGGCTCGGCATCGTTCTTGAAAATGCGCTCGATGCTGGCGATGGAGTCGTCGACGCTCACACCGTGCAGTTCGTTAGGGTACAGCGCACGGAACACGCCACCTGGCATCAGGCCCATGCCGGCCGAGTAAGGCACCACCTTACCGGTGAGGCCCAGGGTCATCATGGTACGGCCGTGGTAAGCACCGGTGAAGGCGATTACACCGGCACGGCCCGTGGCGGCGCGGGCGATTTTCACGGCGTTTTCTACCGCTTCGGAACCGGTGGTGACCAGCAGGGTTTTCTTGGCGAAATCACCTGGCACCTTGGCGGCGACTTTCTCGCACACTTCTACGTAGGGCTCGTAGGCCAATACCTGGAAGCAGGTGTGGGTCAGCTTGTTGAGTTGCTCGGTCACGGCCGCGATGATTTTGGGGTGCACGTGGCCGGTGTTCAGCACGGCGATACCACCGGCGAAGTCGATGAACTCACGACCTTCAACGTCGGTCACGGTGGCGTTCTTCGCGGAGTCGGCGAAGATCGGGTGAATCTGGCCAACACCGCGCGGTACAGCGGCTTCGCGGCGTTTCATCAGGGATGCGTTGGTCTTGCTCATAAAGTCCTCATTCGCCGCTCATCGGGCGGCGTGGCTCAAGGATAGGTGGCGGGGAGGCAACTACGGCAGCATGCGATGATCGACTGCCACAGCTTTCCCGGCCACTGCGAATAACCATGTGAAACACGCAAAGGGGCAGCGCTCTCGTGCCCTCTGCGTTTACTGCAACCCCGTGCCTTAGATGCCCAGGCAGAGGTATTTGATTTCCAGGTAGTCCTCGATCCCGTACTTGGAGCCTTCACGGCCCAGGCCCGAGGCCTTGATGCCGCCGAACGGCGCCACTTCGTTGGAGATCAACCCGGTGTTGACGCCGACCATACCGTATTCCAGGGCCTCCGCCACACGGAACACCCGGCCCAGGTCGCGGGCGTAGAAGTAGGAGGCCAGGCCGAACTCGGTGTCGTTGGACATGGCGATCACTTCGGCTTCGTCTTTGAAGCGGAACAGCGGCGCCAGCGGGCCGAAGGTTTCTTCCTTGGCGACGGCGGCGTTTTTCGGCACGTCGACCAGGATGGTCGGTTCGAAGAAGTTGCCTTCCATCACCTTGCCACCGGCCAACAGCTTGGCGCCTTTGCTCAGGGCATCAGCGATATGTTCCTGCACCTTGGCCACGGCTTTTTCGTCGATCAGCGGGCCGGTGGTGGTGCCGTCTTCCAGGCCGTTACCGATCTTCAGTTTGGTCACCGCCACCTTGAGCTTTTCAGCGAAGGCGTCGTACACCGAATCCTGAATGTACAGGCGGTTGGCGCAGACGCAGGTCTGGCCGTTGTTGCGGTACTTGGAGATGATCGCGCCTTCGACGGCCTTATCCAGGTCGGCGTCGTCGAACACGATGAACGGTGCGTTACCGCCCAGCTCCAGGGAAACTTTCTTGATGTCCTTGGCGCATTCGGCCATCAGCTGGCGACCAATTTCGGTCGAGCCGGTGAAGGACAATTTACGCACGATGGGGTTGCTGGTCAGCTCGCCGCCGATGTCGCCAGCGCTGCCGGTGACTACGCTGAGCACGCCTTTAGGGATACCGGCGCGGTGCGCCAGCTCAACCAGGGCCAGGGCCGAGAACGGAGTTTGCGAGGCGGGCTTGATCACCATGGTGCAACCGGCGGCCAGGGCCGGGCCGGCTTTGCGGGTGATCATCGCCGCAGGGAAGTTCCACGGAGTGATGGCTGCGGTCACGCCGATAGGCTGCTTGATCACGATCAGGCGCTTGTCGGGCTGGTGGCCGGGGATCACGTCACCGTAGATGCGCTTGGCTTCTTCGGCAAACCACTCGATGAAGGACGCGGCGTAGACGATTTCGCCCTTGGCTTCGGCCAGCGGCTTGCCTTGTTCGAGGGTCATCAGGCGGCGGAGGTCGTCCTGGTTTTCGATCAGTAGCTCAAACCAGCGGCGCAGCTTGTTGGCGCGCTCCTTGGCGGTGAGTGCGCGCCAGGCTGGCAGGGCCCTGTCGGCGGCTTCGATGGCGCGGCGGGTTTCCGCGGCGCCCATCTTCGGCACGGTGCCAAGAATCTCGCCCGTGGCTGGGTTGTTGACCTTGATGGTTTGACCATTGTCCGCATCGACCCAAGCGCCATCAATGAAGGCTTGCTGGCGGAACAACTGGGTGTCTTTAAGCTGCATGTCGGCTTTCCTTAACAGCACCGCGCGCACGCGGAGCGAATTAGAGTTGTTGAAAGGCGCCTTGTGGGCGATGTCTTTGTAGGAGCGAGCTTGCTGGCGAAAAATTCAAAGGCGGCGCGTAAAACCAGAAGCGCGACGTCATCGTTAACGATTTTCGCGAGCAAGCTCGCTCCTACACGACATCAACCTGGGCTGCCGTCAGGGAAATCAGTCCAGCACGCCAGGATAGGTGAAAAGCGCACGGGAGACAGAGCGTTTGAAATCTCAAACGAATCCTAGGATCAATGGGGGTGCAGGGCAATAGTCTGTTCGAAAAAAAGAACGATTATGGCGCATCGGGCTCATCTTTCGGATCAAACGCACACACGGCAACAGCCCCGGAGCCTTGTGGGCGCCGGGGCTGTTGGGGGCTTTGCAGCTTAAGGTTGGAACGACTTGAGCACGGCCAGCAGGCTGGTCAAGTTGTCGGCCACGCCGCCCTGGGCGACTTTTTCGGTGGCGGCGGCGCCAGCGGTGGTATCGACGCTGTAGATCTGCATCACGCCCTGGTTGGTGGCGGCCTGGGCCAGGGTGTTTTGTTGCTGTTGGGCCGAGACCGAGTTCTGGAACAGAATCGCCGTGGCCTGGCCCATGGATTGGTAGATGGTGCTCATGGCCATTGCGGGTGATTCGGCAACCACCTTGACGTTGGTCTGGGTGACGGCATCGGTGATTTGCGGGCTGACTGTACTCATGGTTGAAACTCCTGGGTTGAGAAAGAACAACATCCGTTATTGCTCAGTGCTTAAGGCTGAAACGACTTGAGCACGGTCAACAGGCTGGTGAGGTTATCCGACACGCCGCCCTGGGCGACTTTCTCGGTAGCCGCCGCACCTGCGGTGGTATCGACGCTGTAGATCTGCATCACGCCCTGGTTGGTGGCCGCCTGGGCCAGGGTGTTTTGCTGCTGCTGGGCCGACACCGCGTTCTGGAACAGAATCGCCGTGGCCTGCGCCATGGATTGATAGATAGTGCTCATCGCCATCGCAGGCGATTCGGCCACCACTTTGACGTTGGTCTGGGTGACCGCGTCGGTAATTTGCTCGTTGACTAATGGCATGATCAATTTCCTTATTTAGTACACGGTGCATTCCGTGTTCATCAATGAACGTTGCGAAACAGGCGCTGTGAAACCTTGGTTTAGGGTTTCGCTGCGGGACCCAACGCCGCTTCAATCTGGGCGATCAACCCTTGGATCAGTGCCTGCACTTCCTTGCGTTGCGCGTCCTGGTCGGGAGCTGCGCCGTCCAACACCTGTCGCAGGGCCGCTTCACGTTGCTGGGCAGCGGTCTTGAGCGCTTGTTCGTTGGCCTTCGATTGCTCAAGCACCTGGGTGGCGCGCTTGAGGGTTTCGTCGACGATGGCCTGGGGCGTTCCGGCGAAAATCTGCGGGTTGCGCAGAATCGCTTCGAGCCGTTGGCGGTCGTCGGTGGACAGGACCGAGGGTTGCATATCGAGCTCCTTAGGGGCTGCCTTGGCGGCGACACGCCCGCTAAAGCCGCACCTCAACGTTGTCCTGCCAGAAACCGGCAAAGTAAAAGTGCGGCGAGGAATCACAGAAGGTCGCCAACTCCGCAGGCGTTATGGCGCTGGGCTGGTTGGGAAAAATGGCCGGCGGAGGCGGCAGCAGATTGGCCTCGTTGTAGAGGTTGCCGACCTCATAGCAGTTGGCCGCGAACTGCGAACAAAAGGACCCGCTGCCGATGTCGATGGACTCGTTGATCCGCGTCACCAGGCTGGTATCGGAAGTCCAGCGCCGGAAAGCCGAAATCATCGCGTTCCACACGCTGTAGCGGCCCCGGATATCACCGCCGATCTTGTCGAAGTAGAACTGCTTGGCAGCCACCGTCGCCGCCTCGCCCAACTCGGTATCCACGCAGGAAAACACCATCGCCGAGCGCGGCGGTTTTTCCAGGCTCAGGTCGGTCAGGGCCAGGCCGCTGCCGACACTTTCGATCACCATGGTGTCGCTCACCGCAATCGCTGGGTGAACCACATTCAAGTAGGTCGTGTCCTGCGAGAACACCTTGGCCTTGACCAGTTGACCGGCTTTGATAAACGCCCGCGTTGCGCTGTCGTCATCTTGTTTGACGGAAAAAATAATATCTCCAGGCTGCATGATGTCGCTCCTCACTCAAGAAAAGTTGCTTTCAAGTTGCTGTTGCACCGCCCCAGCAGAACGCTGGAGCGCTGTGCTCGGTTCAAGCCGCTGGCGCGGCCCGGTTGGCCAGGGTGCTCGCGTACTTGGCGATGCTCTGGTCGATCTTGTCGATGGCCACGCTGGCGGCTTCGGCTTCCATCGCTCCGGCAGCGGCAGCCACGGCGGCAGCGGCGCCCACCAGCAGGTCGGTGGCCAGGGCGCCCAGGGCGTCTTCGGCAGCGGCCGGCAGGTTGTCCTTGACGATGTTCTCGGTCATTTGCTGGAGCAGCACGGCCTGGGCCGCCAACGCGATCTTGCTGACCCCGTCGAAGTACCCCGCCGCCGCTTGCGCCACCAGCCCGGCTGCCTGGCTGATCATCATGTCGGCCGGCACCGCGATCTGCGCCGGGGCGTAGGCAAAGTTCTGCGAATTGGTGAACTGCACCGCCTGCACGATCTGGCTATTGAGCGCTGCCGTGCTGTCGGATGACGGCGTGCTCACCTGGTTGAGCAGGTGCTCGTTCATGCGCGCCATGATCGAGCGCGAGGCCGGTGCAGGGGGCGCTGTCGCCGGAGGGTCGGCGGCGGGCGTTGCTTGGGAGGCAGCGGGTTTCTTTCTGCTGAACCACGACATAATCGATCTCCCGAGGGCTCAGCCCTTCTCGCCAATCTGCATGATCAGCGCCACGGCCTTGGAGATCACCGCGTTGGAAATCTGATTCATCGCCTGCTGGCTGTTGACCGCATTCTGCAACGACAGGCCCGCCGCGCTACTGGCCACCTGGTACAGCGACGCGATGGCCTGGGCCGGCGCCTCGGCTACCACCTTGACGTTGGTTTGAGTGACCGCGTCGGTGATCTGGCTGTTGACCTCTGTCATACATCTCTCCTTGATGGCATTCACCCAGGTTTGGGTGTGGATAGCGGCGGCGTGCTGCGCTCATACCACTAGAACGCCCCACGCCAGCATGTGTGAATCACCTTCAGCGCAACGCATCGCGCAGCAGTTGCACACGCTTGCGCACCAGCGGCAGCTTCACATGCAGCTCGGCGGCGATTTGCGGGTAAGGCAGGTCGTCGACAAAACGCATCTCGAACAAGCGCTGCTGCAACAGCGGTAACCGTGCGACATGCGCCTCGAGCTGCTCCAGGCGCTCATAACACTCCACCCGCTCCAGCACCGAAGCGCAGGGCGCGGCGAGCGCGGCCAGGTGATCGTGCTCAAGGTCCACCGAATCATCGAACAACCGCCCCTCGCGCTTGCTGCGCCGCACGCTGTCGAGAAACACATGATCGAGCACTAAAAACAGAAACCCCTGAGGGTCACGAATGCGCTCCGGCGAGCGCCGAAAAAACAACAGGGCCTTGATCGCCGTGGCCGCCAACCACTCCTGGCCCTGATCCAGATTGCCCTTGGCCCGCCGCAACGCCCGGCGCCTGAGCTCACCCTGCACGGCGCGCCAACTCGCTTCGAACAAACGGTCATCGGCGGCCCATTGATCCTTGAACTGAACAGTCATCCCCATCGCCAGCACTCCTGTGCATCCTTGATGAAGGGCCAGTCTGCGAGGGCTCGACGGGGGTACGCTGTTACCTGGGGAACACCACCACAACTAATTCAGCGCAAAAGCCTTGCGCCGCAACTGCTCGACATCGTTGATCACCATGCGCTCCAGATCGCCGCTGATCACCCCACTGCGCCGCCACACTTGCAGCTGCACATTCAACTTGGGGCGGCTGGTGTTCAGCATCGACGCCAACACCCCTTGGCTCGCGGGCAACGACACACTGGGCAAAGCCAACGCCAGGTCGATCTCACCCAGGTTGGCCAACAAAAACCGCGCCAACCGCGACTCCAGCCGATGAAGACACACCAACTCCAGCAACTCGATGGCCTGCAACAAACGCAGCATCATCAGCATCAACAGGCGCCGCAGAAACACCGGCTCCTCAAACAACACAGCAAAATGCCGACTACCCAACTGCAACAACCGCGTGGGGCCACTGGCAAAAGTGGAAGACTCGCGCCCATGATCCTTGATCAACGCCGTCTCCCCCACCACCTGCCCTGCCCCGGTACTGCCGATAATCTGCTCGCGCCCATCCGGCCCATGCACCACCGAATAAATCCGGCCCTCGACCACCAGCGCAATGAACTCGAGGGTGTCGTCCTTGAAATACAACAGCTCACGATCATCCAGCGTGCGCTCCACCATATGGGTGGCGACGTAGCGCAAGAGATGCTCCGGCATACCTCGAAACAAATCGGAGCGAGCCAGCAGGGTTTGTCTGAGCGGGAGATCGAGCATCACGGTTCCTTTGGAATGCATGCGTTCACCTGAGGAATTGCGGCGTGGAAGCGGTTTAAAGCCACAAGAGCAAAGCAAACAAAGGGACGCGCGGCGCGGGGAGTTGTGAATGAGGGTGGCGATTAGCCATCTTTTGTCGGAAATGGACGACAGGGGACGGGGGAAATGCCGGAATGGACGCATCAGGTCGACATGGGTATGATGTCGCCCGCACAAGCATCCGTAGCTCAGCTGGATAGAGTACTGCCCTCCGAAGGCAGGGGTCGTGGGTTCGAATCCCGCCGGGTGCACCAGATGTGGAATGGAAAAGCCTCAGGTTGAGAGACCTGGGGCTTTTTTGTGGGTGGCGATTCAGTGCTTATGCAACACCTCAAACCGCGCTGATGAGACCTCGCTCGGAAAGCGCTTATGCAGCACCAGAAACGTCTCATCGGCCGACGAGGTGATTCCCTCCTTACGCGGCTTCACGACGGGTTGAAAATAAATCTGTCCCCTTTTTGGTCATGACTTCACCATTGGCGAGCACGAGTTGAAGAATCTTATTTATCGAACACGCCGACGTTCGGAGCTGAATGCAGCGATTGAGAAACACGCGCAAATCCATACTTCCTTAACGCGTGACCGCTTCGATCCGAAAAGCCGCCTCAGTGCGGCTTTTTCACTCCGATGAGAATGCCTGACTCGCTCAACAGAAAGCATGGGACATAGAATCTTCCTCTGCTCAACCTCTCGCATTCGAATTGACCAGTACACCCTGATATCTCGGAACGGAAAAACGCAGCTAAGAGCAGCCGCTCGGTTATTCGTTCAGATCCTTGGCTCGACTCTCTTTCTTGACAGGTCTTTGCGGCTCGCCTGATCGAGCTTTTCTATGAACACTCTTGGTGTCCAGCCTTTCATCACGCCATCCAAGAGGTACTCATCCAGTAAGTCGAGTCCGATGTCGGCAACGCCTTCGATGATCTTGCCTCCCGCCGCACCAGCAATGGCGGCGGCTGGTCCACCAATTAAAGCTCCTATACCCAATCCAACACCGGCCATGGAAAGAGTCTTGGCCATTTTTCCAGGCCCGGTTTGCAGAAAGCCCTGCGGCTTCAAAACGGCCTCGTAGTAGGCCTTGATAACTTCCTGTGAGTCCAGGTCACTATCAATGCCGTTCAGCCAAGACCTAAATTTCTTTGCGTAACCTTTATTACGCATCCTGAGAAGTTTATCAAAAGGTTGCGTGCAGTTGTGATACATGGACTTCAGATCGGGAATACCTTCAACATCTAAAATGTGACAGTAATTGCTTAAAGCAACATTAGCCGACTTAAGTCTACTATTCGAAGTTAACAAAAACTCGTGATACTCAGCCTTTGAAACCGAGCTTAATTCATTTTCCAATAGATATACATACTCAAGAATATTTTCAGCGTGTTTGGCCAACCCTTTATAGAGTTCATTAGGCAAATCTCGATAGGCTACATTCTTCGAGTCAAATCCGTAAATATCAAGCCGCGAACTGTTGTAAGCTGACACTGCCAGCTCTACAGCACGATGGGGAAGATGATCCTCCGTTACTTCGTATTTATCTCGCAATTTTTTAATTAGTGATCTGCGTTTCTGACGTCTCATCGGTGTTTTTAGCCATTGCAATCCCAACTCTAAGGATTCCTCAGGATCAGAATGCGCGGGGCTTGATGTATTTCCAGAAGCTAGAGGATCAATACCGGAGATCGGATCCACCATAAAAGTGATCATCGGTTTCCATAGCACAAACCCTAGAGCATCCTGCTCAACAAGCTCTTCGAATGCTTTTTCACCCATGATGCCTATTAAATAGGCCAAGGGAATGTTTTCGCCGTACACCTTAAACATTGTCTTGTCAAACAGCATTAGGTTTTCGAAAGTCGAGGCGTCAACACTTTTTTGTCTTGGTTTGAAAGCGGCCAAATCTTGCTTAGAAACTGGTGTGTTTCCTACTAAATATGTTCGGCAAAATTCGTTGAGATCACAATAAAATGCATTAATGGACATAAATCAAACTCGCAGCACGAGCCTCCGACCAGCCAAAACCACATCATAGCGACTTTTCAGCATACTGTTCTGATCGATACTGCTAGATCGTAATGGCACCTTAGGTCCGCTAGACTTCTGCAAGCACAGAATTTAGCTGGCTGCTTCGATCGGTTGTCGTCGTCGGCTTCTTAGTAGATACGCCCTTCTGAATGGTGCCAGCTATCGGCGCTTACTCAAATGACTGGTCAGTGACAATTCAATCGTAGGCACCTTAGACGCGATGGCGTAACTGGTCCCACTGACAGCAATCGATGACTGGCGCTCTACGCGGCGCGCGTAGTTGTCCCCCCACCACACCTGGGGTCTAAACAGGTTGCTTTTTCCGCATCGATGCATCACCTGACGCCCAAGCTAAATGGGCCTCAGGGCTATGTCAGACACTGAATCAGCCACCTGCGATTCCCTGCACATCTGGGCCTATAGGCAGATATTTTGGGGTCACACGCCCGTGGTAGTAACGCCAGATAGCTTTATGCCATGCTCTAGCAAGCTTTAGGAGGCTTGGTGAGTCCTAAAACGCGGAAAACGGAATACGTTTCACTCTTCAGCCAATGCAGTACAGAAAGGAATCAACGCATGGAAATTGAAAAGGTCATTATTACGGGCTTTAGGAATTATGCTAAAGCAACTGTCAACCTTCAAAGCAAAACATTGCTCATTGGCGCGAATGACTCTGGCAAGACCAACTTTGTATATGCTCTCAGACTATTATTGGACAAATCTCTATCCGAAAGCGATCTAGAGCCTTCCGAATCAGATTTCCACATAAGCAAAAAAGGGCTTCAAAACGAAGAACTATCGATTGAAGTTCACTTCAAAGAAATAACGGAAGATGCAGTTTTATCTGTACTCAAAGGCAACGTATCCAGCGAAGGAAAATCAGTACTGCGGTATGAGGCAGATAGAAAAACTCTAGACTACACACTTAAATCAGGCACTGATGAGAAGCACCTATCTACAATTAACAGCAGATTCTACCTGAAGTACCTAAATCTTAAATATGTAAAATCTAGTCGAGATCTAGAAAAATTCGTCAACCTAGAGAAGAGACACCTTCTCAAGCTATCGCAAGAGCTTAGATCAACAGAAGAGGTTGAAGCAGATCAAAAGCAACTGGAAACAATTGAAGAAAATCTTGACACCATAAACGGATTAGTAAGCAAGCTTCACTACGTAAACAATGCGACCAATGCTGTAAACGAAGAACTATTGAAGCTTTCACACGACCTTACAAACTATTCAGTACACCTAGATTCTGGCGCAATTCAAACACAACAATTCATTGATAACTTAAGACTCGGTGCAAGTACAGCCGGCTCAAAAATATCTCTAGGAGGCGATGGAAGAAATAATCAGATTCTAATGGCTTTATGGAAGGCAAAAAGCCAAAGAGAGTATGACCCTGAAAGTGAGGTTATTTTCTACTGCGTTGAGGAACCTGAGGCTCACCTCCACCCCCACCAGCAAAGGAAACTTGCAGACTATTTAATTAAAGATTTACCCGGCCAGACAATCATTACTAGTCACTCACCTCAAATTACTGCACGCTATTCACCTCACGCAATCGTACACATCTTAAACTCGATAAATGGCAGCTATGCGGCTAGCGAAGGGTGTTCTGACTGCATAAGCAGCGAATGGGATAAACTTGGCTATCGAATGAGTATCTTGCCAGCGGAGGCTTTCTTTTCCAAATGCGTATTTTTAGTTGAAGGTCCTTCAGAGCTACTGTTTTACAACGAGTTAGCAAAACAAATTGGCATAGATCTAGACTATTACAACATCTCGATACTTAATGTAGAGGGAATACAATTCAAAGTTTATACACAGATTTTGGATGCCATGGAGATCCCATGGGTTATCCGCACTGATAATGATATTTCAGCAATAACTGTTCAAAAAACTGAACTACGGAACCCTGCCGGTATAAATAGATGCCTGTCACTTGCAAGAAAGGAAAAAATGGCTTACATGCCGATAGACGCAACCCAACAGAGCGTCTACGAATCAGGAATCTGGACTAAGGTAAATGAAGTAGTAAACCCCCACGGTATATATTTAGCCAAGATAGATCTAGAAACAGACTTATGTGAGGAGTTTCCGACCCAACTACAAACCTTTAGCAATACCACTGATCTGGCAACTGCCATTAATTTCCTCCAAGGCAAAAAAGCTATCCGCATGAGGGCCTTCTTGAGCCAACATTGCTCCGCTCTAGCTTCAGCAGAGCTAGGTTTATTAGCAAAGCCACTGCATCACTGCGTTGCGAAAGTGGAAGGCTTAATATGATCAACTACACTGAAGAGCAAATAGAAGCCATCAAACCTCAAGGCTCATTGGTGATTACGGCGTGCCCAGGCAGTGGCAAAACCGCAGTTATTGCTGAGAAAATAAGAAATGAACTAGCCGAGCTAAAATCCTACCAAGGAATCATCGCTATAACTTTCACCCGTAAAGCGAGCAAAGAATTAGAGGGGCGCTGCCGAGTAAACGGGGCAGACACTAAGTGCAGTTTCTTTGGAACCATCGATTCGTTTTGCCTCTCAGAAATAATATATCCATTCTTGAACCAAATATTTGATGGAAACACAGCAGACTTAGAACCAAAATACGAATCAGACTTAACTCTCGCTGAAACTTCAATTTCCGCTCAACTGAATGACATTGACAAAGTCGAAGCAGAAGAACTAGAACTCATTAGAAAGTTATATCTAAGTGACACAATTTACTTTCCAACCATACCAGCCCTCGCGATGTACATCCATGAAAACTGCGCAGCTTGCAGAACCTACATCAAGGCAAAATACACAAGCATATACATAGACGAATACCAAGATTCTTCGAAAGCCCAACACAATCTTTTCTTGAGTATTGTTGACTCCGGATTGACCGGCATTGCCGTTGGCGACTTACAGCAGTCAATATATGGATGGAGACGGTGCAGCCCCGAATACCTTAAAGAACTGATCAGGCGACATGACTTCACACACCGAACTGTTTCCTACAATCATAGATGTCACGCATCAATCTCAAACTATTCCAATCGCTTATTCAATCCTCAATTCGAACTAACGCCAACTGACTCAATACAAGTATGGCAGTGTCAATTTACTGGTACACAGCGTGATGCGGCATCTCACCTTAATACTATTATCCCTTCGATACTAGACAAGAATAAAACAATCAAGGCTTCTGATATTGCAGTTCTTGTAAGAAACAATCGTAGTTTAGGATATTTGAGAGATCACCTCACGATACCTTGCAGAATATTTGCAGACGACCCTATAGATGAGCTGCAAAGCAGAACAGGTTTTTTGTGGTCGGCGTTATTGAAGTACCGCTTCGATACAAGCACGAACCCTGATCAAATTATAGAAATACTACCTGAGCACTCAAACACATCCAGAGCAAAGCTAATAGATATCCGAAGAACCATTAGAAAAGCAAGGAGTGTAGATCAACCCTTTCTTGAAAGTTATCTTGCATCGACTTCAAAAAAACTATTAAACATCGAACCAAAAGACTCAGAACTAGCCGCACTAAAAATAGTCGCATCTGATATTGACTCATTAAAGCAATACACCATTACTACCACGGATGAAATCCAATGCATGACTATTCACAAGGCTAAAGGATTAGAATTCGAAATAGTAATTCACCTCGATCTTAACGAGTGGCTATTCCCTTACAGGGTAATGGGTGAAAGTTTTTCGGATAAATTATATCCAAGCTGGGAACAGGACTTGAATTTGCACTTTGTTGGCGTAACTCGAGCCAAAACAATGTGCCTACTGGTGCATACCACTCAACGGTTGAATGCTAAGGATGAAACCAAAAGTGGAGAGCCATCAGCCTTTCTGCGACTACCTGGCGTGCAAACGCTTTACAAAACCTACAGCTCTCCAAAATGAATAATTCTCCCCTGTATCCCAATCTGTATCCAACCACATACGGATTTTATATAATGTATATTTTTCAATAGCTTAGCATTCAAGTTATAAGCCCGCCAGGCACCAGATATGAATGAAAAAGCCCCAGATCGAGAGATCTAGGGCTTTTTTGTAGGCCAAAGGCACGCGCAATTTCAGTTGCTACGAACAGCTGAGCGTCTATATCTCGATGGGTTGGATATCAAGAAAACCTCGATGAGCTCCTAAAATGCTACTTTTCCAAGCTCGATACTTCGTCGCACAACACCCCCTCCAACACCCCAAAAAACCCCTGAATATGCCCCTGCTTCAACGCCTGTGGCCGCGTCACCAAATAAACCTCCATCGCCGGCAGTTCTATCTCCTGGAAAACTTCACTCAACCCCGTCGCCAAAATACGCGGCAGCACCGCCACACCCATCCCGCGCTTCACCGATTCAAGCTGCACCGCAAACGAACTCACCCTAATCGGCGCATGGTCCAGCCCCGCAGCTTTCGCGGCGCGCATTTGCGGTAGCAGGTCCAGCGGTGGCAGCAAGGCAATACTGGCGGCAGTGGCGGGAGTTAGCGCAGGAAACCGTTGCAGGTATTCGGCGGTAGCAAAGACCCCGTAGTCCAGTTTGCCGAGCCCTCGGTAGATCAGGGAAGGTTCGCCCAGGTGTACGGTGCGTATGGCAATGTCGGCCACGCCTCGTACGATTTTGTGAAAGTCGGTGGTGACCTGTAGTTCTACGGAGCAGCCTGGGTGCTGCGCTGTGAAGCGGCTGGCGGCTTCGAGCACGCTGGCAGAAAAGCCTTCGCCGGCGCTCACCAGCACGGTGCCGCTGAGGGCTGCTGGCGTGCCGTCGACGGCGGCCTGGCGTCGCAGGCCGGATTCAGCCTCCAGGGCGACGTCCACCAGGGCTTGGCCTCGGGAGGTGAGCCGGCAGCCTTCCACGCCTCGTTCCACCAGTGGCTCGCCCAGGGCGGTTTCCAGTTGGGTGAGGCGGCGGGAGACGGTAGAGGCCGCGATACCGAGTAATTGGCCTGCCTGTAAAAAGCTGCCGCGCCGTGAGACTGCCAGCAGCAGTCGAAGATCATCCCAATTTGCCTGCAATGCCATATCTCCGCGCTTCCCTGGTGTGCAGATGTGCAAAGCCATTATGCCGCAGGCGCTGTTTTTACGGCGCGGGCTCGCGGGTATATCTACTGGCCTTCTCAACAAATGGAATGGCCTGTATGAACACGAACCCCAATCGCTTGCACAGCACCTTTGTGACCGGTGCCACCGGCTTGCTGGGCAATAACCTGGTACGGGAGCTGGTCGCACGGGGTTATGCGGTGAAGGCGCTGGTGCGCTCGGCGGTCAAGGGTGCGCAGCAGTTCGGCGATGTGCCGGGCGTGGAGCAGGTGGTGGGAGACATGGCAGATGTGGATGCCTTCGCGGCGGCGTTGCAAGGCTGCGATACGGTGTTTCACTGCGCGGCGTTTTTTCGGGATAACTACAAGGGCGGCAGCCATTGGGAGGCACTGGAAAAGATCAATGTCGTCGGTACGCGAGCCCTGCTGCAACAGGCGTATGACGCCGGTGTGCGACGGTTTGTGCATACCTCGTCGATTGCCGTGCTCGACGGTGCCCCCGGTACGCCGATCGACGAGACGTGCCTGCGGGCCGAAGCCGATGCGGACGACTACTATCGCAGCAAGATCCTGGCTGAGCGGGAGGTGCTGAGGTTTCTTGAAAGCCATCCGCAGATGCACGCTTGCATGGTGTTGCCCGGTTGGATGTGGGGGCCGGGTGACCGTGGGCCGACGTCTTCGGGGCAGTTGGTGAGGGACGTTATCAACGGCAAGTTGCCGGGGCTGATTCCGGGCACCTTTTCGCTGGTCGATGCCCGCGATGTGGCCTGGGCGCACATTGCTGCCGCCCAGAGCGGGCGTCGGGGCGAGCGTTATCTCGCGGCCGGTCGCAACTTGACCATGCGCCAGCTGATGCCTGTGCTGGGGCGTATTGCCGAGGTCAAGGTGCCCTCCCGCCAGCTGCCGCTGCCCGCGCTGTACCTGTTGGCAGCGGTGCAAGAGGCCTACGCGTACCTGACCGGCAAGCCTATCTTGCTGAGCATGGCAACGTTACGGCTGTTGATACGCGAGGAGCACCGTACCCGCTTTGACCACCGTAAAAGTGAAGAGGAACTGGGGCTGAGCTTTCGCGGGTTGGAGCAGACCCTAGCGGACACGGTGGGCTGGTACCGAGCCTACGGCGGGTTGTAATAAAAAGCCCCAGGTCGACAGGCCTGGAGCTTTTTTCGTGGCGGCAGATTTAACGCGTTTGCAGTGCTTCTAACCGTGCCGGCAAATCCTCCTGCGGGAAGCGTTGGTAAAGCGCCAGCAGTTTCTCGTCCGCCGCCTTGGTTTCCCCCGCTCGACGCAGGTTCACAATCTCCTGCAGGCCTTCTTCCAACGTAGGCAGTGTCCGTTTGCTGAGTTTCAGCGCTGGCTGATCCGCCAATGCGCTTTCGGCTTGATCAGGAGCGCTTTCAACCCTAGGCGCTACGGCCATGCGGGCCATTGGCGCGGGTGCGGAAAACGCTTGCGGCGCCGGGTGAGCAGCTTCTTCGTGGTGCAGCGCGGAGAATGTCGCGGTGGAGATTTCAGGTTGCGGCACGGGGGAGCGCATGACCACGCCGATCATCAGTGCCAACCCGGCGACGGTGGCGAATGCCATTTGCCAGCGCGGGCGTTGGCAGGCTTGCATCCAGCGTTGCCACAGGCTGGGTTGCGGCTGCGGGGCTTCGCGGCGGGCGGCGTTGAGGATGAAGGCGTCGAGGGACGCGGGCGGTTCGCCCGTGCTGTGTTGACGAAAGTGCTGGAGCAGCGCGTCGTCTGGGGTGTGTCGGGGGTCAGTCATACAGGTACCTCCTCGGCCAGCAGGCGCCGCAATTTTTGCAGGGCGTAGCGCAGGCGGCTTTTTACGGTTTCCAGCGGGGCGCCGGTGAGGGTGGCGATTTGCGGTACTTCGAGCTCGCCGTGCAGGCGTAACAAAAACACCTCGCGCTGGTCTTCGGGCAGTTCTTGCAGGGCGGCGTCGAGGCGCGCCTGGTCGCGGCTGAGGGTCAGTTGCTGCTCGGGGCCGTCGCTGTCGTCGGCCTGGGCGTGCAGCTGTTCATCGTAGCTGTCATGCAGGGGGTTGTGGATGCCGTGCTTGCGCCAATGGTCGATCAGGCGGTTGCGGGCGATCTGGAACAACCAGGTGCGAAAACTCGCCCGGCCTTGTGGCTGGGTGGTGCTGCGGATCAGGCTGAGCCAGGTGTCCTGGTAGATTTCTTCGGCCAGTTCGGCTTTGTTGCACAGGGACACGAGGAAGCGGTACAGGCCCTGGCGGTGGCGGCTGTACAAGGCTTCGAAGGCGCCAGCGTCACCGGTTCGGTAGCGGGCCAGCAGCGATTCGTCGCTGGGTGAGTCGTCTGGAACGGCCATGTAATGGGCGAACTCCTTTTGGTCAGCCGAAGCAGGATTACTGTAGGAGCGAGCTTGCTCGCGAAGAACGTCAACGATAACGCGTGCTTCCTGGATAAACGCGGTGCCTGTGAGTTTTTCGCGAGCAAGCTCGCTCCTACAAAAAGCTTTAGCAGCAAGCCCTCTCCCACATTTGATCTCGGTTGTGAGCGAGATCAGGGTTTGAGGCTTTGGGCCAGCTCCACCAGTTGCACGAATTCGTTGCGCAGCCCGAAGGGGTCATCGCCCCGGGCCGAGCGTGCCAATCTGGCGGTGTCTTGTACACTCATGGTGCCAGTGTAGCGGCCATCGCCCTTGAGCTGTTGGGCGAAGGCAGCCACGGCAGACGCGAAGCGCAGATCATCGCTGGCCGGGGTGGTTTGGTTGGCGATGGGGCGTTCGATCAATTGGCTATTGCCGCCCGCAGCGGGCTTGTAGCGCACCCGTAGCATCGCCAGCTCATCGGACTTGCCTTCGGTCGCAGGCGCAGCGGCATAGCGCAGAGGCTCCAACCAGCCCTTCTCGCCCTTGGGCACGATTTCATACAACGCCGTCACTGTGTGCCCTGCGCCAATCTCGCCGGCATCGACCTTGTCGTTGTTGAAATCCTCACGCTTCAGGGCGCGGTTTTCATAACCCAGCAGGCGGTATTCGCTGACCTGCGCCGGGTTGAATTCCACCTGCAGTTTCACATCCCGCGCCACCACGGCCAGGGTCGAACTGAGTTGCTCTACCAGCACCTTGCGCGCTTCACGCAGGTTGTCGATGTAGGCGTAGTTGCCGTCGCCCGCGTCGGCCAGTTGTTCCATCAGATGCTCGTTGTAGTTATCCACACCAAAGCCGAGGGTGGTCAGCGATACGCCGCTTTTGCGCTGGGCCACGGCCATTTGCTTGAGGCTGTCGAAGTCGCTGATGCCCACGTTGAAGTCGCCGTCGGTGGCCAGCAGTATGCGGTTGATGCCCTGGTCGATAAAGCCTTCGCGGGCCATCTGGTAGGCCAGTTCGATGCCGGATGCGCCTGCGGTGGAGCCGCCGGCGGTGAGTTGCTCGATAGCGTTGCGGATCTTGGCTTTTTCACTGCCCGAGGTGGGCTTGAGCACCACGCGGGATTCACCGGCGTAGACCACCAGTGATACGCGGTCCTGATCACGCAGTTGATCCACCAGTAATTTCAGCGTGCTTTTGACCAGCGGCAAGCCTTCGCGGCGGTCCATGGAACCGGACACATCCACCAGGAACACCAGGTTGGCGGGTGCCAGTTCTGCCACGGTTTTATCGGAGGCCTTGATGCCGATGCGCAGCAGTTTTGTGCGCGGGTTCCACGGGGTAGCGGCCAGCTCGGTGGTCACGCCAAAGGGGGAGCCATCGGTGGGCAGTGCGTAGTGGTAGGGGAAGTAGTTGACCATTTCCTCCAATCGCACCGCGCCTTCGGGCGGCAGGCGGCCTTGGTTGAGGAAGCGCCGTACGTTGGCGTAGCTGCCCGTGTCGACATCCACGCTGAAGGTGGAGACCGGAGTTTCGGCGACGCGGTGCACAGGGTTGTCGGGCAGGTTGGCGTATTGCTCGCGGGGTTCGCTGCGGTCATTCATCATCGCCATTTCACGCACCGCCATCGGTGCCGGCATGGCCATACGTTTGGCCATCGCGCCCTCAACTGGCGCGCTGTGCAGCTCGGCGACGGGCGGTGTCGGTTTGGCCACCTCGGGTGAGGAAGACAGCCCACACCCGGCCAGCGCTACCAGCAGGGTAACGGTGAAGCCTTGGGCAGCGGGACGCAGGTAAAGCAGAGGGCGGGACATGGGGCTGAGCCTCGTGAATGAATGAGCCGTTCACAAGGTCAGACGCGAGATAGGTTGGGTTCGGGTTAAACCCTTGAAATTCACCCCGATCAATGTGGGAGCTGGCTTGCCTGCGATAGCGGTGGGCCAGTGCTGGAAAGGCTGCCTGACACACCGCTATCGCAGGCAAGCCAGCTCCCACAGTTGAATGGCGTTGTTCTTTTAGTCCGTGCCGTATTTGGGGTTACGCGGGCCGTACAAGATGCCGGTGCGTTGCCCTGCCGACAGCAGCCGCGCACTGGTGATACCGGCAATCGGGTGTGCCGCATCGGTGGAGCTGTTGATCACCTGCTTGACCGCCGCCGTGATCAACATGCCCACCAGGCCGCCACCGTTGTTGTTGCCCTCCTCGCTCGACGCGCGCGCCGAACCGGTCCACAGGGTGGTGCCGGTGCGCAGGTCCACCAGTTTGGCCGAGGCCGTCACCGAGGTGTCGCTGGAGATCAGCATGTACTGGGTGCCGTACTCGCTGATGGTGATGTACAGCGCCGCGTCCGCACCAAAGATGTCATGCAGCTTGGCCGGTTGTACGGCCTGGATATCGTTGGCGGTGGTGAGGCCGTTCTGGCGGAAGGTTTCGTCCACCAGGGCAATCGGCAACACGTAGTAGCCGGCTTCGGCCAGCGGGTAGGTGACTTGCGACACCAGGCTGTAGGACGCCTGCACTTCCGGCGACTCATTGATCGGCGGCAGTACCAGGATCGACTTGGGCCGCGCCTGTTTGTACGCCGAATAATCAACCGTCTTGGGTGCGGCGCAACCGCCGAGCAACGCCAGGGCCAGCAAGGCGCCGGTGAGTTTTAACAGGCTCATTTAGTGGCGACTCCGGCTTTGGCGTTTTTCAACAGAAAGTCCATGTACGCAGCAGACTCAGGGAATAGCGCCTTCTCGGTGCGAAACTCCTGCACCATCTGGTCATCCTTGCCCATGTTCATGTACAGCATGCCCAGGTGCGCGTGGTAACCCGGCGGCGCCTTGCGGCCACTGGCGTTGATCTTCTGCAGATCGCGCTCCAGTGCTTCCACCTGCGCTTCCTTGGGCTCGCCCTTAAAGTACTCGTAAACCTGCGGCTGGTAGCTCTCCCATTGATACAGGGGCTGGGGCGCCGTCTGGCACCCGGCTACCGTCGCGACTGCTGCCAACGTCAGCGCCAATTTCACTGCCTTGCTCATCCGTGTACTGCTCCTTGTGGTGTGGCTGATCAGTTACGCGGGTTCCAGGCGCCGGCATTGATGCCGTCGACCAGGCGGTTGATCGCTTCGCGCATGGCCAGGTCCAGCACCTTGCCATTGAGGGTGGAGTCATAGCTGGCGGTGCCGCCGAAGCCGATCACTTCACGGTTGGACAGCGCGTACTCACCGGCGCCCTGGGTGGAATACACCACTTCGGAGGTGTTGATGTTGACGATATTCAACGCGACTTTGGCGTAGGCCACTTGGGTCTTGCCACGGCCGAGAATGCCGAACAACTGGCGGTCGCCGGTTTCTTTGCGGCCGAACTCGGTCACATCGCCAGTCACCACATAGTCAGCGCCCTTGAGCTTCTGCACGGTGCCTTTGATTTTGGCTTCCTGGGAGATCTCGCCCATGTTGTCGCGGTCCAGCACGCTGAAGCGGTTGGTCTGCTGCAAGTGGGTGATGAGGATGGTCTTGGCCTGGCCGCCGAGACGGTCAACGCCATCGGAGAAGATGCCGCGCATGTAGCTGGAGCGGTTATCGAACTTGCCCACGGCAATCGGCACACGCACGCCGGAATAGGCCACGTGGGCGCTGGCGACTTGCTCCACCGGCATCGCGCGGTTGCTCTCGGTGGCGCAACCGGCCACGGTCAACAGCGCCGCGGCGGTGAGGCCCGACAGCAGGATTTTGGACAGTGTCTTCACAGGGTGCTCCTTGGGTGAGGAAATCAGCGTTGCTGGGTTTTCCAAGGAGAAAGGCAGCCTGAAAACGCGCTGGCCTGGATTCTTCCCTGAAAGACGGTGATGCAACGGCTGCGGCATTTTACGGGGTTGAGAGCGGTTCTCAAGTTGTTTCGGCCATAGGTGGGGGGGCTTACCCTACTGCCGACCGCAATACTCAAAGCAACGAAGATCCAATGTGGGAGCTGGCTTGCCTGCGAAAGCGATAGTGCAGCAACAGATGCAGCGACTGACACACCGCCTTCGCGGGCAAGCCCGCTCCCACAGGGGAACTGCGTTTAACCCTGACTGGTATTAGTCCAAGCCCGCCCACCAACAGCAGCCAGCCTTCGCACAGCCCTACTTGAGCTCCTTCACCAGGTACTGCGCAGAAATCTGCGTAATCCCGGTCAACGCCCGGCGCAAAGCTTCCGGGTCCGTGCGGTAGGTTAACGGTGTATAGCCATAAACGTTCTGACCATTAAACGGCGTGACCGCTTCAAAGGTGCGCCAGATCATCTCATCGCCGCGATCCATCTGCGCTAACACGTTAAGGGTCGGATAAATCACACTGCTGAAACCCTGGGTCAGGCGAAAGCCCCACTCGGACACGGTCAGCTGAATCTGCGCATCGGCGGGCTCATCATCGCCGACCACCTTGAGCGTCGAAGTCTTACCCAACTCATCGACAAAGCCCTGCTTGAGCAACACGCCAACATCGAGTTTTTCCGCCTCCATCACCGTCAGAATAGCCACCGGCGTCGGCATCTCGGCCAACTGCCCAAGCTTCATGCCGCCGGCAAACCCGGCACCACTCAACGCCGCAGTACCCACCTTGGACGCCCCGCTGGCCATGCCAACACCCGCGCCAACCCCGGCACCCAGGGCCGCGCCCCAGGCCTGTTCGCGGCCGAAGTACACCATGTTCTTTTCCCACTTCACGGGCAGGACTTTGACGGTCTTGATCTGCGCGCGGTTTTCGGGAGTGAGGGGGTGGCTGACGCAGCCGCCGAGGATGAGGGTGGTGAGGAGAATGAAAAGGAGGTTTTTCACATCAGTCCTTTAATGTTTGCAGTGAATACGAGAAGTCGGCAGAGCCTGGACCCTGCCGACACACTGGCTCAACTCATTTGCTTTCTTTGGCAATGGTGCCCAAGGACGCATCCTTGACCAGGTAACGGCCTTCGACTTCGCTCAGCGCTTTGAGGCTGTTACGCGCCACGGCGAAGCCCATTTCGACTTCCTGCTTGAGGTAAACCACCTCACCCGCTTTGACATCAATCGGCATGTCCGCCCAGTTTTCAGCCTTGGAGCTGATCACGTGTTTGCCCGGCGTCACGAAAAAATAGATGTACTGGTTACCACGGTTGTAACCCATCTCCGAGTCGGCTTCCTTGTCATCCAGGAACACATTGAACCGCACCATCATCCCGACATTGCTAGGGCGCACGACGTACACCAAACCTTTATCGGCCACGGCAGCCTTGGGCAGCGAATAGTTCGCCACGTCAGCCTGCATCTTCTCCACCGACGGCGTCGAGGAACAGCCAAACAGCGTGGCAAGGGACAGAACGACAGCGGCTTTGCAGAACAACTTGATCATGTATTTCTTCCTTGTGGGTAACGGTGGAGCGGTTTTGAGAGTGCCGATGATGGCGGGATCTCATTTTTATGGCATGGCCCGAAGCATTGTGCCATTGCTGTGATGCCTTGCGCGGTTTTGGGTGAGGGGCTTATAGTCCGGCCGTCGCCCAACAGGGCGATCGGATTTGGCGATCCGTTGACCGTATGCGAAAGCTTTCTGCTTGCTTGCAGGGGCTTCCGTACCCGCATTGCTGCTTTATGGCAGCTGTGCGCGGGAGACCTTCGGGTCTGCCGGAACTCGGTCCCGGTTCGCCAACCTGCGTACAGCTGTCACCCATTCGTTTGGCGACGACAGGTGACAGTCTCACTTACTGACCGAGGTTGTACCCATGAATAGATACATGCCCCTAACCGGCCACGACTGCACCATCCCAGCGCTGACCATCGACACCCAGGCACCCCTCGACGTCCTTCACGACGCCGCCGTGCACCGCATTCGGGCCGTCACCCAACTGCTGGAAAACCTGGCCTTCCGCGAACAACTCAGCAGCGATGCCGTAGTGCTTTCAGACTTCGCCCACTTGCTGGCCATTCCGCTGCGCGATGGGTGTGATTTGCTGGACGTCATCAGTCGCAGGCTCAATGCCGATCCGTCCTGAGTGAAAATCGGGCGGCCTTTGTGTCGCCCGCTTTGTGCGTGATCAGCGCAAACTAAATAAATCCGTCCCTTTTTAATCTCATCTCCCCACCTGACAGCGTCTTATTGCTCCGCGCGCCAATCGACATAACCTTTCACCACAATCAGCTGATTACGGATGAAGCTTGAAAAGTTATCGGCCAACACCGCCACCTCATCGATTTCCGAATCGATCTCTACTATCGACCAATTATTACCTACATCAAAAGCATAAAGCACACCACTGGAAGTAGCCGCAAACACATACATCCGGCTATGAACAAAAGGGGACGAACAAAAGGGGACAGATTTATTTAATACGCCTTCCAACTCCAGCCTAAATAAATCCGCCCCTTTTCTCTCTATATATATCACCCTAAAACAAATAGCAACTCTCTAAATTATTAGTCTCATACTTCCATGAAACTATCCTACTTTCCGGAGACACAAGCACCGAATAGCGGCAATTCCTAATCCAGGTTATGTAGTAGCGCGTCCCGCTGCTTTCTTTTACTACCCTATCGAACGTTTTTTCTTTGTTAGCGGGGGACCAAAATGGCTCAGTACATGTATGGGGCGTGCGCGAGCAAATGCTGTATACGTGAGATTCAAAGGTGGTACCTACCCATCCATCTTTACTGGATAGCCACGCAGACCGTGACGGCGCGCAACCCGCAATCAGAAATACAACCACCATTATTACGCTAATTTTTTTCACGTTTTCTCTCCGTGAAAATGTGAAAAACGGGACAGATTTATTTAATACGCTTTTCAACTCTAATTCTAAATAAATCTTTCCCTTTTCTCACTTTTTTATTCTTCTCCGCTCTGGCACCAACTCAACTTTTTCCATTTATATGATTTCGCCACGGCACGAGCAGTCCCTCCAACAAGACTCGATCAACAACACCATCATCAATGGCGCCGACAAAAGTTGTATCCAACAGAAACTCAAAGGAAATATTTTCCTTTTCCGATAACTTTTTAACGGCACAGACTATTTCTTCTACTTCATCTAGATTTTTTGAATCCATATCAACAGACAGTATATTCGGTTGCAGTGCTGAATAAATTTCCAACATTCCACCCACCACTTCCGCGCCCCCTTCGTCTATCGCGTCAATAAAGGTTGGCGGGGCAATGCTCCATATTCTTGACGCAGCGAGCTCATTCACGAGCTGCTGCACATTAGATCTAATAGACTGATCTAAGTCTTGAGCCACGTAGAAAATCAACTTTTGCTTCTCATGTTCTAGCGGTACGGAATGCATTATTCAGCTCTTTTTTTTGGAGGGTATGCCGGGAGAACCGACCCTGGCCCCCCTTTTCTACTGATATTTTGCTCATTCAGGATATCTATTGCCCTATCGAACAAAAGGGCGAATAAAAGAACAAAAGGGGACAGATTTATTTAATGCGCTTTTAAACTCTAATTTAAATAAATCTGTCCCCTTTTCTCGTCTCCTTTTCTCTCTCCTCGTTATCCGTCCGACTCTCTTCTATTTTGAAAGCAGAATACTTAGAGCGTCCTTAGATGCACTAACCACCCACAACCACTCTTTTTTCTCTAAATATTCTTTGTCAGAAAGTTCTGTACCATACTTATCAAAAATCACATCAAGCGCACTTACTACATTTGCAACGGACCTTGCTTCTTTTTCATCCTTCAAGACCAAACCTATCCAATCGGAAGCGTTTTCAGCTAACCCCGTATCATCGTATAAAAAATGTACTGTGTAATTTAACTCGTCATAATCTAAACCCGGCGATGACCGTTCTACCCAAGCCCGGTACTGATAGTCAAGGTCTGACAGCCCACTCAAGTATGAGATAAGCTCCTCTCTCATACTAGGGAATTTTAGTTCGGAGAGTTCCAGCTTTTCCATTTTTTATATTCGCTCAGAGGTATATGGACTTGTTCCGCATGTTCCTTAATCGATCCACTAACAGGCTTTCCGTCCCTACCTATCACTCGACCATTGGACCTCACAATAACATGATCCACTTGCTGAGTAGGTTGGCTGATATCAGGTTCGCCCTTGTCTATCCGTACGCCATTGCCTTGATTTTTCGGATCTTGCCATCTAAACCCTACTCCTTTTTTATTGGGCGTTACTGCCCAAGTATCTGGAAACTTGGCAATTGTAGTGTCTGGAACGTCCCAAATTTTCGGCAATTCGCTCTGCGTTGGTTCAGAGTCTGTCTTCGCACTCGTAGGGTTATGATTTTTCGTCGGAGCACTTTTCCCTGCACTAGCTACCGCACGTTTGTACGCCAAGGCACCAGCAGCTGTACCTAAGCCAACGGCAAGAGCGACTTTCAAGTCGTTAGTGATCTCTTGCGCCTGCGCGTCACTAAGGTTCCATTTCGCTTTAAGCGTATCGACCATAGCTCCTACAGTGTGCTCAGTCGTCGCTGTTGCTAGCATCTCCTGGAATTCAAAGTTTGAGTTAATGAGGTTCTGTACTGCTTCTCGAGCCTTCGGCGAGCCATATTCCACAATATCTTTGATGGGGTTCAGGTCTGCCATGGTATTGGCGACTTCTCTCGACCGTGCCGCACAAGTCGAAGGATCAGCCTTACAGCCCGCTATCGCTTCAATATCCTGCTGAAGACTTAACTCTTTAAATTTACGAGTGGTGTCTTCAATGCAGGAGGTATCCGTGCATGCGGCTATTTTCTTGGCGGCTCTTTCAAGTTGATTGTGATTTAGATAGTTGTATTGCGTTCCGTTCTGAGCGACCCAACTGCCCTTCTCAAGCTTGGACGCATCGACATCCCCTTGTGCTGCTGCAGCTAGCACACCGACGATTTGCGAACTCATCGTAAGCAAGTCATCGTCGCCTTTGACCAAGGAGTCCAGATGAGTGACTAGAGCCTCGCTCGCACCTGCTGCCAATGCTCCGGTTTTGAAGTCTCCACCAGTGGCCTCCGCTAACAGCCCACCTACCATGGCATGAATCGCGACCTTTGGTGCCGAACCATCTGCGAACACATTTTTCGTGTAATTACCCAACAAATTGAAACTGGCAGCCGCCAAAGTGTTAAACAACGCATTTTTAAGCGCATCGCTGGCACTGCCACCTTGCCCGAGCGCTTTGCTCAACAACATGGAAGTGCCACTTTGCAGCGTTTGGTTAGCCGCAAATTGGCCGACACCCCGCCAGCTATTCAGTATTCCTGGCGTTGTGATTTTCCCTGTTGCCGTATTTGTCTCGGTTCCAGTCCAATCACCAAAATATTCCGCCGTCAGACCTGCTGTAGCACCGGCAATGACATACCCCTTCATAGCATCCGAAGAAGTAACATCCTTGAGCACAGCGCCTAGGTTGCCCCGATTGTTGACTACGCTGACAGTCGCGTTCGTAGACGCGCCCGCCGCTACAGCACCAGCGACAGCGCCCACAGTGCCACCACCTGCCGCGACTGCCGCCAGCGGCCCAACCACTGCCGCCATCACAATTGCAATAATGATCTGCGAAGCAGGCCCCAGGCCCGAGTTGCTGTACTTGAAGCTGTCGTGGATCTCCTTGACCTGCCTCCAGTCCACATCGCCACGCTTCTCAGCATCCTTGATCCAAGCCAACTGTGGATCGGCTTTAACCATCGCATCAATGGACTGGCTGACTGTCTCTTGGTTGACCTGGTTAATGTCGATCTTCAACCCGGCGACAGCTTTGATTGCCACATTGCCTTCGGCGATTAGCTGACTCTGGCGGACGGTCTCGTCGGTGTTGCCCTTACCCTTGGAAGAAACCCAAAACGCGTTGTTATTGCTCTTCTCATGGCTCTCCTGATGCAGGTCTTTGACCGCTTCAAAAGTAATCGCGCCACCACTGTCCAGAGTGATGTCCTTGCCGCTTTGAAGCTTGGCAAGTTGATAGGTCTGATCTCCTTCACTCTTGAGTATCAGGTCGCCGCCGGTCTTGATTTCAGTACCGACGTTGGTAATACGAGTGACCTCGTCGCGCTGGGTTTTCTTGGAACCCCAGCCGCTGTTTTTCTTCATGTCATACAACGTATGCGTACTGTTCTCAGCCGCCAACAAACTCAACTTATCCCCGCTATACAGATAAGCCTCATTCCCCGCGCTGATCCTGCTCGCCACAATCGTGGTATCACGCCCAGCCTGGCTGACAAAATCCCCACCCGCCGTCAGCACGCTCGCCACTTGAGTGGTCTGGTCGTCCGAGGTCTTGATGCGTTTTTTGCCGTCCTTTTCCTTGCCCTCAACGTTGTGCATGTCGCTGACGGAGGCGACGTTGAGGTCGCGGCCGGCGGCGATGTTGAGGTCTTTGCCGGCGGTGGCATTGCTGCCGATGATGTTGACGTCTTGCCCGGCCTGCATGTTGAGGTTGCCGCCCGCCGTGACGCTGGCGGCGAGGTTTTTGACGTCGGTGGTGATGGTGGATTTCTCGCCGCCGTCGCGGGTTTCGTGTTTGACGCTGGTGTCGCTGGCGGCGATGAGGTTGAGGTCGCGGCCGGCGGTTAAGTTAGCGTCGTTGCCCGCTACCAGGGCGCCTCGGTTGGTGAGGTCGCGGCCGGCGTCGATCGCGAGGTTTTCGCGGGCGACGATGGTGCCGGCGCTGGTGTCGGTGAGGGTGCGCATGCCGGCGCCGTCACGCACCTGGATGGCGGTGGTGTCGTTGGTGATGTCGCCTTTGAGCGCCGTGAGGCTGACTTGTTTGCCGCGGATTTCGCCGGCCATGGCGTTGCGGATGCTGTCCTGGGCCAGCAGGTTGAGGTTGTTGCCGGCTTCGACCAGGCCGCCGGTGTAGATACTGCCGCTGCTGATGGCGGAGAGGTTGTTGCTGGCGCGCAAGGTGCCGACGTTGATCAGGTCACCGCCGGTGACCAGGTTGAGGTCGCGGCCCTGGATGAGGCTGTTGCCGCGCACGTTGCGCGAGTCGGCCTGGGCCAGGTACAGCACCGGCACGAGCACGGTCTGGCCGTCGATGACGCGGTTTTCCATCCACACGATGTCGTGGGTCAGGGCGCCGACTTGCTGGTCGGTGAGGGCCACGCCCAGGCTCAGGCGCAGGGCGTCTTTGCTGGCGAGGCCGTTGTCCATCAGGTAGCGGAACTGGTCGGCGTCGCTGTACAGGCCGCCGGCGAGGAAGCGTTGGCCGGTTTGCGCGAGGACGGCGTCGCGGATCAAGCGGGTTTCGTACTGGCCGTCACCGAGGCGGCGCCAGGCGTTGTCGGCGGTGAAACCGAGTTTGCCGAGCATGTAGTCGGAGCTGAAGAAGCCCGACACCGAGGTGAACTCGGGGTTGGTTTCGATCAGGTAGTGGCTGGTAGGGTCGGCGTTTTTGACGAACAGGCCGTACTCGCCCTTAGGCAGTTGGAAGGTGGGCGAGGTGGTGGGGTCGACCGGGGCAAACGCGGTGCCGGTGTAGTCCACGGGCACGAAGCCGCCACCGGGGGCCACGCCTACCACGGGCAATACGCTGCCGGGCGCCTGGGCGCTCGGGTCGTTGGCGTGTTTGCTCAGGTTGATGTTGATGCCGCCGACGGGGATGCCGGTCTGGTCGTCGCCGAGGGTGCCGGTCAACTGGGCCAGGGTGTTGTTGTGCAGCGTGCCGTTTTGCAGGGTGCGGGCGACATTGAGGCTGACCGTGCCGCCCGCTTGCAGGGTGGCGTCGTAGCCGGGGCCGCTGTTGTTGGTCCAGGTGGTGACGTCACTTGCGTAGGCGAACGGCAGGCTATTGGGTGAGCGGCTTTTAAGTTCTTCGAAGCGCGCCTTGTCGAAATTCCCAGCCGCCGTGGCCGCATTGAACGCGGGCACGTCGACATATTGCATGCGTTCAAACAAATCGTCGGAGACGTGACCTGGCGTGCCGATGACAAGCTTGCGCTGGCCCGTGCGCGTGGCGGCGCCCTGGTTGAGCAGGTCACCGGCAGTGATGCTCAGGTCGCCATTGGCGGCCATCAGGCTGTAGCGGTTCTGCACGTTGTCGCCTTGCAGCAGCATGTTTTTGCCTGCCACCAGGCGTGCCGCTACCGAGTCCTTGGTCGCCGCCTCGAGGTACGTTTCGTAGATGGTGATCTCGCCACGTTCCCAGTTGTCGCTCT
The DNA here is from genome assembly GCF_002018845.1 of Pseudomonas sp. MF6394. Classification (NCBI taxonomy): domain Bacteria; kingdom Pseudomonadati; phylum Pseudomonadota; class Gammaproteobacteria; order Pseudomonadales; family Pseudomonadaceae; genus Pseudomonas; species Pseudomonas sp. MF6394. The sequence goes on from NZ_MVOJ01000016.1 coordinate 108,194, forward strand.
CGCCGCAGTGCTGGCCACAGATCCAACTCAAACTGCCGGTGGTCAGCGTTTGCCCGAGTTCGAATGCGTCTTTGGCGTTTTCGATAAAGCCTGCATTGATGCCGATCGAGCCTTCGCTTTCCACGGTGCCGGAGCGGTTGCTGAACAGCACGGCACGCCCGCCATCGCGGGCGGCGAAGCTCAGGTTGCCTTTGCTGTAGACATCGCCATAGCTGTTGCTGAAGCCATTGCTGCGCAAGGTCATGTCGCCGCCGCTGAACAGCAGCGTGTTGGCGGCATTGGTGATGCCGTTGACTGCGGTGAGGTTCACCGCGCCCTGGGCACCGAGAGTGCCACGGTTGTTGATTTGCGCGGCGGCGATGTCCAGTTGCTGGCGGGCGGTGAGGAAACCGAGGTTGTCCAGGGTGCCGCCCAGGGTCAGGCGCGCATTGGTGGCCGCCAGGCGGCCGCCGTTCTGGCTGAGGTTGTTGGCGGCGACGGTGAGTGTTTGCAGGGCCGAGACGCGGCCGCTGTTGGTGATATCGCCGGTGGTGATGCTGATGTCGCCGTCGCTGAGCAGTTCGCCGCCGTTATCCAGGCTGGCCACGTTGAGGATCAAGCCCTTGGCGCTGGCCAAGCGGTCACCGGCCTTGAGGGCCAGCCCTTGGTCGCTCTTGTAGGTGAGCACGTCGTTGAGTTGCACACGGCCCAGGCCGTCGACTTTACCGAATGCCCAGTCGGCGCTGCCCATGCCCTGGATATTGCCCTGGCTGCCTGCGAGGCTGGCGGTGTTGAGGTGGAACAGGCCGGTGCCGGCGTGTTGCAACATGCCGTTCTGGTTGTTGAGGCTGGCGGCGTCAAGGCTGAAGGCCTGGCTGCCGAATTCGAGGGTGCCGTTCTGGTTGTTCAGCGCGCCGCTGAGGTTGAGTTTGCTGCTGGCGCCGCCCAATGCACGCAGTTGCCCGCTGACGCTGTTATCCAGGTTGCCGCCGGTGAGGGCCAGGCCCTGGTTGGCTTCGATCAGGCCGCCCTGGTTGGTGAGCGTGTTGCGTGAGGTCAGGTTGATCTGATTGCCGCTGACCTGGCCGCCCGCGCTGTTGTCGAGGCTGGCGCCGCTGACGGTCACTTGTTCTTTGCCGAACAGCTTGCCGCCACGGTTGGCCAGGGCTTCTACGGTGAGTTGCAGGTTGCCGACCAGGCTGGCCATCAGGCCGCCGCTGGCGTTGTCGACGCTGTTGGCGGTGACGCTCAGGCTGTCGCCCTGCACGGTGCCGCCCTGGTTATCCAGGCGGGTGATGTTCAGTTCGGTGAGGGCGCCGCCACTGAGGATCAGGCCCTTGCGGTTGCTCACATCCTGGCCGCTGGAGCTCAGGCCTTCGGCGCCGGCCAGCAGTTGGCCGTTGTCGTTGTTCAGGTGCTGCGCGGCGATGTCCAGGCGCTTGCCGCGCAGGGTGCCGCCGTCGTTATTGAGGGTGGTGAGTTGCTTGACCAGCACGCTGCGCTCGCCCGCGTCGATCTGGCCGCCGACGTTGGTGAGCAGGTCGCTGACCTTGAGCACCACATCACCGCCATCGCTGACCAGCACGCCTTTGTTGCTGTTGTTGAAGGTCTGCGCGGTGACGTCGACGGTCTGCCCCAGCAGGATGCCGGCGCTGTTGTCCAAGCGCTCGCCTTGCAGTTGCAGCAGGCCCTCGCTCTGGATGCGGCCCTGGGCGTTGAGCAACTGGCCAGGGCCTTTGAGCAGCAGGCTTACGCCCTGGGCACCACCGGCCAGCAGGCCGGCGTTGCGGTTGTCCAGGCCCGAGGCGCGCACGTCGAGGTGGTCACCCAACACGCGCCCGGCGCGGTTGTCGATGTCGCCGCCAGCCACGTCGAGCAGCAGTTGCTTGCCGACGATGGTGCCGCCCTGGTTATCCAGGTTAGCGGCGTGCAGTTCGATATCGCCCTGCCCGGCCTGCAAACGGCCCTGGGCGTTGTTGAGCTGTTGCGCGGCGGTGAGGGTGAGCTTGCCGGTGTCGGCGCTCAGTACGCCGCCTGCGTTGCTGCTGAGGGTGCCGGCCTTAACGTTCAGATCGGTGTTGGCCTGGGTAAAACCCTGATTGTTGTTGAAGGTGTTGGACACGGCGAGGTTGAGCGCGCCACCGTCAGACTGGATCAAACCCTTGAGGCTGTTGTCGAGGTTGCTGGCAGTGACGGTCGCGGTCTTGGCCACCAGCACGCCGTTCTGGCTGTTCAGGTTGCCGGCGTTGACGGTCAGGTCGTTGGCGATGACTTGCCCGCCGCTGTTGTTCAGGTCGGCACTGGTGAGCACCAGGCTGCCACCGGCCATTTCGATACGGCCTTGGCGGTTGTCCAGGGAGGCGCTGTTGAGCGTGGCGGCCTGGCCTTCGCCGAGGCGGATCAAGCCGCCGAGGTTGACGATGGCCGGCGAGTTGATCGCCAGGCTCTGCTCGCCAAACAGGCGAGCGCTGGCGCCCTGGTTGGTGAGTTTGGCGCTGCTGACCTCGACGGTCTTGGCCTGGATGATCGCGCCCTGGTTGGTCAGCGCTTGCGCGGCAGTGATCGCCAGGGCGCGGCTGGCCAACAGGTTGCCGCTGGTGGTGACGGTTTGCGCGTTCACCACCAGGTCGCCCGTGGTGTTGCGGCTGTTATCGGCGGCGACGCCGGCTTCGATGATGCCGGGGTTGTTCACGCTGGCCGCGTTGATCTCGATGCGCTGGCCGGCGGCGATGCTCTTGCGGTTGACCAAAGCCTGGGCGCTGGTGACCTGCACGTTGCCGTTGGCGTAGACCTTGTCGGTGAGGTCGACGTTTTGCGCGGTGACCTTGACGTTACCGGTGGCCGCCGCCTGCGCCATGCTCAGGCGCCCGTTGGCGTCGAGCTGAATATCGCCGCCACTGGCGGCCAGGGTGCCGTCGAGCTTCACGCCCACGCCGGCCTCGGTGCCCACCAGTTTGATTGCGCCGGCATACATGCCGCCCAAGGCCGAGGAGTCGATTGCCAACTCGGGCTTGGCGCTGCCGTCATCGGCGCGGGCGGTGGTTTTCAGGCTTTGCGCATCGACGTCGTTGCGCCCGGCGATCACATTGAGTTCGCGGGCGTTGATTTGTGCGTTGATCTTGGCCGAGCGGGTGATGATGTCGAAGCGTTCGACATTGCTGGCGTTCAAGCCTTCGCCGTCGATGGTCACGGCGCCGCCGTCCACTTCATAGCGCTGTAACTGGCCGCTTGCGTCGAGCACCGGTTTACCGGTGGTGAGGGTGACGTTGGGGGTGTTGATAAAGCCGCAACCGCTGCACGTCACGCCGTACGGGTTGGCCACGATGACCTTGGCCGACTGCCCCGCCACTTCGGTGTAGCCGCGCAACTGGCTGGGGCTGCCGCCGTTGACTTCGTTGAGGATGACGTTGGCCGCGCCGCCCTTGAGGTTGGGGTTGCCGACGATGATCCCGCCCAGTTGGGTGTTGACCATGGCGCCGTTGCCATTGTTGAGGATCACGCCGTTGGGGCCGACGTTGTAGTCCTTGAACTGGTTATGGGACAGGCCCGCGCCATTGGGGGTAGCGATGTTCACCACCGGCACGCCATTGCCCGCCGCGCCTACGGTGGTGCCCGGCGCACTGACCACAATGCCCTCGGCCTGGGCCAGCAGCGGCTGCCAGAACAGTGCGTTGGCAAGGATCAAGGCCAGCCCGCGCTTGGGCAGGCCGAAGAACGCGTCCCGGCGCTTCAGGGCGGCAGAAGGTTGGCGGGCCAGGAAGGCGAATTGGCGAACATCCATTGTCAGGCTCTCATGCAGCGGGGCGTTGAATTACAGGAAAAAATCCATGCGGAAATAGATCGGCGCTTCGCGCTCGGTCACCACACCGGGTCTTTCTAAGGAATGGGCAAAGGTCACGCTGGTGCTGACATGTTTGCCACGGGCGAACAGCTCCAGGGAGTTGCTGGACACCCGGCCATGAACGTTGTCGTTGTAGCGGTCGTTGCGGATCACGCCTTGGTCGTAGCCGACACTGGCGCCGTACTCGGCGAAGGCCGGGCGCATCCAGTTGAGGGTCACCGGGCGCGCCCAGCGCACTTCGTTGCGCCAGTAGCCGCCGCTGTCGCCGGTCAGCAATTGGTCCTTGAAGCCACGCACCGAGGCCGAGCCGCCAAGGCTCATGCGCTGCGGCGAAAACAGCGGGTCTTCGCTGCGTTGGCCGGTGGCCAAACTGCTGAAGCTGAACGACTCGCCCCACAGGCTGAAGGGTTGCAGGTAGCTGACGGTGGCGGTGTATTTGCGGTAGCGCGAGTTCGGCTGGCGACGGCCTGCTGGGTCACGCTCGTCTTGGGCCTGGGCGTCGAGCAGGCCGATGCCGCTTTGCATGCCCAGGTCCAGGTTGACGAAGGCACTGCCGATGCGCCGACCGTGGTTGACGCCCAGTTGCAGTTCGCTGAGGCGGTTGCTGCTGGGCGCGGTGCGCACGTCGAGGATGTAGTTGTTGGTGCGCAGGTGCGCCAGGCCGACGTTGACCGAGGTTTTGCTGACGTCATCGCGGTGGATCACCCGCTCGGCGCGCAGTTGGTGGTTCTGGTTGTCGCCGTCCTGCTTGTATTTGAAGCCGTCGGTCACGCCGTAGGTGCGGTAGTCGCTTTCGCTGTAGGTGTAGCTGAAGTTCCACCAGCCCCAGGGCAGGTTGTAGTAAAGCATGGTGTTTTTCGAGGTTTTCTGGTGGTCGCTGATGGCGTCGTGGCCGCCGCGCAGCATCAGTTGGTCACCCAGGCCCAGCGGGCTGTCCCACTCAAGGCCAGCGCCCCATTGCTGTTCGCCAGTGCTTTTCTGCCCGTCGTTGTTGCGCGACAGGCTGGCGCGCCAGGGCTTTTGCGCGGTGTTCTTGACCACCACGTCGCTGCCGCCGATTTGCTTGCCGGGGGTGAGTTCCATCTGCGCTTGTTTGGACGGCAGGCGGTTGAGCTGGTCCACCAGTTGCTCGATCTCGCGCAGGTTCAGTGCTTCACCGACTTTGCCGGGAAAGGCCATGGCCAGTTCGCGGTCGGTCACCGTGCTGCCTTCGGCGCTGCGCAACGCTTCGAGTTTGCCTTCCACCACCAGCACTTGCAGATGGCCGGTGGAGAGGTCTTGCTGTGGCAGGTAGGCACGACTGGTAACGCGGCCTTTGCCCAAGTAGTAGTCGGTGATGACCTTGAGCAGCTCGTTGAGCTGGGACACGCCCAGACATTGGCCGATATAGGGCTTGAGCAGGCGCTCGCGGTCGGGCGCCGGCAGGCTGTCGGCGCCTTTGAGTTCGATGGTTTTGATGGGGAAGCAACGGGTGTCAGCCGGGGTTGCCGGGGCTTGAGGCTTGTCCGCTTTGCCGGGCAGGTCCTGAAGCTCCTGGAGGCGCCGCTGCTGCTCTTCGAGCAGGCGGTTCTGCCGGTCGCGGATCAAGTCCTGATCGCCAGGCGTGGGGGCGGCGGATGCACTGTTCAGGCCCACGCAGGTGAGCAGGAAGGTGCAGAGCAATAACCGGGTCCATGGCAATAACGAAGACATGTTCGATCCATCGAAAATCAAGGGCCGCGAAACTAACATCGAACTTCCAGCTCGCCTAGAAACGGGCGAAGTGGGGCCGTTCGACTGATTAGTTTTCTAACCTGTTGATTATTAATAATAATTTTTCATCAAAAGAGTTTAAGTCGGGCACTTACAGTGATTATTCCGACAAGCGGCAACTGTTTTGATGGCGATTCGACGAATGACTTTCCGACTGCCATTACTTAGCCATCAGGTGTTCGTCGAGTTAGGTTAGTACCGGAGAAGGGGGAAAAGTTCGCGGGGGTTTTGTGAATTGGATCCCATTTATCGGAATTCCAACAAGAGGAGTGAACCACTGCACGCTATGGGTGGAAATACTACCTGTGGGAGCGGGCTTGCCCGCGAAGGCGGTGTGTCAGTCACTGCAACTGTTACTGCACTATCGCTTTCGCAGGCAAGCCAGCTCCGACATTGGATCTTCATTGCTTTGGGCATTGCGTTCGCTGAACTGAGCTGGAGTCTAGCCAATGCCCTTGTCTTTGTCGGGTACCAGGGTCAGGCCGGGGCGTTCGACGTCGCGGGAGACGTGGGATTTCACTTCTTCGACGCCGCCTTCTTCGTCGTTGTGGATCACCAGCACGCCGGGGCGGCGCAGTTGTTCGAGGTCGCCATCGCCCAAGTTGAAACTTTCACTCAGGTGCTGGTCGCTCAGTGCATTGGCTTCGGCGCGGCGCTGGGCGAATTTGCGCCCGCGATGCTGCTGATAGCGCGCCCAACTGATCAGGATCACCGCATTGAACAGCGCGATCCACAGGTAAACCTGCAGGGTGTTGAGCGCGGCAAAGATCGGCGCCTCAATGCGTGGGCCGCCATGGGTTTCAAGCATGGCGCTGATGCCTCGCGCCAGCAGCCAAATCAACCCACCCCAGGCCAGCAGGGTCAGCAGCACATCGACGATCCACATCAGTGTGTTTTGGCGAGTTCTGACCAGTTTCATAGTCACGCCTCCTCTTGTGCAGGTTTGATACCGCGGTCCGGGCTGACCCAGCGGGCGCGTTTCTGGTGTTGGTTGAACAACACCTTGGGAAAGCTGACCAGGGTGGTGAGCAGGCTCACCAGCCAGAACACCATCGGGTACCACACGGTCCAGAACAGGGTTTTCCACAGGTCTTTTTCGTAGCGCCGGTCGATCAGGATGCTCACCGCAAACTGCAGCAGGCACACCATCGCCAGCACCAGGCCGGTGAACGCGGGCGGCACCAACGAGCTCACGGTGATCGCCGCCGGCAGCGTGACGAATTTACCCACGGCCCAGAAGATCACCGACAGCAGGAAGGTGAAGGCCCAGCCGGTGGACAGGCAGTATTCGAACAACAGCGGCCACAGGTAGCGGTGGCGCCATTGCCAGATGCCACGGATGTTCTTGAACAGCACTTCGGCGCCGCCCTGGGCCCAACGCAGGCGTTGCTTCCACAGGCCGCCGACGGTTTCGGGCATGAGGATCCAGCACAGCGCGCGCGGCTCGTAGAAGATCGCCCAGTGATCGAGTTGCAGCTTCCAACTGACATCGATGTCCTCGGTGATCATGTCGGTGCTCCAGTAGTCGATGCGGTCCAGGGCCTTCTTGCGAAACGCCACCACCACACCGGAGACCGTGAAGATCCGGCCAAACACCCGCTGGGTACGCTTGATCAAACCGATGATCGAGGAGAACTCGCCCACCTGCACCCGGCCGATCAGGGTGGAGCGGGTACGAATGCGTGGGTTGCCGGTGACGGCACCCAGGCGCGGGTTGTCGAGCATCGGCGCGACCATGTAGGCGGCCGCGTTTTTGTCGAGCAAGGCATCGCCGTCGATGCAGACCAGGTATTCGCTGCGGGCAGCCACGGCGCCCATGCGCAGGGCCACGGCCTTGCCCTGGTTCTGCGCCAGGTGCAGCACGCGTAGGCGCGGGTGTTGCAACGCCAGGGCGTCGAGTACTGCGGCGGTGTTGTCGCTGGAGCCATCGTTGACCGCGATCACTTCGATGTTCGGGTACACCTGGCCGAGGGCCGCATCAATGGTGTCGGCGACGTTATCGCCCTCGTTGTAGCAAGGGATGATGATCGAGATCAGCGGCTCGCCGGCCAGGGTCGGCGCCGGCGTGTCTTCTTCCCAGGGCCAGTGGCGTTCCCAGTGCAGCCAGAAGTACAGGCCACCGGCGATCCACAGCGCCGACATGAACAACGGGTAGAAGAACACGAAGTCCATCAGGAACTGCCCGGTCACCAGGAAGATCAGGCCCAGGGGCAAGCCCAGTACCAGTGCCAACACGAATAGAGCCAGGATTCTGTCAACCATGATCAAGGGTTCCATTGGTTGGAGAGGGCCGGACGAATGGTCTTCAAGTCCGGGGAGTTTTCCAGGAAGTTGTCCGGGTAGTAGCCGAAACTGGTGACGCCCTGGCGTTTGAGTACACCCATCCACTCTGCCAATTGCTCAGCGCTGATATCCGGCGCGGCTTGGGTGCGCCAGTCTTTGGCTTGCAATTCGAAGATGGTTTTTTCCATGGCGCCAGGGCGCGTCTTGACCGTGGCGATGAGTTTTTCCAGCCAGGCGTTGGAGGTTTTCACTTCCTGGCCTTCCATCAACGGCATGGCCATCGGCGCGGTCCAGTCGTAGGCCTGGAGGAAGTCATCGAGGTTCTGCGCGAACCAGGTTTCGCTGCCAGGGTTGAGCATGGGCTCGGCGAAGATATTGCGCGCCGTCAGCACCTGCGGGCCACGGATGGCGCGGACCTTGGCGGTGAGCTCATGGGTAAAGTCGATCAGGTAGCGGCTTTTGAAGCGGGTCCAGCGCTGCATCACGGCAGGGTCAGCCCGCAGGGCGGCGATGCTGTCCGGCAAACCTTGGGCCGCATAGGCCTTGAGCGCTGCGGGGCTGGCGTCCTCGAAGTCGTTGAACACCGCGTCATCGTGGTAAAGGATGCCGTCAATCGGCCCTACACGCGCCAGGTCTTGGTAGATCTCACCGATGATCTGCCGCACCTTGGGATCAAACGGCGACAGGCGTTTGTATTGATCCGGGTCGGGGCCGACCTGGCCGGTTTTCGGGTCCCAGCGGGTGACACGCGGCAACTTGGGGTCCAGGGCAAAACTCAGCACCGGCATCCAGGCGTACACACTGGCATGGGCACGGGTGTGCAACTGCCAGGCGACCCGGTTGAACAGGTCGGCCCGCATCGGCAGGTGGCGGTTGGGGAAGTACAGCGAATGCACCAGGCCGTCGCCCTTGGGGTCGGCAAAGGCTTGCAGGAAGACGGTGCCGGCGCCCATGTCCACCACGCGCTGAACCAACACGTCGAGGTTGCGCGCCTGTTGGGCCGGGTCGGGGTCGTACACGTTGTCCAGGTCTACGTGCAGCACGCGCATCGGCGCCTTGGCCTGCACGGCCACCATGCTGTTGGCAAAATGCTCGCCGTCCGGGTCGGAGGCCACCAGAAAGCGTGGGCTGTTCATCAGGTTGCCGAGGTCGTCGAGGCCATCCTCCAGGGTCAGCGCCATTTCATAGCCGTGCTCGCCGACCACCGCCAACGAGGTGCCATCGGCGGCCCCGTACGGCCACACCCATACACGCGGCGCCTTGCCGGTGACGGTGCGGATTTTGTTGGAAATCGCGGCGACGTCAGCCCGCATACGTGCCTGGAACTGCGCTTCGCTTTCGTAGCCGTTGGTCTTGGGGTCAAAGCTTCGCGTGGTGGCGGCCGGTTCCAGGTTGCCCTGGGGGTTGGCGAGGATGCCCTTGTGGTTGGCATCGGTGTGGGCGGCAATTTCCACCAGGCCCGACTGGGACACTTCGCGAATCTGCTGCCACGTCAGGAATTCTCCGCGTGGTCGTGGTGTACCGGCAAAATCCACCGGTTGGTTCAGCGGCGTGTCGATCCAGGAGCCCACCGGAGCCAACAGAGCCGGCCATTGATAAGCACGCAGAATCGGCATCACGCGGGTGTAGAAGCTGGAGTAACCGTCATCGAAGCTGAGCATCACCGCCTTGGGTGGCAATGCCGGGCCGCCGCGCCGGGCCGCCAGGATCTGATCGACGCTGACCGCCTGGTAGCCATTCTCCCGCAGCCACGCCAGCTGCTCGATCAAACGCTCTGTGCGCACCGCCACCACGGCTTGATCGGGGTCGCGATCTTCCACGTCGTGATAGGCAATGCCCAAAAAGTGGTTCTTCGGCCACGGCGCTTCGTTGGGCGCTATCGGCCGTTCGGCGGGTGGGGTGTAGGGCGCGGGTTGTTGGGCGCAGGCGGCGGCCAGCATTACACCCAGGACCAACAAGCAACGGCTGAGGACGGTCATGGTCAGGCTCTTTTAGAAACGGTAAGTGAGGTCGACGAGCAGGCGCAGATCGCGTTCGCGATCACCGTCATAAGGTCGGCTGATCAGGCTGAGGTTGGCGCCCATTTCCAGTACGTCGTTCCAGCGATAGCGTTGGCCGTAGCCAATCAGGCCGATACCGCCGGTGGAATAGTCACGCTGGCTGTAGGTACCCGCGCCGATTTGGAACTGCTGACTCCACTGGGTTTCGTAGCGGTGATAGAGCACGTGATTGACGTTGATCATGGGCAACACCGTGAAGTCCGACTTCGGGTTGAAGTACACGGTGTCTTCCTTGCTGTTGCGGCTGGCACCCACTTCCAGGCCCAGGTCCACTTGCACATGGGGCGAGCTGTAGAGGCCCTCGCGGCCGGTGAGCAAGGCTTCGAAGCGGTCGTTGCCATCGCTAAAATGGGACGGGCTGAGGGTCAGCTTCCACTCGCGGCTTTCGTTGGCGCGCCAGCGGATAAAACCGCTGCCGCCGTTGGCTGTGACGCCGTCATTCAAGGCCCGCAACGGCGTGGTGCTGAGCAAATAGCCGAGGCTGCCGCCGTATTGCCAGTGGTCGTTGATGTCGCGGGCAATCGACACGCTGGCGCCTTGCTTGGAGCCGTCGCCATAGGAGTGGTTGGACACTTCGGCTTCGATGGTCATGTCACGGGTGCGACGCTCCACGCCCACGCGCTGCCAGCGATGTTGGCCAGTGCCTTCCTGGAAGTCGGCGGTGGCATAGCCGGCGCCGGCGAACAGGCGCCAGTCTTCGTCGATGGGCGGCGTGTAGATCACGCTTTCGATGCCCCAGTCTCGGCTGCCGGAGACGGCGCCGGCGTCGTTGTTATTGCCGCCACCGTAGCTTTTGCCGGTGTAGGCCTCGACACGCAGCTCGGCCATGTCGTGCACATCGCGCAGGCGGCTCAAGCGTTGCACCTGACGGTTGTCCGGGTTGCGGGCGAGCACGTCGTCGGTGAGCGTGTCCATCTGCCGCCACTCTTGCAAGTCCATGGCGGTATAGGCTTGGGAGACTTCCAGGCCGATGTCGCGGGGGGCCTGGGTTTCGGTTTCCTTGAGCGTGCCTTCGGCGCGGCGCGGCCAGTCGCGGGCCCGGTACATGTCGGCCTGCGCCAGGCGCAGGCCCACGTTGCCCGGTGCTTTGGCCACCAGGGCTTCCAGGCTGGCTTCGCTGCCGGGCAGGTCACCACCATAGGTACCGGCCTGGGCGGATAATTGTTGGGCGTCCATCCAGTTGTCATTGGGGTTGCCAATGGGCAAGCCCTTGAGTTCAACGCGGGGGTTTTGCTCCTTGGCCAGGTTGTTGGCGACCTGGCGAGCCTCGTCGACCTTGTCGCTTTCCAACAAGGCGTAGAACAGCGCCGTGCTGTCATCGACCCGATAGCTGGCGTCGGTGTCGGGGGCGGTGAGTACCTGGCGATACAACGGCTCGGCCTTTTCCGGCTGGCGCTGCTCCAGGTAAGAGCCGGCGACCCAACGCAAGGCGTAGGTGGGCAGTTGCACCCCTTCGCTGGTGAGGGTTTGGTAATCGCGGATCACCTCGGCATGCCGTGCTCGCGCCTTGAGCGCGCCCAGGCGGTCGATGCGCCAGCGGATGACATCGTCCTTGGCTGTGGCGTCGGGGGCCCAGCGGCTGATCAGTTTGTCGTAGTCCTGCAGGGCACGGTCAGCGATAACGTAGCGTTCCTTTTCGCTGCGCGTGGCGAACTCGGCCATGCGCACACGCTCGGCGGCAAGGTCACCTTCGAGGCGGCGCTGGGTGACGGCGTCCACCAACCCCGGGCGCTTGGCTGAGAGACGCAGTGCCGGCTCCGGCAGCCGCGCCTTTTGCAGGGCGACGATGTATTCGCGGGCCACTTCGGGTTTGTCACCGGCGCGGATAAAGGCTTGGTCAAATTCGAACAGCGCGTCGTAGTTCAAACCGGCACGTGTCAGCGCATAGCCCAGGGCCATGCGGCGGTTGGGGTCATTGGGTTGGGCCGCCACCAGCGTACGCAGGCGTTGCACCGCCTCGTTGGCTTTGCCGCCATCGGCCTGGGTGAGGGCCTGGCCCAGTTGCAGGTCGACGTTATTGGGTTCACGCAGCAACGCCTGGCGATAGACCGCTTCGGCCTGAGCCCACTGCTTTTGATTGCGATAAGTGCGCGCCACCGTGGCGAGTGCCTGGGTGGTGAGGTTGCGATGTTTGCCTTGCGCCTCGTACACCTGAAGCACTTCAGCGTCTTGCCCGGCCCAGCCGGCGATCACCAGGTGGTCGCTGACCTGGCCTGGGGTCTGGCGTTCGGCGGAGAGTTGGCGCAGTTGGGTCAGCGCCGGCGTGAAGTGGCCGTTGCGGGCCTGGATGATCAGGGCGTCGTAGGCTGGGTCGGCAAACGCAAGGCCTGGAACCAGCAATTGGCTGCACAGGGCGGCCCCGATAAGCAGACGCAACCGGCCGGAGGCACTGTAGGGGTGGTTTCGCAGCATATCGTGAGCTTCCTTACACACGGAAAGCCTTAACGATAGGTGATCCTGAGCGAAACGCATCAGGGTGTCGGCGTCTCGTGACCCGACCTAGCTTTCCTGCATGCACTATCACCGAGCGCGGTTCAGAAAAGCTCAAATCAGAACAATTGTTCAGAATTGTGCGAGCGCGGTGTTTTGCCCCTCACAAAAAACAAATGTGGGAGCAAGATTTGGGTGGGAGCCGGGCTTGCCCGCGATGCAGGCACCTCGGTTATTCAGCCAGACCGAGGCGATGCTATCGCAGGCAAGCCAGCTCCCACACAAGCCCGCACACATTTTTTACTGCATTTCAGGTTTATTGCGCGCCGCTGACCGCACCGGCTTTGGACATCACAAAGCTGAGGAACTGCTCAACGGTCATCTTCTGGCCGTTGAAGGTCACTTCGTTGTTGGCGTAGTGCAGCTTGGAAACCACGTCGGTGCCGACCAGGGTCGCCATTTGGGTGCCAACCGCCATGCTGCTGACCATCTCGGCCGCCATCTGCGATTGCTGTTCGATGGCTTGCGGGTCGGTCACGCCGCCCACCTGGGCTTGCAGGGCCGCCACGTCGCTGATCATCGGCTTGGACAGGGTGAGGTTGGCATCCAGCAGCGAGACCATTTGCTTGCCCAGTTCAACCGGCGGCAGTTCCATGGACGTTGGCTTGGTCAGGTCCACCACCAGGTTGAACTTGCTTTCGCCACGGGTGGTTTTGAGCGACAGGTTTTCGACGGCCAGTTGCGGCTTGGCGGCCAGCACCTGGTTGACGTTGGCTTCGGCCAGGGCTTGCTCGGCTTCGGTCATTTGCAGCTCCGGCACCGGTTGACCGGCAGCGGCGGCGGCTTGCACCGGTTGCATTTTGTCCTGGTAGAGCTTGGTCAGCACCAGCATCGCCGGGATGTCGACGTTCTTCATGCTCACGGCCATGGCGGCCGAACCGACTGCTTTGCCCTGGTAGCCGATCTCGTCGATCTTGTAGTCGACGCGGCCAGCCAGGTTGTTGTCCTTGGTCTCGCTGGAGTCTTTCTGCTCGAAACCCTTGAGGGTCAGCACGGCTTTCTGCGGGCCGAAGGTGACCTTGGTGTCGGTCAGCTCCACGGTGTTCTGGCCGGTGTAGAAACCGAAGGTGGTTTTTTCCAGGTTGCTGGCCACGGTCAAGCCGGCCAGTTCCGCTTCGAACGGTGCGCCTTCGGCGTCCACTGCAGCGACCTTGAGGCTGTTCATGAAGCCTTCGGCCTTGACCTTCTGGCCTTCGGCGCTGCTGTCGAAGTTGAGGTTGGCACCGGAGAAGCTCACCGAGGAGGTGGCCTCTTTGAATTCCAGGGGCAGCAATTCGATGTTGCCGCTGACCGAACGGCTATAGCCGATATTCGCCACGCCTTTGAGCGGCGATACGTCTTTGCTGGCGGCGAACCATTTTTCGGTGGTGGGGTTCTTTTCCAGTTCGTAGTGACTGGTGGCCATGACCGGCAACCACTTGAGGGTCACCAGGCGCGAGAACGGCAGCGGGCCGTGTTCGATATGGTCGACGAACAGCAATTCAGGGTTCGGGTTGTCTTCGCCGAACACGCTGCCTTGGCCCTTGAGGCGATAATGCGCGGTGCTGCTGAACACGCCACGGTCCAGGGACACCAGCTCCAGGGTCACGCTGCCATCGACGCCGGCCATGGAGGTCTGCAGTTCTTTATTGGCACTCTGGATAGCGGTTTGCAGGACCGGCTCCAGTTGTTTACCGGTGTACCAGGCACCGCCCGCACTGACGGCGCCGACGGCGACAACAAAACCCAAGAAAACAACGGCTGGCTTATTCATGAAGTGACCTGATCAAATCCTGTGAGAAGTGGGCTGTCTTCCTTGAACCCTATAGGGGTTCCTGTAGGAGCGAGCTTGCTCGCGAACAACGCATGGGCACCGCGTTCATTCAGAATGCGCGCGTTATCGTTGGCGTCTTTCGCGAGCAAGCTCGCTCCTACAGTCGTGGCCCGAGAGGCCAAAGGCTGGGGAAGATTAGCACTGGCGGGCGTAAACGGCCCAGCCTTTCAGAGGGATCAGTTCAGCAGGAGTTCAGGAGTACTCTTGTTCGACTTCATCCAGTTGGTGATCAAAACTCTTCAAGCGCGCGGTCCAGGTGTACACCAGCACCTCGAACTCGCGGTGTATCACGGCATTGCCGGGGGTGTCGGCCTTGGGGTCGCAAAAATCCAGCTGGTAGCGCTCGCGGGCCATTTGCGTGGCCACGTCGGACAATTCCCGCGCGTTATCCAGCCAGTGCCTACCGTCGGCAACCTGCCGATCCAGCAGCACACATTGTTTTTTCAGGACTTCGAGGCTTTTTTCCAGCGGCGTGCCGGTGAGGTCGCCCATGACTTCCTGGAACGTGCGCCCCGGCTGCCAATAGCTGCCCCAGAAATAGCGATCGAACACGGTTTCGACACGGCGCAGGGCGACCTTGGTGTCCCAGATCGCCACGCGGGTCTTGCCCTGTTCGAGGAGTTTTTTCTTCACCCGCTGGTTTTGATACGACGCCCAGGCCACCACGCCGATGGACAAGGTGCCAATCACCAGGCAGGCGCTGTCTAAGAACACCATGGCCTTGTCGAGTTGATGGGCGAGCATGACGCCGTAAAAATACGCGGCCGATAACAACACCAGTGCAAAGAGCACGCACCAGAAAGCGGGAGCATAAGGGTTTTTCATTCTTGGAATCCCCATGAGCAAACGCGAGCTTTGTCGGGCGAGGCGTCAGCGGGCCTCACCCAAGAAAGCATAGCAATCACCTCACGGTTTGCCGGGTTTTTCCCCTTGCGTTCGTCCGCTTTCCCAACCGCCGCCCAGGGCCAGGAACAGGTCGATCTGGCTCATGGCAACCTGGGTGTTGGCGGCCGCCAGTTGCGCACGCATGTCGGTGTAGGTGCGAGTGGCTTGCAGGTCGGCCAGGAAGGATTCGCGGCCGGCCTGGAAGAAGCGGTGGGTCTGGCCTGCCGCTTCTCGGGCCGACTGTTCGGCGTCGGCCAGGGCGTCGCGGCGTTGCAACACGGCGGTGTATTGGGCCAGGCCGGTCTGGGTTTCGCGGATGGCGTTGAGCACCACGCCGTCGAAGTGGGCCAGCGCGCCCTGGGTCGCGGCTTCGGCTTCATGCACGCGGGCGCGGGCGCCGTTGGTCGGTACGGTCCAGCTGATCATCGGGCCAAAGCCCCAGCGGTTGGTGGCAGGCGTGCCGAGGTTTTCCAGCAAGCCGACGGTGCCGACCGTGGCGCCGATGCTGATATCCGGGTACAACGCGCCGGTCGCCACACCGATGCGTGCGGTGGCGGCAGCCAACTGGCGTTCGGCCTGGCGCACGTCCGGGCGGCGCTTGAGCGGCGTGGCGCCGTCGCCTACCGGCAGCAGTTGAGCGATATGCGGCAGCTCAGCGCAGGTACCGGTGCCGGCGGGCAGTTGGTCGACAGGTTTGGCCAGCAACATCGACAGCCGGAACAGCGCCGCCTGACGCGAAGCTTCATAGCGCGGGATGTCGGCGCGCAGGGATTTGTATTGGGTTTGCGAGCGAGTCACCTGGGTCTCATCGCCACGCCCGGCATCGCGCAGGCGCTGGGTCAGTTTGGTGCTCTGGGCTTGCAGGTCGAGGGACTCGTTGGCAATTGCCAGTTCTTCGTTGGCCGCGCACACCTGGGTATACGAGCGCACCACATCGGCCACCAGCGTAATGCGGGCGATATCCGCCGCAGCCTGGGTGGCGTCGGCGCTGGCCTGGGCGCTTTCGATGCCACGCTGCAAGGTGCCGAACAGATCGAATTGATAAGACGTGGTAATCCCGACGCTACCGATATTGCCGACCGGGACTTTGTCCGGCAGCAAGAAGGCCTCGCCAGACTCCTGCAAGCGCTGGGCCTCGGCCTTGACGCCGGCACTCCAGCCGCCAGCGGATTCAGCCTGCTGCACCTGGTAACGCGAGCGCTGCAGGTTGGCGGCGGCCACGCGCAGGTCGGTGTTGGAGGCCATGGCCTGACGTACCAGTTCGTCCAGGCGCGGGTCTTTGTACAGCTTCCACCAATCGGCCGGCACCGGTGCCGAGACGACGTTGCTGCCCTCGCCCATGATCGGCCCTTGCAGGTCGCCACGGTTGACGGCGGCCTGTTCCGGCAGTTTGTAATCGGGCCCCACCACTTGGCAGGCCGACAGCAACAACCCCAGGGAAGCGGTTGCCAGAAGCCGCTTCATGGTTTGTCCCCGTCTTTAACCTTGTCGTCGATAATCGACACCGTCGCGGTGCGCCCGGCGATCATGCGAAAGTCCGCCGGCACGTCATCAAAGGCGATACGCACCGGGATCCGCTGGGCCAGGCGCACCCAGCTGAACGCCGGGTTGACGTTGGGCAGCAGGTTGGAGCCGCTGCTGCGGTCGCGGTCTTCGATACCGGCGACGATGCTCTGCACGTGGCCATGCAGGCGCGCATTGTCGCCGATCACCCGTATGTCCACGCCCATGCCGACGTGGATGCCGTCGAGTTTGGTCTCTTCGAAGTAACCGTCGATATGGAAAGAATTGCTGTCCACCACCGACAGCACCGGGCGCCCGGCGGTGACGAATTCCTGGGTACGCGGTGCGCGGTCGTTGACGTAGCCGTCCACGGGGCTGCGAATCACCGAGCGGTCGAGGTTGAGTTGGGCGGAGTCCACCGTCACTTGCGCTTCGGCCAGGGCCGATTGGGCGCGGGCGACGCGGGACTGGCTTTCTTCCAGTTGCTCGCTGGGCACCAGGTTGCCCAGGCCACGGTTACGCTTGTACTCGCGCTGGGCCTGGGCCAGGGTTTCCTGGCGGTCGGCCACGGCGGCCTGGGCTTGGCGCAGGGCCAGCTTGAAGCGGTCCTGGTCAACGGCGAAGAGCACCTGGCCCTTGGTCACCAACTGGTTGTCGCGCACGTCCACGCGTTGGATCAGCCCGGACACGTCCGGAGCGATCTGCACGATGTCGGCACGGATGTGGCCGTCACGGGTCCAGGGCGCAAACATGTAATACATGACCATGCGCCACACAACGACGACCGCGAAACTCACGACCAACAACGTCAGGACGACACGGCCGATAGTCAAAAAAGGTTTTTTCATGTCATCAAATATCGACTGAGTGAGTCCACAGCGCCCAGCAACAGCGCGTAGAGCCCCACATTGAACAATGCCCGGTGCCAGACCAGGCGATAGAAGTGCATGCGCGTCAACAGCCCGTGCACCACCAGAAACAACACATAAGTAATGCCCATCAGCACCAGCAGCGTGGGCAGGAACACCCCGCTGATATCCAGGTCACCGATCATAAAGGCGCTCCATCAGGTAACGGCGCTTGCATCTCTGTACCGCCAATGAACTCCACACCGGGCAACAGCGCCAGGCGCAGGCCGGCCAAGGCGTGCAGCAGATGCAGGCGCGTGTCGTCTTCGTCTTGCAGGCCCTGGCCGTTGAGGGCACGGCGCGTGCGGTCCAGGGTCATCAGCAGACCGCTGGGCGCGGGCAAGCGTTCACCCGCCTTCAGGCAGGCCTTGAAGTAACCGCCCACGCCTTCCACCACCTGGTTGAGCAACACCCGTGGCACACCGAGGATGCGCGGCGAGTAGGCCAGCAAGTCGAGCAGGTTCAGCGCCACGCGCAGGTCGCGCAGGGCGATGCCGGTGTCCTGGCCGGTGAGGGCCAGGCGCGGCAGGTGCTGCATCAGGCGGTCGAGCATTTGTGCGGCCATGTGCCGATGCTCGGCCAGGGTGGCGGGCTCGGTGAGGCTGACGATGTCACGCCAGCTGAAACGGGTGAGGCGCTTGGCCGCCAGTTCAGCGCCGAAGGGTCGGGCGATCAGCGTCCACACAAAGGCGAACAGCAGGCCCACGGGCCCGGCCAGGTTGACGTTGGCGAAGTTGAGAAAGTCCGCGTCATAGGCGCCCTGGATGCTGATGAAGGATGACGTGTTCACCAGCGTCAGCAACATGCCCAGATAGAAGCGTGGCTGCACGGTGAGGGTGCCGATGCAGATAAAGGGCACGGCGAAGGCCAGCACCAGCATGGGGAAGTCATGCAGGTTGGGCAGTACCAGAAACAGATACAGGCTGGCGAACAGCACCGACATGGCGGTCCAGAAAAAGAACCGATAGATCTGCGGTGCCGGGTCGTCCATCGAGGCGAAGAAGCTGCACGCCACGGCGGCGAGGATGACGGCGCTGCCGCCGTCGGTCCAGCCCAACAGAATCCACAATACCGAGGCGACGATGATTGCGGTGACGGTGGAAAACGCCGAGTAGAACATCAGCCCACGGTCGAGGAATGGCGTGAGCCGGCCCAGGCGCCAGTGGCGGTAGACGGCGCGCCAGGTGTCCTGGCTTTCGCATTGGATGGCGGCTTGCAGGCTGCGGCAGTCTTGCCACAGGTCTACCCATTCGCCCAGGCGGTACAGGGCGTTGGAGAACAGCAAGGTGTGGCGGTCATCCAGCGCTTCGCCTTGGGGTTGGGCGGCGTCGATCTGGTCACGCAGCACGCGCCAGCGATCCAGGGGCGCTTGTTCGGTGGTGCTTTGCAGCCAGGCATTGGCCTCTTCCAACAGCGGCGTGAGCTGATCGAGAAACTCCGGCGCACGGTGCTCAATGGCGTACACCGCATCATCCAATGCGTCGATCACCGGCAGCAGGTGAATCATGCGCCCGCGCAGTTCCTTGGTGTTGCGTACTGTCTGCGGGCGCGCGCCTTCGTGGGGCAGTTGGCCGATCATCAATTCGAGGGTATTGAAAGTGGCAACCATGCCGCCGCGCAGGTTGCTGACTTCTTCGGGGTCGACCTTACGGCTGAGAAAGCGCTGGCTGTAGACCTGGGCGTCGCTGAACCACTTGGCCACCGAGCCATCGAACACCGGCATCAGGCGCCGGGGCCAGAACATCGCGCCCACCACCGCCGCGACCGCAATGCCGAGGAAGATTTCTTCGGTACGCGCCTCCGCTACATCCCAGACGGCCAAGGGGTTATCCACCACCGGCAGGGCAATCAGCGGCAAGGTGTAGCCGGCCAGCATCAGGGCGTAGTTATTCGCGGTGCGCAGGTGCATGGACAAGAACAGCAAAGTGCCGGTCCACAGCGCAATCACCACCACCAGAATGTAGGGTGACTGCACGAACATCGGCACAAACAGCACCGCCGCCGCCGCGCCCATCAAGGTGCCGATGGCGCGGTACAGGGCTTTGGAACTGGTAGGGCCGACAAACGGGCTGGAGACGATATACACCGTGGCCATCGCCCAGTACGGACGCGGCATTTGCATGAGCATGGCGATGTACAGCGCGATCATCGACGCGGCGAAGGTACGCACCCCGTAGAACCAGTCGCGGGCAGGCGGGAAGCCGGTAAAAAATCCGTTCAAGGCGACACAGCCTCAGCCGCTTCGAAGGCGCGCAGTACGCGCAGTGCGGCTTGCAGATCGTCAGGGGCGATATCTGCCAACACGTCTTTGCGCAGGCGCACCAGTTGCGCCTCCACCGCCTGCACCAACTCACGGCCACGCTCGGTAAGGCTCAGGGCCTTGGCGCGGCGGTCGTGGATGTCTTCGGTGCGGCAGACGTAGCCGTCACCGCACAGCCGGTCGAGCAGGCGCACCAGTGATGGGCTTTCCATACCGGAAGCCTGGGCTACTTTGACCTGGTGTACCCCGTCGCCCAAGCGACCGATCATCAACAACGGCACGGCGCAGGCTTCGGAGATGCCATAGCTGACCAGCGTGGTCTGGCAGATTTTGCGCCAATTTCGGGCGCCCACCACCATGCTGCTGCTGAGGCTCATCTGGAGTTGTTCGAGGGATTGAGGCACTGGATAGTTCGCATACAGTTAGTTTGCTAACTATCAATATGGTGGAGGAAGGGTGTGCCGTCAAGTTTTGAAACAATTTCGCAGATGAGTGGTGGGATGTGGCTTGAGTAAAGCGGGTTTTAGGGTAGGCATCAGCAAATCGCTGATATTCGCCATACGACAAACAAAATGTGGGGGCTGGCTTGCCTGCGAAAGCGGTGGTTCAGTTGAATATTCAGTGACTGACACGCCGCCTTCGCGGGCAAGCCCGCTCCCACATTAGGTCAGCGTCAGCATTTTTTGCCCCATCGCCACACGCTCCAGACTTTTAAAATCTCCGACGCACCGATCAATCCAGCCATTGCCAGGACGTTGTACTGCGGCAAAACTCGAGCGCCAATCAACAGGAGCGAAACGGAGGGAATGACGAGCACAAGTCGTAAGGGGGTTTGAAAAAAGACAAGCCACACGACTGATTTTTTCTGAAGAAAAAACATCGCGCAGGATGCAAAAATTGAGGCCTGTAAAACCAACGCCCCCACAAACATAACTATTTGCACATCACCGTGCGCTCGCAAAACATTTGAAGCGCTTATCACATCACTTAGATACGGAATTCTATTGTTTAAAAAACTATTGGACGCATACCAAATGAGATAAATCGCATCCATCGCTCCCCAAAACAGCCAAATTCTGCGACGGCTCATTTTGCACCCTCTTTTTTTTCATACGCCTCATCTGGTGTGACTGGCTGCCAGTGCCATGATTTCCCGCCAATCTGCCACTTGTCCTCGCCCTCCAGAAACCGTTGCGGAGTATGCCGAAGCTCGCCATATCGACGTATGGCAGAGTCGGCGATGCGGTGCTCCTCGAAATCATTCAGTGGTACCCATTGCTGGATAAGTGTTCTGGTCGTATTTGCTAAATCTTTACCGTCAGAACCAAATACTCGACCTTGGTCACCCATAGACCCTAAACGGTTGGCAGCTATAATTGCGGTGTTCTTCACTGCGTCATAGTCAATGCTGAAAAAAGCCCATTTTCCCGGCCCTACCTCCTCCTCGCTTTCAAACCGGCCAGAAGAGAATCCACTTGGAATACATCGCTGTGCATGCAAGTCATTCAAAGCCCCCGTCCGTTCTGAAACAAGCAACCACTCTCCGCTTTTAATCTTGTTAAGTATCTTTTTTCGTCCTTTCCAATTTACACATGAATTTAAACCTACATCACACTCTTTAATAAGCTCAGATAACCCAAGCAAACCAGAAGTAAACGGAAGATGAAATTCAACAATTGACGTCGCAGAAAAAGGACTTATGAGTTCAATAGTCGAAGGATCAAAACTCTGTAGTTTTCCGCGCGGAATTAGCTTTTGCATGTCGCACCCACTCATCAATAGGAGATATCCCTTTGATAAGGAAAACCGTCTGCGGCGGCTATAGTCCGTTTCACCTAGAGAAATAGGACATTTCCCATCTTTTCGCGAAGTGTCTGGATCACCTCTTACTCGCCCATCAACCTCAAGCTCTCCTCCTCAATAAACCCAAACACCTCCTCCGCCACGCTGTACTGAAACTGCTTACGCCGATGCTTGGAAAGCTTCCCACCGTTATCCAGGCACATCATCACCAGCTTTGACAGATCGCTGCCGCGCACATCGTAGCGTTGGTTCACCGCTTTGATCACACGGTCGTAGCGGTCGAGGAATTCGGTTTCTTCACGCAATTCCACTTCCAGTGCGCGGCGGGCCATTTGCAGGGTGAATTCGACGCAACGGGTCGCATCCCAGTAGCGATAGATCGAGGGGTGGCCGATGAAGTCGAACGCCATGTAGTCGGCGTCTAGCCAGGTGACGTTCCAGAATTCCCGAGTCGGCTGGGAGAAGGTCTTGAGTGCCTCCAGATAGGCTTGTTCCTCGTGCTTCATGGCGACGGAGACCGGTAGCAGCAAGCCATTTTCCAGTGCGCCGTAGTGGCAGAGCGTCTGGTGAATCAGGAAGCGAGACAGGCGCCCATTACCGTCCATGAACGGGTGCAGGAAGACGAAACCAAAAGCGGTGACCGCGGCCGCCACTAAAGGATCGACGTCTCGCACGGGCTGGTTGGCGAAGGCCATCAGCTCTTCCATCAATTCCTGGCAAAGCGCGGGGGCTGGCGGTACGTAGCTCACACCGGCTGCGCCGCGCAGCCCATTGTGCAGATGGTTCTGTTCGTGGCGAAAGGCAACGGCTTTGTCGAAGGGGTTGGAGACGGTGCTGTTTTGCAGCTCGACCAAGTAGTCCTCGGTGAGCAAACGGCCTTCGTGGGCCTGGCGCAGGAGTTGAACGAAGCGGCGGGATTTTTCTTCGCTGGGTTGTTCTTTTTCGATGGCAAATGAATCACGGGTTTCGTGCAGGTACGCCCATTGGATGGCGCGGTCCATCATTTCGGGTGGGAGGGTGGCCATGAAGGATTTGGCGCGAGCCAATACATCAAGCGCCAACAACGCTTCCAGCTCAGGCGTTCGCTCAACGGTGGCGCAATAATGCAAAGAGCCCAAACCGTTGAAATCCACTCGCCAACGACTGTTGCGAATGCTCGGGCCGGTGACATAGCGCTGGGGATCGAACAAGGGAACCACGCGACCACGAACAGGAAGGGTGTGATCCAGCATTTTCCCGGTAAAGCCTTCCCACAGAAAACAGGCTTTTCGGATAAATGCACCGTTGGGCGAGTCGGCCAGCGCCTCCAAAAACGGTTCTGGGCCAAGCTGTTCAAACACCTGGGCAAGTATCGCCAGGTTCACGCCTTCATGCTTAAGCGCAAACAGCACATGCTCAAACAGTGCATGTTGGGCAGGCGCCACCGAATGGGGCACCGCCAGACAGTCACCAATGAGGGTAATCCTGGTCACCGGCTTGATCATCGCGGCCCGCAACGGTGCGATAAGCTTTAGATCCAGCGCCTCACACAGATGAGCGTATCCGACTGTTGGCATGGCGAGCTTTTCCAGAAAAAATTCACTTAAGCGATTAAAGCCCAGTTTTTTTTACCGCTCACCATTTTTTTTTACATACTCGCATTTCTTTGCATATTTTTTTACACCCCTCGCCCACCCCGCAACATCAGATTCAACTCATCCACCACCACCGCCCAGTCCGCATCGTCCAGAATCTCTTCACGCAAAAATGCCTTCTGGGCGTCGCTCCAAAAAAACGCATCCGCCAGTTTCAACTCCGGCTTCAGCGGCGAATGAGAGGCGACAAATTGCTCGATACTGACCGGGTCGTCCGGCAAGCCAAGCTGTTTGAACAAAGCCGGCACGCTGTGCAGTGGCGATTCCATGAAAGGCTCCTCATAAGTAGGTTCAAGTGAGTCTAGCGGCAGCCTTCAGGTTGCGGCGCCGGTGCGTTGCATAGCACGAACAGCCGCGCCCTGGCGCCACCGCCGTCCTGGCGACTGAGTTCGCGCCAGCCGTTGGGCAGTGGCGCGAATTCATCCGGGGCTTCGTTGCTGCTGATCAACCATGCGCGCCGCGTTTGAGCAGGCAGTGCTGAGAGGCGGTCCAGATAGATGCGGCCACCGTCCTGGTCCACCAACGTGCCGAAGCCATAAGCATTCGGGCGGGTCGCGGTGCCGTCGGGTTTGGGCGGTGTGAAGAGCTGCAGTTGGGCGTCGGTCTGGTCGTAATACACGTAGCTGAGGTACCACATCATGTCGCTGAGGATGATGCGGTCGCCTTCCTGGTAGTTGCGATTGACGAACTCCACCGGCACGTTGAACTGGTCGTGTTCATCCACTTCAAAATTGTTCTTCAACCCCAGCAGTTCTACGCCCGCAAACAGCGCGAACAGCGCCACGCCCAGCCAGGACAAACGGGACGGCAAACGGTCGATGGCAAGCGCCAGGACAATCGGTAGGCCCAACGCATACACCGTGAGGTAGCGCTCGATAAACACCGGCGAGATAAAAGACACGCCATAGACCAGCAGCAGCGGCAGCAGGCAAAACAGTGCCGGCAGGCGCGCCGCGGGGTTGCGCCAGGCCGCCAGTACAACCACCACGGCCAGCAGCAGGGGGAACAGCCAGAACAGCGGCGGCCACAGGCCGAGACCGTCATCCTGCAGCAGGAACTGCCAGACCATCGACGGCAGGGACAGCAGGTTGACCGGCTCTTCCCAACCAATGTCGCCGCCGACTTTGAGCTGTTCGACGTGCTGCACCAAATCCAGCAGGCTGGGCAGCCAGGGCAGATACAACAACACTATCGCCACGTTGGCCGCCCACCAGGCAGGCCGGGTGATCAAGCGCTGACCTGGCGCCTGCAACCCCAGGTACACCCAATGCACCAGCACGCACAGCGCGGTGAAGTAGTGGGTATAGAACCCGGCGCTCATCAACAGCACATACACGGCCAAATAGCGCGTGCGTTCGGGCTGCCTCACCCAGTACACCAGCGCCAGCGTGGCGCCCAGCAGCCACACGCCGAGCAGCGAATACATACGCACTTCCTGGCTGTAGCGCACCGCCGTGGGCAGTAGAGCCAGCAGGATCCCCGCCAGCACGGCTGCGCGTCGGGTGGACAGTTGCCGTGTCAGCCAGATGCCCAGGCCCACGACGGCCACGCCGGGGATCGCACTCAGGCTGCGAATCGAGCCGATGCTGTCGCCGAACACCTCGATCCAACCGCGCAGCAGCAAGAAGTACAGCGGTGGGTGCACATCATGGGCCGCGTGAAACCACAGGTCGGCCAGGGCGTATTCGCTGAGCAACAGGCTGGAACCTTCGTCGCCCCAGATCGCCGCCGAGGTGAGGTGGTAAAACCGCAGGGCCATGGCCAGCGCCAGGATCGGCACCCACCACAGGCGGCTGAGCCAGCCGGCACCTTCCCAGCTCAAGCGATGGACGGTCGGCAATGCTCCCACTTTTTCGTTTTGCTCTACCACAGACCGACGCACCTCAATTCCCCCAGCATGACCCTGCTTGCCTATGCGCAAACACCGCCACTCTAGGCCAAAAGCCCTGGCCTCGCCGCTGGAATCGGACAAATCAGCAATTTGTGTAGGCCTTCACCGAAGCGCTCGTCGGATCAGGCTATTATTGCCCCTTCTCCAAGGACTCAGGATCAAGGAAACGTTATGCGTATCGGTTTGCTGTCACCTCTGGCCCTGGCCCTGCTGGCCGGTTTTTCCCTACCGGCCCAGGCCAGTTCTGACGACTCGTGCTACCCCGACTGGAGGGTATCGCGTGACGGCTACGAGCCGTGCAGCAACCAACCGTTTCTCAGCCCTGGCAACGACAGCCGGGTGAACCTGCGCCTGTTGCTGGCCGACAAAAAAGCCGCGCCCCTGGCCCCCAATGCCTTGGGCGAAGACGACTTGGCGCAAGGCTTCGGCCCGGTGCCGTTTCCGGTGTATCGCCTGGTGCCGGTTCCGGCCACGGCTGAGGAGCCGGATAACAAGGCTGACGATTCACGCACAGCCGAACTCGACACCCTGCTCCAGCCCCTGGGTATCAAGCGCGAGGAGTACACGACCGCAGGCCAGGCCTTCCTGAATGGCGAAGGCAGCCGTTGCCGCAGCAATGACGATGACAGCGCCACAGCGTTTATCAGCCAGGTGATCAAAGCCCAGATGCCGCCCGCCGAGCGCGATGTGTTGGTCAAAGCACGACTGCAGTTGCTGACCACCTGTGACTGGAGCCGCCAGGTGGTGGACGCGCAACTGACCCCGTCGGCCAATGCTCAGTTGTTTCGTACCTATTTGCAGGCCGCCGGCGATTTCTACAGCGGGCGCTTCGATTACGCCGAGCGCGGGTTCGCCGCTGCCTCCACCAGCGATGTGCCATGGCTGAAGGAAACGGCGCTGTACATGACTGCGCGTACTTCACTGAATCAGGCCCAGGCCGAAGCCTTCGACGAATACGGCATGCCGCAACGCGAGCATGTGGATAAGTCGGCCTTGAGCGATGCCGAAGAAGGTTTTCTCAGTTACCTGAAACATTATCCACAGGGCGATTACGTTGCGTCCGCCCGTGGCCTGTTGCGCCGCGTGCATTGGTTGGCGAACGACGACGCCAAGCTTGCCGAAGACTTCACCTGGCAATTTACCGAGGCCACCGACGCCCAGCGCAATGTGAGCGTGGACGAACTGGTGGAAGAGGCCGACCTCAAGTTACTGATGGTCGGCAACAAAGCGGCGAACAGCCCGATGCTGCAAGTGGTCAGCGACCTGATGGCGATGCGCGCCCACACCCCGCCGCTGTTGAGCCGCGAAGACCTGGATAAGCAAAAGGGTACCTTCGCCAATGAGCCAGCGCTGTTTGACTTCCTGCAAGCCAGCTACGCCCTGTACGTCGAACACCAACCCGACGCGGCCTTGAAACACCTGCCGGCGGATGTGCCGTCGAGCCTGGATTACTTCGCCTTCAGCCAACAGACCCTGCGCGCCCTGGCCCTGGAAGCCAAGCAGGACTGGAAAGGCGCCGAAGCCCTGTGGTTGCAACTGCTACCGCTGGCCAAGCAACCGCTGCAACGCGACCAACTGGAGCTGGCCCTGGCCATGAATTACGAGCGCAGCGGCCAATTGGCCAAGGTGTTCGCCGCCGACTCGCCGATCAGCGCCAAGCAAGTGCGCTACATCCTGCTGCGCAACGTCGCCGGCCCCGACCTGCTGCGCCAGCAGATCGCCAACGCCAGCGACCCGACCGAGCGCCAGAGTGCGCAATTCGTGCTGCTCTACAAAGACCTGCTGCGCGGCCAATACGCCACCTTCGCCGATGACCTCAAGCAGGCCTCGCTCTCTGACGACAAACTCGGCACCAGCCTGGGCTACACCTATACCAGCGGCCAGACCTTGAAGCTGTTCCAGTGGAATGGCGACAAGGCCGAATCCGGCTACGCCTGCCCAAGCATCGCGCAAACCGCCGCGACCTTGCAGGACGAGGCCAAAAACCCGCACGCCTTGAACTGCTTCGGCGAGTTCATCCTGCGCAATGGCCTGGACGGCATGCCCCTGGAACAACCCCGCGCCGCCGGCAGCCTGGGCAGCACCGCCTCGGACTTCAAGGGTGAAACCTTCTCGCGCCTGGACGGCTACAAACAGGTGATCGCCAACGCCAAGGCGCCGAAAACCGACAAGGCTTATGCGCTGTTCCGCGCCATCAATTGCTACGCGCCGGCCGGTTACAACAGCTGCGGCGGCGAAGACGTGGCGCCGGCGGTGCGCAAAGCCTGGTTCCGCCAACTCAAGAGCGGTTTTGCCGATACCCAGTGGGGCAAATCGCTGCAGTACTACTGGTGAAGCCGCTGTGGCTAGGCTTGCTCTTGCTGGCAAGCCCGGCCTTTGGCGCCGTTAACGCGGGCGACTACGACGCCTTCTGGCTGTGGAGCGGGGTCACACCCCAGCCAGTGATCAAGCAGGCAAAAACCCTGTACATCCTGCAAGGCCAGATCAACGCCACCCGCCGCGCGCCCCAGCGCGGCGTACAACTGATCGCCCAAGGCATGAGCGTGCCGCGCCTTACCCAAGGCCACGTCTGGGTGGTGTACCGCGCCCACACCCTGCGCTGGCCGGAACGGGTCTACACCCAGGTGCTGGGCCAGGTGCAACGCTGGCGAGACGCCGGCAACCCAGTGATCGGTATCCAGATCGACTTCGATGCTCGCACCCAATACCTGCACGAATACGCCGACTTCCTGCGCGACCTGCGCCAACGCCTGCCCGCCGACCTGCGCCTGAGCATCACCGGCCTGATGGACTGGAGCAGCAACGCCGACCCGGCCGCCATCGCCCAGCTCAAGGGCGTGGTGGATGAAGTGGTGGTGCAGACCTATCAAGGGCGTCACAGCATCCCGGATTACGCCGCGTATTTGCCGCGGATGAATCGGTTGGGGGTGCCGTTCAAGATTGGCTTGATTCAGGGCGGAGAGTGGCAAGAGCCGGGTTATCTGCGGGGCAATGAGTGGTTTCGGGGGTATGTGGTGTTTTTGCAGAATCTTTGAAGTTTGGTAACACCTGTAGGAGCGAGCTTGCTCGCGAAAAACGTCAACGATAACGCGTGTTTCCTGATTGAACGCGGCGCCTGTGAGTTTTTCGCGAGCAAGCTCGCGCCTACAAAAAGCCTTATCATCGAGCCGGTTTTTGCAGGTAGCCTTAGAGTTTTGGATGATATAAGTTACCTTTACCGCTTTAACGAGTGATATATCATGCAAGATACAGCCAAGCCCTACCCCCACAAAGGGTACATCTCAGAGAGAAGCGCTGAGCTGATGAGAGGTATCGGGAACGGTATCGAAATAGCCCGCATTCGTCGCCGATTGAAAATCTCGACCATATGCAGCCGCGCGGGCATTACACGGCAGACGTATCAGCGGCTGAGACAGGGCGAGGCCGGCGTATCCCTCGGCGTGCTGATGAACGTGCTGAGCGCGATGGACCTGGAAGAAGGTATGGCGAGCATCGCGTCACCAGAGCTTGACCAGGTTGGGATTACCATGAGCCTCGCCCGTGAGCCAGAGCGAATTCGTACTGAAGGAGAACCCGATGTCCTGGAAGCCGATTGGTAATGCCTTTGTTTTTTCAGCTCAAGGCGGATGCAGCAGGTCTACCCGCAGCCGGGCACAAGTTGGTAGAGGTCGCCGGCAAACCGGTGTTGATGGTCGAGCGTTTTGACCGACATGAAGGCGCTGGCCGCGAGCACTATGTCAGCTGCAACTCGTTGGTAAGCACTGAGAAGCCGAGAATGCGGGTTGATGCGGCTGACGGTGCCGTTTCATATTCCAGAATCGCCGACGTTTTGAAGAAGGTCAGCGATGATGCAACGTTGGATATGCGTGAGCTGTACAAGCGTATGGCTTTCAATGTGCTCATCGGCAATAGCGACGACCACCTGAAACAAACCGGGCTGCTGCTGACCAGCGCCTCGGGTTATTCCCTTGCGCCAGTATTTGACGTGTTGCCCCACCCTACCCAACTAGGCTTGCAGGCGCTCATCATCGGCAATGAAGGCCGGGTATCGTCTGTCAGTAATTTGCTGAGTACGCCTGAACGCTTTGGGTTGGGGGCGGATGAAGCAAGGTCCATCGTCACGGATATATATGCCGTCGTGCGAGAAGCCTCCGGCTTTTTCGAAGCGGCAGGCTGTAGCGGTGCCGAGGTACGCATGCTTTCCAATGTGTGTACACGATTTGCAGCGGACCTGGTGTAGGGCGGCAACAGAGCGCACCCTTGAAGGGTGCGCGCCGCAGCCAATATCACCTAAACGCTAAGTTACCAATCGTACGTCAGGCTCGACACCACCGTGCGTCCTTCCCCGTAGTAGCAATCCAGATCACTGGTGCACTGCGAGACGTAGGTCTTGTTGCTGAGGTTCTGCACGTTCATCGCCAGTTTCACGCCCTTGAGCTTGAGCGGCGAGGCGCCCAGGTCGTAGCTCAGGCTTGCATCGTAGACGCTGTAGGACGGCACATTAAAAGCGCCTTCGTAGTCGTCGCCCAGGCTTTGACGGGCATAACGCACGCCCAGGCCCGCGCCCAACCCTGCCAAGGGCGTGTCGCCGAGCACGGTGTAGTTGACCCACATCGAGGCGGTGAGTGGGGAGATGCCGGCCGGGTGGCGACCTTGGCGGCCATCGTTGTCCTTGGTGTATTTGACGTCATTGCGCGCAGCCGAGGCGACCACGTCCCAGGCATCGCTCAAGACCGCCTTGGCTTCCAGTTCAACACCTCGCGAGCGCAGGGCGCCGCTTTGGGTGCTGAAGGTGGTATCCACCGGGTTGGTGGTCAGCACGTTTTCCTGGTCCAGTTGGTACACAGAGGCCTGGATGAAGCTCTTCTGGCCCGGTGGCTGGAACTTCACGCCGACTTCGTACTGTTTGCCGGTGGACGGTTCGAAGGGTTTTCGGTTCGCATCGGTGCCGGCCAGCGGCAGGAAGGATTCCGAATAGCTGACGAAGGGCGACACGCCGTTATCGAACAGGTACACCAGGCCCGCACGGCCGGTGAATGCCTGGTCTTTGCTGGCAAAGCGGGTGTCCTGTATCGGCTCCTTGTTCACCACATTCGCCCAGTCGTAGCGGCCACCGAGTACCAGCACCCATTTATCCAGCTTGATCTGGTCCTGCAGATACAGGCCGGTCTGGGTAATGGTGCGGTCCCAGCGGTACGGTTGGCCGAAGTTCAAGGGCTGGCCGTACACCGGTTTGAACAGGTCGATGATCGGCGGGTTGCGGTCGTACAGGCCATGGAACTGCGAGTTGGAATGGTAGTAGTCCAGGCCAACGATGAAGGTGTGGGACAGTGCGCCCGTGTCGAATTCGGCCTGGGCGATGCTGTCCACGCCGAACACTTTGTTGGTCTGCGACCAGTCCACGCCGAAGCGCTGCAGGTAGCGCTGGTCCTGCACGCCGGTGTTGGGGTTGGCGACGAAGCGGTAGCCGTGCAATGGCGCGGTGTAGCGGTCGTCGACCTCGGCGTAACGGGCGTTTTGCTTGAGGGTCCAGATGTCGTTGAGGCGATGGGAAACTTCGTAGCCCAGCACGTATTGCTCGCGGTTGTACTGGTTGACGCCCGGCTCGCCGATAAACACATCGCGCTTGATCTTGCCGTTGGGGTTGTCCCACAGCGTGCCGGACGCCGGCAGGCCTTGGGCTTCGGGCACGCCTTTATCTTTCTGGTACTGGGCGAACAGGGTCAGGCTGGTGTCGTCGTTGGGGCGCCAGGTGAGGCTGGGGGCGATGAACTGGCGCTTGTTTTCGACGTAGTTGATTTCGTCTTGCGCATCATTCGCCAGGCCGGTCAGGCGGTAGAGAAACTGCCCCTCCTCGTCCAGCGGGCCGCTCAGGTCGATGGCCGCGCTTTTGTGTTCGTAGGTGCCGGCTTCCAGTACCACTTGGTGTATCGGCGTTTCGCTGGGGCGCTTGCTGACCATATTGACGATGCCGCCCGGCTGGTTCTGGCCGTAAAGCACGGACGCCGGGCCTTTGAGCACTTCGATGCGCTCCAGGGAATACGGTTCGATCTGCAACGCGCCCCCGGTGCTGCCACCGCCATAAGGCAGGTGCAGCCCGTCCAGGTACAGCGGCGTGGGCGAGAAGCCGCGTGACGTCGGCTCATCGAACAATTTGACTCGGTCGGCAAAGCCGCCGGCCGTCATGCCGGGGGTATAGAGCAGCGCCTGGGTGACACTCTGCGCTCCGCGCGCCTTGATCTCGGCGGCGGTGATCACGTTGATGGTCTGGGGGATTTCTACCAGCGCCGAGTCGGTCTTGCTGCCCGAGGCGCTGCGCTTGGCGACAATACCGTCCACCGGGCCCCAGGCGCTTTCCTGCTCCTGCCGACCACTGATCTGGGTCGCGCCCAACTGCAAGGCTGCGTCGCCGGAAAAGGCCTGCAACGACCAACCGCCCTGGGACTGCACCGCCGCCAAACCACTGCCCGCCAGCAAGCGCTGCAACCCCGAACCTACGCCGTAACGCCCTTTCAAGCCGGCGCTGCGCTTGCCGTCGGTGAGCGAAGCGTCAACCGACAGCAGGATGCCTGAGGCACTGGCGAAACGGTTCAACGCCTGGTCGAGGCTGCCCGCGGGAATGTCATAGCTGCGCAGCGCTTCGGTGCTTTCTTCGGCTTGAGCCATGCTCGGCAGTACAGGCGCCGTTGCCAGCAGGCCGGCAAACAGGCCACGACGCAGCGCGCGGGCCAAAGGTTGGATTGGGTGGTGCGACATGGCAGGACTCCCCGTGAGAACGCTTCTTGATTGGCTTTCAAGAGGTATCCCGAACGGGCCGCAGAAACCGACAAGCCCTGTACAAAGTATTTTCAGACCCGCGCCTTGATC
The DNA here is from genome assembly GCF_002018845.1 of Pseudomonas sp. MF6394. NCBI lineage: Bacteria > Pseudomonadati > Pseudomonadota > Gammaproteobacteria > Pseudomonadales > Pseudomonadaceae > Pseudomonas > Pseudomonas sp. MF6394. The sequence goes on from NZ_MVOJ01000016.1 coordinate 140,163, forward strand.
GTTACCCAGTAACGGGTCACCGCCTGCACGTGCACGGGCAATGAACGCTCCAAGGCGGCGAGGATCGCGTCGGTGTCGTTCAGCGGGAACACGCCGGTCAACAGCAGGTTCGACACCGCCTGATCACAGCGCAACAGGCCCGGGCGGTAGCGACTCAGTTGCGCCACGAACTCACCCAACGGCTGGCGCTCGGCAACCAGACGGTGCTCGGTCCAACTGCTGGCATTGGCGCTCACCGTCGGCAACGCGGTGCTTTGGCGTGCGTTGAACCACAGGCTGTCCCCTGCCTGCATATGCACCGGCGTGCCCTGCAACGGCGTGACCCGCAGGCGACCTTCGTACAAATCCACACGGCTGCCGTCGGGTAATTCACGTACCGCAAAGCGCGTGCCCAACGCCTGTACATCACCGGCAGGCGTTTCGACGATCAGCGGGCGCGAGGCATCGTGGCCGCTGGTCAGCAAGACCTCGCCACGGATCAGCCGAATACGTCGTTCGGTAGCGCTGAAACGCAGGTCTACGGCGCTGTCACTGTTGAGGTCCAGTTGCGTGCCGTCGCTCAAGGTCATATGGCGAATTTCGCCCGTGGCGGTACGCAACTCTGCAAAGGCCGCTTGCCAGGGCTCGCTGCGTTGCACCAGATAGCCGCTGCCACCGGCCACCAACAACAGGCCGAGCAGTTTGAGCGCGGCACGGCGTTGGGTATCCGGGGTGTCGCGCAATACTGCGCGAGCGCTGTCGGCAGGTACGCCGCCTAGGGTGTGTTGCAGCTGCTGCAAGCGCTGCCAGGCGCGGCGGTGTTCCGGGTCAGCGGCCTGCCAGCGGGCAAACGCCTGGCGCTGCTCGCCCTTGAGCTCGCCGCCCCATTGCAGCATCAACCACTCGCTGGCTTGCTCGACAATCGCAGGGGCGATGGGCGCGTCGCGCTTCATTCTTCGTACACCACCTGGTAGCAGGCGACGATGGCGCGGGTCATGTACTTTTGCACCGAGCTGACGGTGACGCCCAGGCGCTCGGCGATTTGCGCATAGCTCAAGCCTTCGAACTGCGACAGCAAAAACGCACGGCGTACATTGTCGGGCATGCGGTCGAGCATGGCGTCGATCTGCATCAGGGTTTCGAGGATCAGCGCGCGGGTTTCCAGGGAAGGCGACTCGGGCTCGGGCAGGTGCGCGATGCTTTCCAGGTACGCACGCTCGATGCGCAGGCGGCGCCATTGGTCGATCACCAGGTTGCGGGCGATCTGCGCCAAGTAGCTTCGGCTTTCTTTGTCACCCGGGAAACGCCCGGCCACCAGCAGGCGCAGGAAGGTGTCCTGCGCCACATCGGCGGCCTGTTCGCGGTCGCCCAGGCGCTTGCGCAACCAGCCTTGCAGCCAGCCATGATGGTCGCGGTACAGGATGTGAAGCTGTTGCTGGCCGTCAGTCGCGCTGCCCATGAAAAGCTCAGAAGTGTTATTGAGAGCAATTATCATTACATCTTATTTGGCGACTGACAAAAACTCTTTGTTGCTCAGCGCCCAGCGGTCTGCAACGGGTACACCGACTCCCACCCTCCTCCCAACGCTTTGTACAGCCCGACCATGGCCAATGACACGCCGGTGGAGCTCTCTACCCACTGCTCCTGAGTCGCCAACAACGCACTCTGCACGGTGAGTACGTTGACGAAATCCGCCACGCCTTCGACGTACTGGTGTTGCGCGGTGGTCAGCGCAATTTGGTTCTGGCGCACGGCTTCCGCGAGGCTGTCGCGGCGCAGTTGGCTGGCGTTGTAGCGGGTCAGTTGGTCGTCGATTTCATGCCAGGCACGCAGCACGATTTGCTGGTAGGCCAGGGCCGCTTCCTGTTGCTGGGCTTCACGTAAATCCAGCATGCCTTGCAGGCGTCCGCCGTTGAACAGCGGCAGGCTCAACTGTGGGCCGAAGGCAAAGGCGCGGGAACCCCAAGAACCGAAATCCGAGAGCTGCATGGCTTGGGACCCCAGGCTGCCAGACAGGGTGATGCGCGGGTAGAAGTCACCCTTGGCCACGCCGATGCTGGCAGTGGCAGCGTGCAGGCGCGCTTCGGCCTGGCGGATGTCGGGGCGACGCTCGGCGAGTTCCGATGGCAGGCCGATCGCGACCTGGCGTTGGGTTTGCGGCACGGGAGCGTCTTTGGACAACTGCGCGTGCAAGGCCTGAGGCGGCTCGCCCATCAGCAGGCTCAGGGCGTTGATCAACTGGTCCTGGCGCTGCTGTAGATCCGGCAGGCGCGCTTCGATAGCCGCGACCTGGGCGGCGGCTTCGGCCACATCCAGGTCGGTGGCCACGCCGTCGGCCAACCGCAATTGCGAGAGCTTGAGGCTGTGGCGCGCTACGTCGAGGTTTTGCTCGGTGACAGCGCGGGTGTTTTGCACGCCGCGCAGTTGGATGTAGTCCTGGGCGGTCTCGGCCAGCACCGATAACAACACGGCGCGACGGTCGTTTTCGGCGACTTCCAGCGTGGCGTCGGCGGCCTCGGTTTCACGCTTGACCCGGCCCCAGAAATCCAGCTCCCAAGAGGCCGAGAAGCCCATGTCCCATTGGTTGAAGGCCGAGCGGCCATTCTCGCCGGAAGGGTCGTTCAAGCCTTTGCCGCTGTTGCGCTTGCGCTGGTAGGCGCCGCCGGCATCGACGTTGGGGTAGCGCTCGGCCGTGGTCACCTGGCGGATGGCGCGGCTTTGTTGCAGGCGGCTGCTGGCCAGTTTCAGGTCGAGGTTATCGTTGAGGGCGCGGCGCGTAAGGGCCGAGAGCTGCTCATCGTGGAACACGTCCCACCAGCGTTCCTGCAAGGGGTCGCTGACGGCGCGGCTGGCGGCCTGGCGGCCCTGGGGTTCGCTCCACTGGCCGACGCGCGAGGCATCGGGCCGTTGGAAATCCGGGCCGACCGTGCAGGCGCTCAGGCTGATAAGGCTCAGGGTGAGCCAGGCGAGGTGTCTCATTGCTGGGCCACCTCACGCTGCTGCTCAACGGGCCGGGTATCGACGCTGGCTTCTACCGACATGCCCACGCGCAGGCGCTCGGTCAGTGGCTGGTTCGGCTCAAGCACGATCTTCACCGGAATACGCTGCACCACCTTGGTGAAGTTGCCGGTGGCGTTGTCGGGTTTGACCGAGGCGAAGGTCACCCCGGTGGCAGGCGCCAGGCTTTCCAGATGGCCTTTGAGCAGTTCGCCGTCAAGGCTGTCGACGCTGACTTGCACCGCTTGCCCTGCGTGCATATGCGACAGTTGAGTCTCCTGGAAATTGGCCACCACATAGGCTTCAGAAAGCGGCACCACCGCAAGGATCTTGCTACCCGGTGTCACGTAAGCGCCGACCCGTACCGCACGCTCACCGACCATGCCATCCACCGGTGCGACAATACGCGTGTAAGACAGCTGATAACTGGCCATTTCCAGCGCGGCCTGGGCGCGTTTGAGCCCACCTTCGGCGGCATCACGTTGGGCGGTGAGGATCTCCACCTGCTTGCGTTCGGCGGCCAGCACGGCGGTGGATTTAGCCAGACGCGCAGTGGCCTGATCGATGCGTGTCTTGGCTTGCTGGGCGTTCTGCACGGTGCCCGCACCGACGCCGGCGAGGTGGTTGTAGCGGTTCAGTTCATGCTCGGCAAACGCCACTTCGGCGCGATCCGCTGCCACCGTAGCCTGGGCCTGGGCGATCACCGAGCTTTGGCGCTCCAGGGTCGCGCTGGCGTTTTTCAGCTGGGCCTGGGCGACCAGGGTGTCGGCATCGGCGGCCTGGGCGGCGGCGCGAAAATCGCGGTCGTCGATCAACGCCAGCAGTTGCCCGGCTTTGACACGCTGGTTGTCTTCTACCAGCACCTCCTTGATGAAGCCGGCAACGCGGGGAGCGACCAGGGTGAAATCAGCCGCGACGAAGGCGTCGTTGGTGGTCTGGTGCTTGCTGCCCAGTACGCCCGGCGCAACCAGGTAAACCAGCACGCCGACGGCAAATACAGCAATAACGGAGACGGCAATTTTGTCTTTGCGTTTCATGGAAAGTCCTTGTGGTCAGGCCGGAGCGCGAGGCGGATAGATCCGCGTGGGCATCCAGAAAATCAGCAGGATCAACGCCACCGCGACACCGGCCATGACGACGTAAAGATCCGAAGAGGTCAGCACCACGGTCTGCTCGTGCAAGCGGTGGGCGAGGCCCGGCGCGTCAGCGTCGGCAAGGGGCGAATTGCCCAGGCGGTCCACCAACATGGTTGAATGGAAATGCCCGCGCTGGGTGGTCAATGTATCCAGCACCGCAGTGGCGATCACAGCAGCCAGGCCCTTGACGGTGTTAAACCAGGCCGAGGCGAACGGCCCTTCGATGGGTTGAATACTGCCGGTGGACAGCATCAGCAGCGGCAACACGGCCATCGGCCGGCCGAAAATCTGCAGCAGGTACCAGCCATAAAAGTCGTCGCGAATCCACGCCGAAGTCAGGTGTGAACTGCCGAGGCAGCACAGCGCCAACATGCTCAGGCCAATGCCCAGCACCCAGCGGCAATCGACCCAGCGCAGGTTGCACAGCGCCGCCACCAGCGGCAGCGCGATCAACTGCGGCAACGCCATCAGCAGCATCACCGGTGCGGTCTGCAGCGGCCGGTAGCCCTGGACCTGGGCGAGGAAAGTGGACGGGATGATGATCACCGAGGTCAGCACCATCAGCACGCCGGCCAGTACGATCAGGGCAAACGCCAGGTTGCGCAGGCCGAGCATCTGCAAGTTGAAGAAGGGCAGCGGCTGCGACCATTCGTTGAGCATGAACAGCACCAGCAACAGCGTGCCGCCACTCAGCAGGAAGGTAATCAGGCCCGACTCGAACCAGTCCAAGCGATTGCCTTGCAACAGGCCGATCACCAGCATGCAGACCGCCGGGAAGCCCAATAGCAACCCACGCCAGTTGAACTGCTTGAAGCGTTCCAGGCGCAGCGGGTCTTGTGGCAAGCCGTAGGCCACGGCCGCCATGGCCAGCAGGCACGGCGCGACGATCTGCCAGAACGCCCACTGCCAGCCGACGTATTCGGTCCACAACGCCGCCAGCGGTGTGCCAAGGCTTGGACCGAAGGTGGCGGTGAGTGCGTAACCGGCCAACCCGTACAACTTGACGTTGGCTGGCAAGAAACGCAGCGCCACGGTCATCAACATCGGCGGCAGCGCGCCACCAGCCAAGCCTTGCACGGTGCGCAGCAGCAACAGGCTTTCGTAGTTGGGTGCGAACGGGCAGAGGATGCCCAGCACGGTGAACAAGCCGATGGCGCACAGCGTGAAACGACGCAGGGAAAACGTCACCGAGCACCACGGCGCGAAGGCCATGGCCGCGACCGAAGTGGCGGTGTAGGCCGCGACCAGCCAGGTGCCTTCGTCAAAGCCGATGTACAGCGCACCGCGGATATCGGCGAGGGCGACCTTGGTGACCATCTCGTTGAGACCCGAGACCAGTACCGCCAGCAATACGCCGAGCAGCCCGATGATGATGCGCGGGCCGAACACGGGTGGGCTCAGGGCCGTAGGTTTGGCTGCGGCCTGGACAGCGGGGGCAGCGAGGGACGTCATGAACAGGTAACTCGGAATGAGAAATACCCGAGCAGTTTAATCAGGCACTCTCATGACAAAAAGTTACTTGTTGGCAGGTTATAAGTGCGTCAGACGCAACTTTTAACATCAACACTGAACCCCGTGGGAGCTGGCTTGCCTGCGATAGCGCCAGTTCAGTAAGAGATTCAGTGACTGACACGCCGCCTTCGCAGGCAAGCCAGCTCCCACATTCATCCGCGTTCGCGTTATACCGGCTGAGCTTCTAGCCAGGTGGCATGACAGCTTTCGCGCATGGTTTCACGCAGCCATTTATGGGCCGGGTCTTTGTCGAAGCGTGGGTGCCAGGATTGCGCCAGGACCAGGGTTGGCAATGAAATCGGCAAGGCGAACGCGCGCAGTGGCAGGTTCAGACGTTTGGCGCTCAGGAGGGCTTCCTTGGGCACCGGCAGCAGCAGGTCGGAATCGGGCAGCATGAACATCGCACCGTGAAAGCCTGGGGCGATCATGGCCACACGGCGCTCCAGGCCTTGGGCATTCAACGCGGTGTCGATGGGCCCACGGGCGATGCCGCGGCGCGAGATGCTGATGTGGGAGTAGCTGGCAAACCGCGCCGCCGTGATTTCTTCGTCGAACAACGGGTGGTCTTGCCGTGCCAGGCCGACAAAGGTGGTGGAGAACAGGTTTTGCACCTTCACTTCCGGGCTGGCGGGCATGGTGTTGCTCACCCTCAAGTCCAAACGCCCTTCGCGCAGGGCTTCATCGTCGGTGTCGCCTTCGGGCACGAAGCGCAGCTCGCACAGCGGCGCCATGCGCTCCATGGTGTCGAACAGCCGCCCGCCATACACGCCGATGAAAAAGTCATTGGCGCGCACGCTGAAGCGGCGGCGCAAGGTGCTCAAATCAACCTGGTCCGCCGAACGGAACAACAACGCAGCCTGCTCCACCACGTTGCGCACCTGGCCTTGCAGCTCAAGCGCCTTGGGCGTCGGCACCAGGCCACGGCCGGCACGTACCAGGATCGGGTCACCGACCGCTTCGCGAATACGCGTGAGGGTACGGCTCATGGCGGCTGGGCTGAGGTTCATCCGCCGTGCGGCGCCCACCACACTGCCCTCATCGAGCAACGCGTCGAGGGCGACCAGCAGGTTCATGTCCGGTAGTTGCATGCCAAGCACTCGTGGTCGATAGGGAGTGAACTGGGCGCAATCGTAGCAGCAATCAGACCGAACACGCAGGCACGTAAACGATTACTCGCGGGAATCGAAAGAGTACGGGGACGGCAAGGTGGCGGGTTTCGGGTTGTCGGGAAAACACTCGAGAATCGAAAAGTCTTCCGGCACCTCCGCACGTTTTAACACGTAAGCTTTCTTCTCCAACGAGAACTCCTGGAGCTTGGGAGCCAGCAGCACTCTACGCTGTTCAGGCCCCAGGAAAATTGCGCTGTACTGCCGGTCGTCGATACCTGCGCAACGAAACGTATCATTGAAGTCTGTCGTGTGAGCCGTACGGTACAAGATCTCGGCACGGCGCTCCGGCGACAAGTTGCTACTGATAAACAACGCACCAATACCGCAGGTAATCAGTGCAGTTATTGCTGGAACCACCACACCCCATTTTTCCTCGGCAGAGCTCGCGCTTTCGAAATAACTGCCCATACAGATCAGCACTAAAATACATGCAGTGATCAGCACGACACCGATACAAGGCCAAAACATCAGCTTGGCCATGTGAAGAGTTGTGCCAGCGATCATTGTCAAAGGAAAAGCGGATGCATCCACATGGAAAATTGCATTAACGTCGGCTACCGCCCGCAGCCGTCCTACGTAACCTAATGTGGCAAGCAAAAAGCCCCAGAAAATAACAGTGACTTTGAAGTCCTTGAAAAGCCGCTCGAGGACTTTTTCAATAAACGCCAGTACCACATAAAAACCTGTTGCCACCGAACAAGCCAGTAGTAAAAAAGCCGTGTCGGCTGACACGTAATTTTCCTTGATCAGCCCGGAAAAACCGAAAAGCATAAGTAGCGAAACGACGGAGATAATGGTCAACGTGTTCTTGTTTGATGCGTGCATAGCCCTGTTCCAACCACAAAGTTTTCTCGTTATCGCCATCGGCTGAAGTACTACAAGCTTTAGGGGCCGATGCCTGGCTAGAAAGGCGCATCCCCCTGAATTGTGGTACGGAACAATTTGCGCCGCAGGTGGCTTGGGCAACCGGCGGCCAGGTGGATCAGCGAGCGGTTGTCCCAGAACACCAGGTCGTGGGGCTGCCACTGATGACGGTAGATGTTTTCCGGCAGCACGCTGTGGGCATAGAGCTGGGCCAGCAGGTCACGGCTTTCGTCATCGGGCAGGCCGACGATACGGGTGGTGAAACCCTCGCTGACGAACAGCGCCTTGCGGCCGTTTTCCGGGTGGGTGCGCACAATGGGGTGCACCACTTCGACAACCTGGGCGAGCTGTTCCGGGGTAAGGGTTGGGCGCCAGTTGCCTTCGAATTTGGTTTCGCTGTAGCGCGCGGTGTAGGAGTGCGCGGCGCTGCGGCCTTCGACGGCATTGCGCAGGTGGCCGGGCAGTTGCTCCCAGGCTTTGTGCATGTCGGCGAACAGGGTGTCGCCGCCTTCAGAGGGCAGTTCCTGGGCGTGCAGCATCGAGCCCAGGCTGGGCAGTTCTTTGTATGACAGGTCCGAATGCCAGAACTTGCCCGCATCCCCCAGGCCGATCGATTGGCCGTTCTCGATGATGTTGGAGACGATCAGGATTTCGGGGTGGTTGGCCAGCAGGAACTGTTTAAGCACATGGATCTGCAACACACCGAAACGGCGGCTGAAGGCGATCTGTTGTGCGGGGGTGATGCGTTGGTCGCGGAACACGATGACGTGGTGGTCCAGGTGCGCACGGTGGATGCGGGCGAAGTCCTGGTCGTTGACTGGGCGAGATAAGTCCAGGCCGATGATCTCGGCGCCGACACTGCCGGGGAAGGGGCGGATGTCGAAGGTTTGGGGGGCGGTGGTGGCAGACATTGGATTCATTCCCGGCGGACAGGGGAGTGAATTTATAGGTATAACAACCGGATTTTAAATACTGTTAGAGCATATTGATATGGCGTTTTGAGGTAGGCAGTTTATACGCGGTGGCGCTGATGGCCCTTTCGCGAGCAAGCCCGCTCCCACATTTGGAAAGCATTCCAAAGTGGGAGCGGGCTTGCTCGCGAAGGCGTCAGTACGGCGATAAAGATCAACGCTCGTGCAACGCCTCTGCCCGTGCCTTGATGATCGGCTTGAGCAGGTAGCTGAGGATGCTTTTCTTGCCGGTGATAATATCCACCGAAGCAACCATGCCGGGGATGATCAACAGCGGCTTCTCGTCCGTGCCCAGATGGCTGCGATCAGTGCGCAGGGTGATCATGTAGTAGGTGGTCTTCTTGTCTTCATCGGTGATGGTGTCGGCACCGATGCGTTCGAGCTTGGCTTTCAGCCCGCCGTAGATGGTGTAGTCATACGCGGTGAACTTGACCACCGCTTCCTGCCCAGGGTGCAGGAAGGCGATGTCTTGCGGGCGGATCTTGGCTTCTACCAGCAAGGTGTCGTTCAGCGGCACGATTTCGACCATGTCGCTGCCAGGCTGGATCACACCGCCAACGGTGTTGACCAGCAACTGCTTGACGATCCCGCGCACTGGTGAGGTGACCAGGGTACGGCTGACTCGGTCTTCCAACGCGCGCCCGGTGGACTCGGCCTTGTTCAGTTCAGTACGGGCTTCGTTGAGTTGGGTCAGGGCTTCGCTGCGGAATTTGCCACGGGTTTCATCGATCTTGCGTTGCACTTCCTTGATCGCTGATTCCGCACGCGGGATTGCCAGGGTGGTGGCATCCAACTGCCCACGGGTTTCCATTTCGGCGCGCTTGAGGCGCAGCACTTCTACCGGCGACACCGCACCCTGGGCCACCAACGGCTCGGACATGTTGATTTCCTGGCGTTGCAGGGACAACTGGCTGCGGTATTGGCCCTGCTTGGAGGTGAACTCGCGCAGTTCCTGTTGGCGCTGGACGAGTTGCTCCTGCAAGCCGCCGACTTCGTCTTTCAACTGCTGGCGGCGGCTTTCATACAAGGAGCGCTCGTTGGCGGCCTGGCTCGGCGCGGCCTTGAGCACGTCGTCGGGGATGTTCAGCGGGCGGTCATCCACCTGCGCGCTCAAACGCTCGACGCGCAGCTGCATGGCCAGGCGCAGGGCTTCGGTTTCGCCGGCGTTGGAGACAAACCGCGTGTCGTCGAGACGAATCAACGGCGCGCCGGCCTCTACGATCTGGCCTTCCTTGACGTACAGCTCGGCGACGATACCGCCTTCCAGGTTCTGGATTTTCTGCAATTTGGACGACGGAATCGCCTTGCCATCGCCACGGGTCACTTCGTCGATCTGGGAGAAACCGGCCCACACCACCAGGAATATAAAGAACGCGATAATCGCCCAGATGGTCAGGCGGATCACCCGCGGCGCATCTTCGATCAGCGCCTTGTTGACCTCGGGTAGCGGCTGGCCCTGCAGCGAATCGGAGCCTTTGAAGTAGCGGCCGACCGCACTCTTGATGGAGTTAAGCAACACTGATCTGCCCCTTCTTCAACGCTTCCATGACCACGGCTTTCGGGCCGTCCGCGAGAATCTGCCCACGATCGACCACCAACAGGCGGTCCACCAGCGAGAGCAGTGAGGCTCGGTGCGTGACCAGCACCACGGTCTTGTTTTGCACCACGGCTTGCAGGCGTTGTTTCAAGCGTTCTTCACCGGTGTTGTCCATGGCGCTGGTGGGTTCGTCCAGCAACAGCATGGGCGGGTTGAGCAGCAGCGCACGGGCCAGGGCAACGTTCTGGCGCTGGCCGCCGGACAGGTTCTGCCCACGCTCGCCGACTTGCAGTTCGTAGCCTTGGGGATGCAGGCGGGCAAATTCGTGCACGCCAGCCAGTTCGGCAGCTTGCAGGACCATTTCATCCTCGACGTAGCGCGCACCGGATACCAGGTTGTCGCGCAGGGTGCCGGCCAGCAATTGAATATCCTGGGCCACATAGCCGATGTTGTGACGCAGCTCGCTCACGTCGATCTGGCGCACGTCCACGCCATCCACCAGCAAGGAGCCGGAGTCGGGCTGGTAAAGGCCGACGATCAACTTGGCCAGGGAGCTTTTGCCCGAGCCGCTGCGGCCGATGATGCCGATTTTTTCCCCTGGTTTGATCACCAGGTTGATGTTTTTCAGCGCCGGGTTCTGCTGGTTCGGGTAAGTGAAGTTCAGGCCCCGGCACTCGATGGCGCCTTGCAGGGTGCGACGGCTCATGGGGCGCTCTTCGAAGTTGCGCTCCTGGGGCAGCTCCATCATCTGGTCCACCGAGGTCATGGTGACCTTGGCTTGCTGGTAGCGCGTGAGCAGGCCCGACAACGAGGCCAGCGGGCTCAAGGCACGGCCACTGAGCATGTAGCAGGCAATCAGGCCGCCCATGCTGAGGTTGCCGTCGATGATCTGGTACACGCCGAACACGATCATGATTACGCCAGCCAGTTGCTGGATCAGCAGCGTCATGTTCATCGACAGGCCCGACAGCAACTTCACCCGCAGCTCAAGCCGGCTCAGGGTGCCGATGGTCTGTTCCCAGCCGTACTGACGCTCGCTCTCGGCGTTGTTGACCTTGACCGCATCGAGCCCGGCGAGGGTTTCGATCAGGCTCGACTGGCGCTCGGCGGCCAGCGCCATGGTGCGCTCCATGGTCGCGACCAGGGGCTTCTGCAAGGCGTAGCCAATGCCCAGGGCCAGCGGGAATGCCAACACCGGAATCCACACCAGGTGCCCGCCGAGGATGGCGATGACCAGGAAGATCAGCAGCGTAAACGGCAGGTCGATCAGGCTGGTGAGGGTCAAAGACGCGAGGAAGTCGCGCAGGCTTTGAAACTCGTGGATGTTCTGCGCGAAGCTGCCGACCCGCGCCGGGCGGTACTTCATGGACATGCCGACGATACGCTCGAACAACGTGGCCGAGATGATCAGGTCGGTTTTTTTACCGGCCAGGTCCAGGCAAAGGCTGCGCAGGCTTTTGAGGATCAGGTCGAACAGGTAGGCACCGCAGATGCCCACGGCCAGCACCCACAGGGTGGCGGTGGCCTGGTTCGGCACGACGCGGTCGTACACGTTCATCACGAACAGCGGCGCGGCCATGGCGATGATGTTGATCAGGAAGCTGGCGGCGATGGCGTCGGTGTAGAGCCAGCGCGAACGCATGAGGGTGTCACGGAACCACGAGCGCGCCCGTGGAATCAGGCTGCCGTGGTTGACGTCGAATTTGTGTTGCGGCTGTGCAAAGAAGACTTTGCCGATGTAGTCGTCGGCCAATGCTTCGCGCTTGATCAGCACTTCACCGCCGTCGCTTTCACTGAGCAGGATCCGCGCTTGATCTTCGCCCTGCCAGCCGACCAGCACGGTACTGCGACCGTCCTTGAGCAACAGCAGCGCCGGCAATGCAATGGTCGGGATCTGATCCAGCTTGCGTTGCAGCAGCCGGCCTTGCAGCCCGGCCCGCGCAGCGGCACGCGACAGCAACTCGGCACTCAAACGTTGCGAAGGCAGCGGCAGGCCGGTGGTGAGCATGGCCGCACTGGCCGGTTTCTGATGCAGGGCGCAGAGCGCCAACAACCCGTCGAGTAACGGGTCATCGTGCAGTGCGCGTGGATCATGACTGAGATGAACTCGACTGACTTCAGGTTCCACGCGGCGCACTCTCGACTAACAGATGGGGCTATTGGGGTGGCTCAATTCATCCCAGGCAGTTGGACTTTAGGTTTCACGTCGTTCTGCACGACGGAGGCCATTGGTGCAACCACTCCCTGGCTCTTGAGCAATTCGCCCATGGTCGCCTTGATTCGGTACTGAGTAAATAACTGAATGTTCTTGATTTCTTCCAGGCGGCGGGAAGCAGTGAACAATTCATTCTCGCTGTCGAGCAAATCCAACAGAGTACGTTGACCAAGGCTGAACTGTTGCTGGTAGGACGTGCGTACGCGGGTGCTGTGATCCACGTACTGCTGGGCGACCGGCAATTGCGCGTTAGCGTTGTTCAGGGCGTTCCAAGCCAAGCCTAGCTCTTCATTGAGTTGGCGCAAGGCGTTGTTGCGGATGTCGAGCGCCTGGTTGGCCTGGTAGGACTTCGATTGCAGGTCGGCCTTGTTGCTGCCACCGGCGAACAGGTTGAAGCGCATGCGCACCATGGCTTCCCAGCCATTGCTGTGGTTGGGATCACCGGAGACGTTGTTGTCGGCGTTGGTGCCCAGTTCAGCGTCAAAGCGCGGATAGAACGTGGATTTGGCAGCGTCGTACTGCTTCTCGGCGGCAGAGATATCCGACTCGGCCGAACGCAGCACCGGGCTGTTGTCGAGCATCTGACGGCGCGCTTCGTTCAGGTCGGCTGGCAGCATGGCCATGAACGGGGCCGGACGCTCGAGTTCGTCGGGCATCTGGCCGACGGCGCTGAGGTAGTTGACCTGCGCGTCGGCCAGGTTGGTCTGCTCGGTGATCAAGTTGTTGCGGGCCTGAGCCAGGCGCGCTTCGGCCTGGTCCTGATCGGCACCGTTGCCGACGCCACGCTGGGTGCGCAACTTGATCTGATCGTAGATGCGCTCGTGGTTGCGCAGGTTGTCTTCGGCCAGGCGCACGAACTCACGGCGGGTCAATACTTCCAGGTAAACCTGGGCAACGGTCAGCGCAGTGCGCTCGGAAGTCCCCAGCAAGGAGTAAGCGCGGGAATTAACGTTGGCTTGTTGACGCCCGACTTCGCTGGAGGTAGCAAAACCGTCAAAAATCATTTGCTGCAGGCGCAGGCTGGATTCGCCGCGGTTAAGCGTGTCCCAGTGATTGCCGCCAGGGTTGTTGGCGCGGGTGGTGGCGTTGTCGGTTCCTTGGCGGCCGTAACCGGCGTTCAAGTCGACACGCGGCAGGTAGCCACCTTGTGCGGCGCGCAATTGGTAATCGGCGGCGATGCGGCTGTTAACACCCGCCTGAATTTCCGGGTGTACGTCCAATGCCTGTTGCATGGCTTGGGGCAGTGTCTGGGCTTGTACGAAACTGGCGGCGAGAGCGAACGGTATTGCCTTGAACAGGTGCAAACGCATTTAAAATTTCCCCAAGACTTCTTGTCTTAAATCACAGCGATTGGCACCGCTGCGTCGGATAATGGCTACCGTGATGACCGTACGTCGGAAAGTTCAAAAAGCGGAACTGCTTCACACATGTAGGACGGTTCGCCGCATAAATATCAATGTGACATTACTAGGGCGATTGTTTAGGATGGCGACCATAAGGTCAATAGTTTGGCACAAACTAGATAGCTAAAAAATCCAGCCAAATATTTGACGTCAATGCATTTATAGACTACGCCCCCAGATTGGCAGCGCTAATAGCGCGCTGCGAAATGGATTTGTCGAAACGGATCGCCGGAGAAAATTTTAATGAGCAGTGTTGTTGCCACCGTCAAAAGCATTGTTGGTCAAGTTTTCGTAATTTCTCCGGAAGGTGCTCGCCGCGTCCTCATTGAAGGTGATCGCTTGTTCGCGGGCGACCAGATCGACACCGGTATGTCGGGCGCCGTGAGCCTGGAGCTTGCCGACGGTCGCATCCTGGACCTGGGCCGTGACACCCAGTGGAGCGCCGATATGCCGGACTCCACCACCGACCTGGCGGCGGCCAGCGAGCAAGCCGCGCCATCGGTGGCCGAGTTGCAACAAGCCATCGCCGCCGGCGCTGACCCGACCACCGACCTGGAAGCCACCGCAGCTGGCGCAAACGCTGCCGGTAACGGTGCCGCCGGGGGTGGCCACAGCTTTGTGGTGCTGGATGCGACCGCCGGCCGCGTCGATCCGACCATCGGCTTCCCAACCGGCACACTTGGCCAGGGCACTTCGGCTCTCAACGCGCTGACCGGCGCCCCAGGCTCCGCTGACGCGGGCAACCTGGTGCTGCAGCCGTCGACCCTGTCCGTGAGCGCAACGCCCACCATCACCGAAGCCGGTGGTGTGCTGACCTACACCGCCACCGTGACCAGGCCCTCCACCAGCGACCTGACCGTCACCTTGTCCAATGGCGCGGTGATTACCATCCCGTCCGGCCAACTGACCGGTACGGTCAACGTTCCCCTGGCCCCTAACGACACCCCCTACAACGACCCGAGCCAGATCAGCGTGGGCGTTACCGGCACCAGCGGCGGCGGCAACCTGGTATTGACCATCGACCCTAACCCGGCCGTGACGCAGATCACCGACACCATCGACACCACCACGGTCACCCTGACCGCTGGTTCGACCGTGACCGAAGGCGGCCAGATCACCTATACCGCCACCCTGACCAACCCAGCGCAGACACCGGTGAACATCACCTTGAGCAATGGCTCGGTGATCACCATCAAGGCCGGTGAGTCGACGGGTACCGTTGTCGTTGATACGCCAGCTAACGACGTCTACAACAATGGGTCGACGGTCAGCACCACCATCACCGGCGCAACGGGCGGCAACTTCGAGAACCTGGTACCGAATACCACGCCTGCGGTCACCACCATTACCGATTCGATCGACACCACCACGGTGACTCTGACCGCTGGTTCGACCGTCACCGAAGGCGGCCAGATCACCTACACCGCCACCTTGACCAACCCGGCGCAGACCCCGGTGAACGTCACCTTGAGCAATGGCTCGGTGATCACCATCAAGGCCGGTGAGTCGACAGGCAGCGTTGTGGTTGATACACCGGCTAACGATGTCTACAACAATGGCTCTACCGTCAGCACCACCATCACTGGTGCAACGGGCGGTAACTTCGAGAACCTGGTACCGAATACCACGCCTGCGGTTACTACCATTACCGATTCGATCGACACCACCACGGTCACCCTGACCGCTGGCTCGACCGTCACCGAAGGCGGCCAGATCACCTACACCGCCACGCTGACCAACCCGGCGCAGACCCCGGTGAACGTCACCTTGAGCAATGGCTCGGTGATCACCATCAAGGCCGGCGAATCGACAGGCAGTGTTGTCGTTGATACGCCGGCTAACGACGTCTACAACAACGGTTCGACGGTCAGCACCACCATCACTGGTGCAACGGGCGGTAACTTCGAGAACCTGGTGCCGAATACCACGCCTGCGGTCACCACCATTACCGATTCGATCGACACCACCACGGTCACTCTGACCGCTGGTTCGACCGTCACCGAAGGCGGCCAGATCACCTACACCGCCACCTTGACCAACCCGGCGCAGACCCCGGTGAACGTCACCTTGAGCAATGGCTCGGTGATCACCATCAAGGCCGGTGAGTCGACAGGCAGCGTTGTCGTTGATACGCCGGCTAATGACGTCTACGTCAACGGCAGCACCGTCAGTACGACGATTGCGAGCGCGACTGGCGGCAATTTCGAGAGCCTGGTGCCGAGCACCACGCCAGCGATTACCACCATTACCGATTCGATCGACACCACCACTGTGACGCTGACAGCGCCAACCGAGGCGAACGAAGGTGGGCAGGTTACGTATACCGCCACGCTTTCCAACAAAGCGGGCACTGATGTCACGCTGAAGTTGGATAACGGCTCCTCGATCACGATCAAGGCTGGCGAAACTGTTGGCACCGTGACTGTGCCTGCGCCTACCGATGACGTGTTCATCGACAAGAGCACGCAGACCGTTCAGATCACTGAGACCTCTGGCGGCAACTTCGAGAAATTGGAAGTTGCAGGCAATGGCGCAACCACCACGATCAACGACACCCTCGACAAGGTTGATGTGGTGCTGACGGCGACCACTACCGTTGGTGAAGGCGGCAATATCGTCTACACCGCCAGCCTTGTGGATAAGAACGGCGCGCCGGTGACTAACATCACCAACCCGTTGACCGTGACTTTGGATAACGGTCAGACCATTACTATCGGTGTTAACCAATCTAGCGGCACCGTTACTACCGTGGCGCCAGACGATATTTATAAAGGCGATCAGACCGTCACTGCTGCTATCAAGGGCGTGACCGGTGGCGAGCATTTCGAGAACTTGGTTCCTGTTACTACCCCGGTTAATACCACCGTTACAGATACACCAGGCACTGACAACACCACTACGGTGACGCTGACGGCTCCAACCGAAGCGAGCGAAGGTGGTCAGATCACCTACACCGCGACCTTGAGCAATAAGGCCGGTACTGACGTCACGCTGAAGTTGGATAACGGCTCTTCGATCACCATCAAGGCTGGAGAAACTGTTGGCACCGTAACCGTGCCTGCGCCTACCGATGACGTGTTTATCGACAAGAGCACCCAGACCGTCCAGATCACCGAAACCATCGGCGGCAACTTCGAAAAACTGGAAGTTGCAGGTAATGGCGCAACCACGACGATCAACGACACCATCGACAAAGTCGATGTGGTTCTGACGGCCACCAACACTGTTGGCGAAGGCGGCAATATCGTTTACACCGCCAGCCTTGTGGATAAAAACGGCGCACCGGTGACCAACATCACCAACCCGTTGACCGTCACCTTGGATAACGGCCAGACCATCACCATTGGCGTAAACCAGACTAGCGGTAGCGTTTCGGTTCTTGCTCCTGATGATGTCTATAAAGGCGATCAGACCGTCACTACTGCTATCAAAGGCGTGACCGGCGGCGAGCACTTTGAAAATCTGGTCCCAGGTACCGATAACGTCACCACAACTGTGACTGATACACCGGGTACCGATAACACCACTACCGTGACGCTGACGGCTCCAACCGAAGCGAGCGAAGGTGGTCAGATCACCTACACCGCGACCTTGAGCAACAAGGCCGGTACCGACGTCACGCTGAAGTTGGATAACGGCTCTTCGATCACCATCAAGGCTGGAGAAACTATTGGCACCGTAACCGTGCCTGCGCCTACCGATGACGTGTTCATCGATAAGAGCACTCAGACCGTCAAGATCACCGAGACCACCGGCGGCAACTTCGAAAAACTCGAAGTGGCAGGCAACGGCGCAACCACCACCATCAACGACACGATCGACAAAGTTGATGTGGTCCTGACGGCCACCACCACCGTTGGTGAAGGCGGCAACATCGTCTACACCGCCAGCCTTGTGGATAAAAACGGTGCGCCGGTGACTAACATCACCAACCCGTTGACCGTCACCTTGGATAACGGCCAGACCATCACCATTGGCGTAAACCAGACTAGCGGTAGCGTTTCGGTTCTTGCTCCTGATGATGTCTATAAAGGCGATCAAACCGTCACCACCGCTATCAAGGGTGTTACCGGCGGCGAGCACTTCGAAAATCTGGTTCCAGGTACTACCCCGGTTAACACCACCGTTACCGATACACCGAGCACCGATAACACCACCACCGTTACGCTGACAGCGCCGACGGAGGCGAATGAGGGTGGCCAGATCACCTATACCGCGACCTTGAGCAATAAGGCCGGTACCGACGTCACGCTGAAGTTGGATAACGGCTCTTCGATCACCATCAAGGCTGGCGACACGGTTGGCACCGTAACCGTGCCCGCTCCTAGCGATGACGTGTTCATCGATAAGAGTACCCAGACCGTCAAGATTACTGACGCTTCCGGCGGCAACTTCGAAAAACTCGAAGTGGCAGGCTCCGGCGCAACGACCACGATCAACGACACCATCGACAAGGTGGATGTAGTTCTAACTGCTACCACCACCGTTGGCGAAGGCGGCAATATCGTCTACACCGCCAGCCTTGTGGATAAAAACGGCGCACCGGTGACCAACATCACCAACCCGCTGACCGTGACATTGGATAACGGCCAGACCATCACTATTGGCGTAAACCAGTCGAGCGGTTCTATCACCACCATCGCGCCAGACGATGTCTACAAAGGCGACCAGACCGTCACTACCGCCATCAAAGGCGTGACCGGCGGCGAGCACTTTGAAAATCTGGTTCCAGGTACTACCCCGGTTAATACCA
>NZ_MVOJ01000017.1:0-148867 GCF_002018845.1 Pseudomonas sp. MF6394
TCCGGATGCGCCACCAACTTATCAATGTGCAACTCATCATTGTTCAACCAGGTCTCGGTCAGCACCCGATAATGCTCCATGTCGCGGCACCGCATGCGCAGGCTGTAGTCGAACGGCCCGCTGATCAACTGGCATTCGAACACCTGCGGGCAGGCTTTGACGCAAGCTTCGAAGGCCTTTTGCGCCGAGCGCCCGCTTTGGTTGGACAAGGCCACCTCCCCACCCCAGGCAGGGCTTAGGGGGGAGGGGCACCAAAAGGCGAGGGAATTGCTAACGGGGACAGATTTATTTGTTTAAGGCATCTTCAAAAAAAGACGATATGCTTTTCATGGATTTACGGGTTACATCTACTATTGATGCCATGGAAGTTCCACCTTTGTTTTGCGACTCCAGTACACCTAATACAATGATGTAGGCTACTATAAGTGCGTAATATGCGTGGGCATAGGTTTTTATCGACGCCTTGCTACTCCTAAATGGCGAAAATGCTTCCCCGTGAAAACGTTCGTGTCTGTATGTGGAGAGCAATATTTCCAGTAATGATGTCAGTTTTTCTTTTGGTAAAAGTAGGTTGGCTGGATTTGACAAATTTAAGGTTGAAGATGCGTCGTCGGGGTTTTTCGGGATTTTCTTTAATGGTGCAGATTGTCGAAAGAAAAGACACATTAGCCGGCCTGCGTTTCTCCTGTCCTCATAGTTTAGGCTTAAGAATAATTCCGGGGTGTCGGGGGCTGTAATTAGGAACTTTTTGCAAAAATCTTTATATCGCTGTTTTCCTAAACTGCGCTCTGCGCGCTTCTTCATGTGCTCGCTGTGTGGAGGATTGCTCTCTATTTGACAGTCCAATATGCGAGATGCCGCATAGTCAGCAGTTTGTTGCGGTATATGCTCTGATAGAAGCTCTGTAATGACAGTCCACTCAGTAGGATGAACGCTGAAAAAATGGTCTGCCATAGCTTGCATGCGTGAGCGGCTTGGTTTTTCAAAAATGTTTAAGTTTTGATCGATGACTTTGTAAAGGCTATCGAACGCCGCATCTGGACGTTGAGGCAGACAGTCTAAGCAGTCTAATATATGGCCTACTGCGGCATTAAAAGGTTCGTCTTTGTCATCTGGTTTGAGTTTGGCTGTAACAAATATTTGCTGAATATTATGTGTTGCCATCTTCTGTATTAAATCGCGCTCACAAGGGAATAATTCTACGGCAGGCCAGTTGTTATGGTTTGAAACGCGAATGGTGCTAGTGCTATCAGACATGGAATGAGATCCTCCGTGATTTATATGGAAATGTAGCGTGTTCGGTCCGTGTTTTGTAGTGTGCTTTTATCAGTGATAACTGTATTGTTTGTTTTGGTAGTCGGGTGATCGTCAAGCGTTAATGTTTTTTGTTTTTAGATGGTTGTTTTTTTAATTAGAAAGGGATGTCGTCGTCTTGCACGAAATAATCCAATTCGACTTCATATAGCTGAAGTTCGCGCTCTTCCCCAGTCTGGGAGGGAGGTGCTTTTAAGAACGTAATCTTGCCTTCCTCTATATCCAATATGAGTTGAGTCTCAAATGTATCTAAGCTTGCCGCTATGAGTCGGCGGCGTTTCCCTAAGAGTCCTAGAAGGTTGATTGACGTGCCTGATTTATGTTGTGATGCGCAACTCTCCAGCAATCTTATGAAGTCTGCGTAATTTTCTGCTACGGTCTCTAGTCCGGCTGCACGACTTTCTAAAATGAAAACAGTGTTCAAAAGATGTTCAACGATCTCCAGTGCGATTCGAATATCTAATGGTTTTGGTTGTTTTATTTCATGCGCAGCATCATTTCCTAAAAAGCGGATGGCGTGTAATCGTTTTTTATCGCCATTGGAAACATGGCCGGCTTTGAAAAGCTGGTCAATTCTTCGTTGTAGATTTGTGCCTGAGATATCAAGGTGATTACAAACTGCTTCAATGCAGGCCCTTAATCCAATGCTGCCCAATACGTTGTTATATTGGCTCAGTGCTTTCACGCTTTGTAGGTATATTGTGCTGATTAGCGGCGGGAGAAGGTGTGTGTGCGTTAATCCATGGTGATTTTTTACCACGCTGGGATAAACATCGAAAGATACCGCGTGATGGAGGCCGTTTTCATCTTCTTCTATTTCATCAAAGTCTTCATGTTTCATTTGAAAGGAGTAGGTATGACATCCTTGGCAGCGAATAATGCGCCAGCTATCTAACTCGTTAGCCCACCACTCTTCAACTCTGTTTGTCACTTCTGCGGAAATTTCATGCCGAGTGGAGCGGGCGCAAGAACGACAATCACTTTTCACAATCTCAAGGGCCGTCAAAGTAGAACCTCATATCCCGGGAGCTATACTTTATTCGAGTAATGGCCGTACGCTACTACCTGCGGTGCGGCTTGTCCAGCGCCAACTGACACAATGGTCGTAGATCGATAACAGGACTTTTGTTGCGTAGTTTTAGGAGCGCTGCATGCCATGGCGATGCCCCAAAGCAACTTTTGATTACTACGGGAAAGGAGTGGCTCAGGCCAAGTCAGTAGCGGTGTTTTTGACTACCGCGAGTTCCGGATGCGCCACCAACTTATCAATGTGCAACTCATCATTGTTCAACCAGGTCTCGGTCAGCACCCGATAATGCTCCATGTCGCGGCACCGCATGCGCAGGCTGTAGTCGAACGGCCCGCTGATCAACTGGCATTCGAACACCTGCGGGCAGGCTTTGACGCAGGCTTCGAAGGCCTTTTGCGCCGAGCGCCCGCTTTGGTTGGACAAGGCCACCAGCACCAGCAGCGACAGCCCCGGTGAGACCATCTGCACATCGATGATCGCCCCATACCCACGGATCACCCCGCGTCGCTCCAGTTTGCGCACCCGTTCCAGGCAGGGCCTGGGGGTGAGGTGCACCAGTGACGAGAGCTTTTCGTAGGTGATACGCCCCTGATGCCTGAGTACGTCGATGATCGCTTCGTCGATGCGATCCAGCGTAGGGGAAGAATGGGGTCCGTTGGCCTTGGTATCCATGAGTTCACTTCAAACGGTTGGAAAGAAATTGCTGCAAGCGTTCGCTGGTGGGATGGTCGAGGATCTCGGCGCCGCCGTGTTCCTCGACTCGGCCCTGGTGCAGGAACAGCACTTGGCTGGACACCTGGCGGGCAAAGCCCATTTCGTGGGTGACCATCAGCATGGTACGACCTTCCTCGGCCAACGTCTGTATGACTTTGAGCACTTCTCCTACAAGTTCCGGGTCCAGGGCCGAGGTGGGTTCATCGAACAGGATAATCTCCGGTTCCATTGCCAGCGCGCGCGCAATGGCCACGCGCTGCTGCTGGCCACCGGACAGGAACGCCGGATATTGGTCCGCCACGCGGCTCGGCAGGCCGACCTTGTCCAGGTACAGCCGCGCACGCTTCTCGGCTTCGGCGGCGCTCACGTTCAGCACCCGGCGCGGGGCCATGGTGATGTTTTCCAGCACGGTCATGTGGCTCCACAGGTTGAAGTGCTGGAACACCATGGCCAGGCGCGTACGCAGGTTTTGCAGTTGCGCCTGGTGCGGCGCACGGGTGCCGGCGCGGCCTGGTTGCATTTCGATGCTGATACCGTCCAGGGTGATCACCCCGGCGTCAGGCTGTTCCAGAAAGTTGATGCACCGCAGCATCGTGCTTTTGCCCGAACCGCTGGCGCCGATCAAGCTGATCACATCGCCCTGGCGTGCGTTGAGGGACACGCCCTTGAGCACTTCGTGTTCGCCGTAGCGTTTATGGATACCTTCGACTTGCAGCTTGATGGCCGCCGTGGCGGTGTTGCCGACGGGTACATCCATTGGATAAGCGGCCAGGGCCTGCGCGGACTGATTCATGAGTTAGCCTCGGGTAGGAACAAGAAAGCGCATCCAGCGACGTTCGGCCAGCCTGAACAGGCCCACCAGTGCAAAGGACAGCAGCATGTAGAGCAGGGCGGCGATGCCGAACGCCTGGAAGGTCAGGAACGTCTCGGCATTCGCATCGCGGGCGACCTTGAGGATGTCGGCGACGGTGGCGGTGAACGCCAGCGACGTGGCGTGCAGCATCAGGATCATTTCATTGCTGTAGGCCGGCAGGGCGCGACGCAAGGCGGCGGGCACGATCACAAACAGGTTCAGCCGCCAGCCGTGCAAGCCATAGGCGCGTGCCGCTTCGAGCTCGCCATGGGGGATGTTGCGGATCGCCCCGGCGAAGATTTCCACGGTATAGGCGCAGGTGTTGAGCACAAACGCCAACAGCGTGCAGTTCAGCGCATTGCGGAAAAACTGGTTGAGCAGGGCGTTGTCCTGCACCACTTCCAGGCTGTACAGCCCGGTGTAGCAAATCAGCAGTTGGATATACAGCGGCGTGCCACGGAACAAATAGGTGTAGACCTCCACCGGCCAGCGCAGCCAGAAGTGCTCTGAGACGCGTGCCAGCGCCAGGGGGATCGACAGGCCAAAGCCCAGCACCACCGAGATAATGAACAGCCACAAGGTCATGGCAACACCGGACACGCCGCTGCCATCGCTGAACAGGTAGGCCAGGCCGTATTGCTGGAACAGTTCGATCATCGCGCCATCCCCTTGATGCCCAGGTTATAGCGCCGTTCCAGGAGCTTGAAGATGCGGTTGGAGAGGGTGGTAATCAACAAGTACACCAGACCGGCGAGGATCAGGAAGTACAGCGGCTCACTGGTGGATTTGCCGGCGTTCTGCGCGGCCTTGACCAGGTCTGACAGGCCGATGATCGACACCAGCGCCGTGGACTTGAGCAGCACCAGCCAGTTATTGCCCAGGCCCGGCAGGGCAAAGCGCATCAGTTGCGGGAACAGCACCAGGTGAAAGCGCTGCCAGCGGCTCAGGCCGTAGGCGGTGGCGGCTTCCAGTTGGCCCGCCGGCACACTGAGGATCGCGCCCCGGAAGTTCTCGGTGAAATATGCGCCGTAGATAAAGCCCAGGGTGATCACCCCGGCGGTAAACGGGTCGATTTCAACGTAGTCCCAGCCGAACGCTTCGGTCAGGTCGTTGAGCCACAGTTGCAGGCTGTAGAAGATCAGCAGGATCAGCACCAGGTCCGGCACGCTGCGGATCAACGTGGTGTAGAGCGTGGCCGGCACGCGCAGCCATTTGGCGCTGGAGAGTTTGGCACCCGCGGCGACCAGGCCCAGGGTAAGGCTCAGGGCCAGGGCGAGGAACGCCAGCTTGAGCGTCATCCAGGCACCCTGGGCCAGCATGGGGCCGTAGCCTTGCAGGTTGAGGAGGTCGTTCATGGAAAGGAGATCTCTTTTTATGTAGGAGCGAGCTTGCTCGCGAAAAACTCAAGGGCGCCGCGTTCATGCTGGTTTAACGCGTTATCGTTGACGATTTTCGCGAGCAAGCTCGCTCCTACAGGGGATTTTGCTAGCGCGGGGATTACTCGTTGTAGATGTCCTGATCGCCAAAGTATTTCTTCTGGATCTGGGCGTAGGTGCCATCGGCCTGGACGGCGGCGATGCCCTTGTTGATCAGCTCGCGCAATGCCTGGTCGTTCTTGCGCAGGCCCATGGCAATGTCCAGGGGCAGGGTCGGGTCCTTGAAGGCCGGGCCGGTCTTGAAGTCGGCGCCTTCGGGCTTGGACAGGAAGTTGAGCTGGGCTTCGAGCTTGTCCGTCAGGGTGGCGTCGAGGCGGCCGTTTTGCAGGTCGGCGTAGTTCTGTTCCTGGGACTGGTACGCCTTGATCTGTGCACCGAGCTTGGCCAGGTGCGTGCGGGCATAGGCTTCCTGCAACGAGCCTTGCAGCACGCCAACTTGCTTGCCGTTGAGCGACTCGGGGGTATCACCGAAGGTGGCGTTTTTGCGGGTGATCACCGAGGTGGGGCTGAGGAACAGGCGGTCGGTGAAATCGATGACTTTCTCGCGGGCCGGGGTTACGGCCATGGAAGACATGATCGCGTCGAACTTGCGCGCACGCAGGGCCGGGATCATGCCGTCGAATTCGTTGTGCACCCAGGTGCATTTCACTTCGAGCTTGGCGCAGATGGCGTTGCCCAGTTCGATATCGAAGCCTTGCAGGCTGCCATCGGCGGCGACGGATTCGAAGGGCGGGTATTCGGGGAACACGCCAAACCGGATTTCTTTCCAGTCTTGGGCGTGGGCAGCAGTGGCGCACAGTGGCAACAGCAACGCAGCGAAGAGTGATCGCAGAGGAGTCATGTGTCGGTCCCTATATTTTGTAATTGATGTCAGGGGCAGTGAATAACTGGGAGCAGAGAATGCTTCATGATGGTGCGTTTTTTGTGTCGTTTACCCCCTGTGCAAAGCGCAAATTGCGCTGTTAAAACAAGCAATGCAGCGGAATCGGCTGCGGCACCGGCAAAATCGGCTTTCAACCTGTGTAAATCTGGCCTGCCTTGGGCGCAAAGCGGCAGGCCAGAGCGGTCTCAGGCGCGCTTTTTATGCTGTGCCAAAGGTTGCTGGGCCAGGCGTGCAAACAGGTCTTTCGGGTCGGCCAGGTCTGGCACCAGCTCCAGCTCACTGCCCACTTCCAACGCCTTGGCCACGTCCAGTACATAGCGCAGGGCCGAGTAGTCTTCGATGGCGAAACCCACCGAGTCGAACAGGGTGATTTGGCGGTCATTCTCGCGGCCGGGCTGTTGGCCATTGATCACTTGCCACAGCTCGGTGACCGGCGAATCTTCCGGCATGTGCTGGATTTCGCCTTCGATGCGGCTTTGCGGTTCGTACTCGACGATCACCCGGGCGCGCTCGACGATGCGTCGATCCAGCTCGGTCTTGCCCGGGCAGTCACCGCCCACGGCATTGAGGTGCATGCCCGGCTCGATCATCTCGTCAGTCAGGATGGTGGCGTAGGCTTTGTCGGCCGTAACGGTGGTGACAATGTCCGCGCCTTTGACCGCCTCGGCGACGCTGGCGGCCAGGATCACCTTGATAGCCGGGAACGCCTTGAGGTTGGCGGCGAGCTTGGCGGTGGCCTGGGGGTCGATGTCGAACAGGCGGATTTCAGTAATGCCGAGCATGGCGTGGAAGGCCAGGGCCTGGAACTCGCTCTGGCAGCCGTTACCGATCAGCGCCATGCTGCGGCTGTTGGCGCGGGCCAGGTAGCGGGCGACCAGGGCCGAGGTGGCAGCGGTGCGGATCGCGGTGGTGAGGGTCATTTCCGCCAGCAGCACCGGTTTGCCGGTGTCGACGTCGCCCAAGGCACCGAACGCCATCACGGTGAGCATGCCGGCCAGGGTGTTTTTCGGGTGGCCGTTGACGTATTTGAAGGCGTACAGCGAGGCGTCGGATACCGGCATCAACTCGATCACGCCATCCGGTGAGTGGTTGGCCAGGCGCGCGCATTTTTCGAACTCCTGCCAGCGCAGGTAGTCGGCGCGAATGTAGTCGGCCATCTCGGTGATGCAGGTTTGCAGGCCTTTTTGCGAAACCAGGTAGCTGAGGTCGTTGACGTCGATATAACGGGTCATGGCAAGACTCCTTATTGAAATGAGGGACGGGCCGGCAGATGCACTTCGGCCAGCATGCAGCGGGCACTGCCGCCGCCGATGCGTTCGATGTTGTCAATGTTCACCACCACCGGCCGCGTATGGCGCTCCACGTGCTGGCGCTGCGCCGGATGCAGGGCGCCCCAGGCACTGGCGGACATCACCAGCAACGGCTGGCCGTCCCGGTCGTGGACTTCCAGCATGTTGCCGGCGAAGGCTTCCAACTGTTCAAAATCCAGGCTGAGGATGTCCTTGCCGGTGTCGCGCAGGGAGCGCTCCAGGGCCAGGCGCTCGCTGTCGTCGGGCAGGGCTTGCAGGCACACCACCGCGAGGTCACGGCCAACGCTCATCATCACGTTGCTGTGATAGATGGGGGCCTGGTGGCGGTCCAGGGCGTGGAACACGCAGAGTTGGTAATCGAGGCGTTCGGCAAACTGGCGCAACGCCGCGTGGTGGGTGCGCCCCGAATGGCAGGCGTAGCTGATGCGGTGCTGGCGGTCGAGCACCATGCTGCCGGTGCCTTCCAGGAAGATGTTCTGTTGTTCCAAGTGGCTGAGGTCGATGGTGGTGTGGATTGCAAAGCGTTGCTCCAGGACTTGCAGCACGCCCTTGTTGCGCTCCAGTCGGCGGTTCTGGCCTTCCATGGGGTAGAGCACCAGGCTGCCGTCGGCATGGCTGCTCCACCAGTTGTTGGGGAAGATCGAGTCGGGCGTGTGGGGCGCCGGCGTGTCCTGCACCACCAGCACCTCCACACCCTGCTGGCGCAGGGTGTCGACATAACCGTCGAACTCCTCCAGCGCTTTGTGCTGTGCACTGAGCGGGTCCAGCGGCGGGCGTTGGAAACGGTTGTTGATCGCGGTATCCGGGTTGAAGGCAAAGCGCGCCGGGCGGATCATCAGGACGGTGTTGGTGGTTTGCATGGGGGCACGGGTCCGTTGGGGATCTTGTGCCGCTATTTTGTGCGTTGTGGGGAAAGGATCCCGGCTGAAACAGCGGGGTGGCTCAGCCAAGAAAGCTGAAAACGGGAGTGGCGCAGCCGAATCGGCTGTCGGATTGAAATGTGGACCAATGTGGGAGCGGGCTTGCTCGCGAATGCGGTCTGTCTGCACTGAATCTGGTGACTGACACTCCGCATTCGCGAGCAAGCCCGCTCCCACATTGGTATTGTTGTGGCTGTTATAGCGCTGTCAGCCAGGAGGAACCATGTCTACCGCTGTTCGCCTTGCCCAACCCTCAGATGCCGAGGGCATCAGTGAAGTCATCCTGGCTGCGCTGCACAGCAGCAACGCACGTGATTACCCCGCAGATGTGATTGCGCGGGTTGCCAGCAACTTCACCCCCGACGCGGTGCTGGCGTTGCTCCAGCGGCGGGTGGTGCTAGTGGCAACGGAGGATCAACTGATCGTCGCTACGGCGGCGCTTGATGGCAATGTGGTGCGCTCGGTGTTCGTCAACCCGGCGCTGCAAGGGCAGGGCATCGGCCGGTTATTGATGATCGAGATCGAACTGCGCGCCCGTGAAGCCGGCGTGACGGTCTTGAGCGTGCCGTCCTCGCTGACGGCGCAAGCCTTCTACGCCAAGCTGGGCTTTCACAACGTGCGTGACGTGTACCACGGCAACGAGCGCACGTTGGTGATGGAAAAGGCGCTGTTGTCCCGCCACCCCATCGGGCCGTATCGCGACCGTGAGCATCGTGCCCAAGTGATTGAGTTATGGCAGCAGGCGTTTGGCTATGACACGGCCCATAACCTGCCGAGCCTGGCGATTGATAAGAAACTGGCGGTCAATGACGGGTTGTTCTTTGTTGCCACCGACAACAAAGCTGTGATCGGTACCATCCTCGCCGGCTATGACGGGCATCGTGGCTGGTTGTATTCGGTGGCGGTACATGCCGACTATCGGCGCCATGGCCTGGGATCGTCGCTGGTGCGCTATGCCGAACAGGCATTGACGGCGCTGGGTTGCATGAAGATCAACCTGCAGATCACCGGCGGCAATGACGCGGTGGTGGGGTTTTATGAGGCGCTGGGGTATGGGGTGGAGCCGAGGATCAGTATGGGCAAGAAGATTGCCGAGAATATTGCGCCACGCTCTTGAAGGCGCAGAAACCAGTGTGGGAGCTGGCTTGCCTGCGATAGCGGTGTGTCTGTAGCCAATATGCTGGCTGACAGATCGCTATCGCAGGCAAGCCAGCTCCCACAGGGTTTTGTGGTGCAGCTGGCTTTTGTGGCTATCAGACCTTGACGATCCAACCCGCTGGCGCTTCCACGTCACCGGTCTGCACACCGGTCAGCTCTTTGTAGAGCTTCTGGGTGATCGGGCCCACTTCGGTCTCGCTGTGGAACACGTGCAGCTTGCCGTTGTACTGGATGCCGCCGATCGGCGAGATCACCGCAGCGGTACCGCAGGCGCCGGCTTCCTTGAATTGGTCCAGCTTGTCGATGAACACTTCGCCCTCGACCACTTCCAGGCCCAGGCGGGTCTGGGCCAGTTCGATCAGCGACAGGCGGGTGATGCCTGGCAATACCGAAGGCGAACTCGGCGTGATGAACTTGTTGTCGTGGGTGATCCCGAAGAAGTTGGCCGAGCCGACTTCTTCGATTTTCGAATGGGTCATCGGGTCCAGGTAGATCGCGTCGGCGAAGCCGAATTTCTTCGCTTCCGAACCGGGCATGAGGCTGGCGGCGTAGTTGCCACCGACCTTGGCGGCACCGGTGCCTTGCGGTGCGGCGCGGTCGTAGCCGGAAATCTGGAAGTTGTGCGGCACCAGGCCGCCCTTGAAGTAGGCACCGACCGGGATGCAGAACACCGAGAAGATGAACTCCGGCGCGCTACGCACGCCGATGTTGTCACCGGTGCCGATCACGAACGGGCGCAGGTACAGCGCGCCGCCACTGCCGTACGGCGGGATGAAGCGCTCGTTGGCCTTGACCACTTGCTTGCACGCGTCGATGAACGCGTCGGTCGGCACTTGTGGCATCAGCAGGCGGCCACAGCTGCGCTGCATGCGGGCGGCGTTCTGGTCAGGGCGGAACAGGTTGATCGAACCGTCCTTGCAACGGTAGGCCTTCAGGCCCTCGAAGCATTGCTGGCCATAATGCAGGGCAGTGGAGCCCTCGCTGATGTGCAGCACATTGTCGTCGGTCAGGGTGCCTGCTTGCCATTCGCCGTTTTTCCAGACCTGGAGAAACCGCTTGTCGGTCTTGATGTAGTCAAAACCCAGCTTGTCCCAATTGATGCTCTCGTTACCCATGACACCCTCTATCTCTGGTCAAGTCGGATTTTTTTCTGGATGGGCGAACAATACTGCATTCACAGGGCTGTTCGCATCCCCTGTAGGAGCGAGCTTGCTCGCGAAGAACGCAAAGGCGCCGCGTTTAATCTGCTGGCCCGCGTTATCGTTGGCGATTTTCGCGAGCAAGCTCGCTCCTACAGGGGGTTGTGTTTTTACAGGTGCAACGCGTGGCCCAACGCCCGCAACGCCGCTTCCTGCACCGCTTCACCCAGGGTCGGGTGGGCGTGGATGGTGCCGGCCACGTCTTCCAGGCGTGCGCCCATTTCCAGGCTCAGGCCGAACGCGGTCGACAGCTCGGATACCCCAGCCCCCACGGCTTGCCAGCCAACAATCAGGTGATTGTCACGCCGCGCCACCACCCGCACGAAGCCGGCTTTGGACTCCAGCGTCATGGCCCGGCCATTGGCGGCGAACGGGAAGCTCGACACGATGCAGTCCAGGCCGGCCGCCTTGGCCTCGTCCGGTGTCTGGCCGACCACCACCAGTTCCGGGTCGGTAAAGCACACCGCGGGTATCGCCGCCGGGTTGAATTTGCGGGCTTTGCCGCTGATCAGTTCGGCAACCATTTCGCCCTGGGCCATGGCCCGGTGCGCCAGCATCGGCTCGCCACTGAGGTCGCCAATGGCATACACGTTACGCATGCTGGTCTGGCAGCGGCTGTCGATCTTGATCGCCGCGCCGTTCATGTCCAGGTTCAGCGCTTCGAGGTTCCAGCCTTGGGTGTTGGGTTTGCGCCCCACGGCTACCAACACCTGATCGGTGTCCAGCGCCAGGGTGTCGCCGTTGGGCGCACGCACTTGCAGTTTGCCGTCGGTAAAACCGGTGACGCTGTGTTCCAGATACAGCTTCACGCCGAGTTTCTTCAGGGATTCAGCCACCGGCAGGGTCAGTTCGGCGTCGTAGGCCGGCAGGA
Source organism: Pseudomonas sp. MF6394 (assembly GCF_002018845.1). Lineage (NCBI taxonomy): Bacteria > Pseudomonadati > Pseudomonadota > Gammaproteobacteria > Pseudomonadales > Pseudomonadaceae > Pseudomonas > Pseudomonas sp. MF6394. The sequence goes on from NZ_MVOJ01000017.1 coordinate 11,689, forward strand.
TGTGCGCTTGGGCCTCGACCACACTGACCTCGGCACCGAGCTTGCGGTAGGCGATACCCAGCTCCAGGCCGATATAGCCACCGCCCACCACGATCAGGCGCTTGGGCACGCGGGTCGGTGCCAGGGCCTCGGTGGAGGAGATGATCGGCCCGCCAATCGGCAGCATCGGCAGGTTGACGCTCTTCGAGCCGGTGGCCAGCAGCAGGTGTTCGCACTGGATGCGCTGCTCGCCCACCTCGACGGTCTTGCCGTCGATGACCTTGGCCCAGCCATGGATCACCTGCACCTTGTGTTTTTTCAGCAGTGCGGCGACGCCGGTGGTCAGGCGGTCGACGATGCCGTCTTTCCATTCCACGCTCTTGCGGATGTCCAGGGTCGGCACATCCACTTCAATGCCCAGCTGCGAGCCCTGGCTATGGTGCACGGTTTGCTGGAATTGTTCGGCCACATGGATCAGCGCCTTGGAGGGAATGCAGCCGATGTTCAGGCAGGTGCCGCCCAGTGCCTGGCCTTCCACCAGGATGGTCGGGATGCCCAGTTGGCCTGCGCGAATCGCCGCCACATAACCGCCAGGGCCGCCGCCGATAATCAGCAGCGTAGTGTGCAATGTCTGAGTCATGCCCTTACTCCAGGAACAGGCTGGCGGGTTGTTCGAGCAGGCCGCGAATGGCCTGGATGAATTGCGCCGCGTCCATGCCGTCGACCACGCGGTGATCGAAGGAGCTGGAGAGGTTCATCATCTTGCGCACCACGATCTGGCCCTTGATCACCATCGGCCGCTCAACAATGCGGTTGACGCCGACGATGGCCACTTCCGGCAGGTTCAGCACCGGCGTGCTGACGATGCCGCCCAGAGCGCCAAGGCTGGTCAGGGTAATGGTCGAACCGGACAGCTCTTCACGGCTGGCCTTGCCTGTACGTGCGGCATTGGCCAAACGTGCGATTTCTTCGGCAGTGCCCCACAAGCTGCGGGCTTCTGCATGGCGTACCACCGGCACCATCAGGCCCACGTCGCTCTGGGTGGCGACGCCCACGTGCACGGCGCCGAGGCGCGTGATGACCTGGGCTTCGTCGTCGTAACGGGCGTTGATCTGCGGGAAGTCGCGCAAGGCGACAACCATGGCCCGCACGATAAACGGCAGCAGGGTCAGCTTGCCGCGTGTCGCACCGTGCTTCTCGTTGAGGTGCACGCGCAACTCGTCGAGGGCGGTGACGTCGATCTCTTCCACGTAGCTGAAATGCGCGGCGCGGCGGGTGGCGTCCTGCATGCGCTGGGCGATCTTGCGGCGCATGCCGATCACCGGGATCTGGTGTTCATCGTTGCGCTCGGCGTAAGGGTTGGCGGCGCTGGCACCCGTTGCCGGGCCCTGGCGCAAGTAAGCCTCCAGGTCTTCATGCAGAATCCGGCCCGCAGGCCCGGTGCCCTGCACCAGGCGCAGTTGAATCCCGGCATCCAGCGCGTGTTTGCGCACGGCAGGGGAGGCCAATGGGCGTTCGCTGGCTTCACGGGCCACGGGGGCTTGCGGTGCTTTCACTACAGGAGCGGGCTTGCTTTCTACCGGCGCTTGTACCGGTTTGGCTTCTGCCACAGGCGGGGCGACCTTCGCAGGTTCGGCAACCACCGGCACATCCTTGGTATTGCCTGCGCCTTCCACTTCAATGCTGATCAAAATACTGCCCACTGCCATGACCTCACCCGGCTCACCGCCCAGAGAAATCACCTTGCCATGGACCGGCGACGGAATATCCACCATCGCCTTGTCGGTCATTACGTCCGCCAGCACCTGGTCTTCAACCACCAGGTCGCCGACCTTTACATGCCATACCGACAATTCAACTTCCGCGATGCCTTCGCCAATGTCCGGCATCTTGATAACGTGCGTGCCCATTCAGACCTCCATGACCCGTTTCAACGCCGCGCCCACTCGGGACGGCCCTGGGAAATACGCCCACTCCTGCGCGTGCGGGTAGGGGGTGTCCCAACCGGTGACGCGTTCGATCGGCGCTTCCAGGTGGTGGAAGCAATGCTCTTGCACCAGCGAAACCAACTCGGCACCAAAGCCGCAGGTGCGCGTGGCTTCATGCACCACCACGCAACGGCCGGTCTTTTTCACCGACTTGACGATGGTCTCCAGGTCCAGCGGCCACAGGCTGCGCAGGTCGATGACCTCGGCGTCGATGCCGCTTTCTTCAGCGGCGACTTGCGACACATATACGGTGGTGCCGTAGGTCAGCACGGTCACGGCCGAGCCTGGGCGCACGATGGCGGCCACGTCCAGGGGCACGGTGTAGTAACCGTCCGGTACCTGGGCTTGGGGGTGTTTGGACCACGGCGTTACCGGGCGGTCGTGGTGGCCATCGAACGGGCCGTTATACAGGCGCTTGGGTTCGAGGAAGATCACCGGGTCATCGTTTTCGATGGAGGCAATCAGCAGGCCCTTGGCGTCATAGGGGTTGGACGGCATCACCGTGCGCAGGCCGCACACTTGCGTGAACACCGCTTCGATACTCTGGCTGTGGGTCTGGCCGCCATAGATGCCGCCGCCGCAGGGCATGCGCATGGTCAGTGGCGCGGTGAATTGACCGGCCGAGCGATAACGCAGGCGCGCCGCCTCGGAAATGATCTGGTCGGTGGCGGGGTAGACGTAGTCGGCGAACTGGATTTCGGCCACCGGGCGCAAACCATAGGCGCCCATGCCCACGGCCACACCGTCGATGCCGCTTTCCGAGATGGGCGCGTCAAACACCCGCGAGCTGCCGTACTTGGTCTGCAAGCCTTCGGTGCAACGGAACACGCCGCCGAAGTAGCCGACGTCCTGGCCGAACACCACCACGTTGTCGTCACGTTCAAGCATCACATCCATGGCCGAGCGCAGGGCCTGGATCATGGTCATGGTGGTGGTGGTCATGGCGGTTTCCAGTTCGATACTGTTGTTGTGGTCGTTCATGTCACACCCCCAGCTCTTGACGCTGGCGCTTCAAGTGCTCCGGCATCTCTTTATAGACATCCTCGAACATGGTCGCGGCGCTTGGAATCTGGCCACCGGCCAGGGTGCCGTACTGTTCGGCTTCCTTCTGCGCCTTGACCACTTCGGCTTCAAGTTCGGCACTGACCGCCGCGTGTTCCTCTTCGGACCACTGGCCAATCTTGATCAGGTGCTGCTTGAGGCGGGCAATCGGGTCGCCCAGGGGGAAGTGGCTCCAGTCGTCGGCGGGACGGTACTTGGACGGGTCATCGGAGGTGGAGTGTGGGCCGGCGCGGTAGGTGACCCATTCGATCAGGGTGGGCCCCAGGTTGCGGCGCGCACGCTCGGCAGCCCAGGCCGAGGCCGCGTACACGGCGATAAAGTCGTTGCCGTCCACGCGCAGGGAGGCGATGCCGCAACCGACGCCGCGTCCGGCGAAGGTGGTGGCTTCACCGCCAGCGATGGCCTGGAAGGTGGAAATCGCCCACTGGTTGTTGACCACGTTGAGGATCACCGGCGCGCGGTACACGTGGGCGAAGGTGAGGGCGGTGTGGAAGTCCGATTCAGCAGTGGCGCCGTCACCGATCCAGGCCGAGGCGATCTTGGTATCGCCCTTGATCGCCGAGGCCATGCCCCAGCCCACGCCCTGGACGAATTGGGTGGCAAGGTTGCCGGAAATAGTGAAGAAGCCCGCCTCCTTGACCGAATACATGATCGGCAACTGGCGGCCCTTGAGCGGGTCGCGCTCGTTGGACAGCAGTTGGCAGATCAGGTCTACCAGCGGCACGTCGCGAGCCATCAGGATGCTTTGCTGGCGGTAGGTGGGGAAGCACATGTCGTCGATATTCAAGGCCAGGGCCTGGGCGCTGCCGATGGCTTCTTCGCCAAGGCTTTGCATGTAGAACGACATTTTTTTCTGACGCTGGGCGACCACCATGCGGTTGTCGAAGATGCGCGTCTTGAGCATGGCGCGCATGCCGCGGCGCGTGATCTCGGTGGAGACACCCTCGGCCCACGGGCCCAGGGCCTGGCCCTGGTCGTCGAGCACGCGGATCAGGCCCTTGGCCAGGTCGGCGGTGTCGGCCGGTTCTACGTCGATGGCGGGTTTGCGTACCAGGCCGGCGTCGGTCAAGCGCAGGTAGGTGAAGTCGGTCTTGCAACCTGGGCGGCCCGAGGGTTCGGGAACGTGCAGGCGCAACGGTGCATACGGCTGGGTCATGGCTTTCTACGCTCTATCTTGTGAATTTCTTGTAGTGGGCGCGCTAGCTGACAGTCAGTCTTCGGGTAGAAGAAATCTTGTCCTACAACAATCATAGGCGTGGCGTAGAAGAATATTTATCTGTGTTTCGTTGCGCTGCCGGCCATTTGCGGATAAAAAAACTGCATAAACATAATAAACAGGTGATTTTGTCTCATGCGCAAACTGGACCGTACCGATATCGGCATTCTCAACGCCCTGCAGGAGAATGCCCGGATCACCAATGCCGACCTGGCCCGCTCGGTCAACTTGTCGCCCACGCCGTGTTTCAACCGGGTCAAGGCGATGGAAGAACTGGGGTTGATTCGGGAGCAGGTCACGCTGCTGGATGCTGATTTGCTGGGGCTGCACGTGAATGTGTTCATCCATGTGAGCCTGGAGAAACAGAACGAGCTGGCGCTGCAGCAATTTGAAGGGGCGATCTCGGACCGACCGGAGGTGATGGAGTGTTACCTGATGGCGGGTGACCCGGACTATTTGATCCGCGTGTTGGTGCCCACGATTCAGTCGCTGGAGCGTTTCATGATGGATTTTTTGACCAAGGTGCCGGGGGTGGCGAACATTCGCTCCAGCTTTGCCTTGAAGCAGGTGCGCTACAAAACCGCATTGCCATTGCCAGCCAACGGCATCAGCCTGGGTTCCTGATTCAATACGGGGCAAAATGTGGGGCTTGCCTGCGTGCCAGCCGACGTCAATCTACCTGACACTCCACGATCCAACTGTGGGAGCTGGCTTGCCTGCGATGACGGCCTGCCAGCCTACACCTATGTACCTGACACCCCCGCAATCCAACTGTGGGAGCGGGCTTGCTCGCGAAGGCGGTCTGACAGTCAACACAGTTGGATTGTGTACATAGCCATTGCTGCGGTAACGGCCACTTAGGGTTCCGCTCTGACAGCGGGTCACTTTTGGAAAAGAGCCCGGAATGCCGGCCCAGCCAAAAGTAACCAAAAGGGCTCTTGCCCCACCACTCGGCACCTCGCTTGGGCTCGGTGTGCCCGTAATCCGCCAGTGATTTGGGGGGCCGCCGCCACGCGCCATCCATGGCGCGGGGCGGCTAAACCGGCGTCCCTGCCGGTTTACCCCCCAAATCCCTGTCGAATTCCGGCCAGCGTGGTTTGACGGGGCGCCTAAGATCAAGATCAAAAGCAGAGCAAGAGCAAGAGCGACTCGCTTCGCATCGTGGTTACCGTTGATCGCTACAACGCTGTGCTTCTAGAGTTGGTTGAGGGGGATTTTCAGGTAGGTCACGCCGTTTTCTTCCGGCGGCGGCATATTCCCCGCCCGCACATTTACCTGTATCGCCGGCAGCAACAACGTCGGCATGCCCAATCCAGCATCGCGCTGGGTGCGCATCTGTACGAACGCCGCTTCATCCACGCCGTCATGCACATGGATATTGCCCGCCCGCTGTTCCGCCACGGTGGTCTGGCACTTCGCCTCTCGACCCTCGGGTGGGTAGTCATGACACACGTACAGCTTGGTGTCTGAAGGGAACGCCAGCAGCTTGCGCATCGACGCGTACAACTGCCGCGCATCACCGCCGGGGAAGTCGCAACGGGCGGTGCCGACGTCGGGCATGAACAGGGTGTCGCCCACCAGGATCAAGCGGCCGTCGATCAGATAGGCCATGTCGGCGGGGGTGTGTCCGGGCACATGCAACGCCTGGGCCTTCAAGTTGCCGATATGAAAGATCTCATCCGGCGCAAACAGGTGATCGAACTGCGAGCCGTCCACTCGAAATTCCGGCTCCAGGTTGAACAGGTTCTTGAACACCCCCTGCACCTTGCTGATGGATTCGCCGATCGCGATCTTGCCGCCCAAGGTGCGACGCAGGTAGGGCGCGGCGGACAGGTGGTCAGCATGGGCGTGGGTTTCCAGCAGCCACTGCACGTGCAGGCCATGCTCTCGCACAAAGGCAATCACCTTGTCGGCCTGGGCGGTGTCGGTGCGCCCGGACGCCGGGTCGTAATTGAGCACCGAGTCGACGATGGCACAGGGGCCGCCATCGGCTTCATAGACGATATAGGTGTAGGTCGACGATGCGTCATCCAGAAAGGCTTGAATCAACGCTGGCATGGCGGCCGCCTCTGTTAGGAAAAAGTGCTGAAGAAAAAAGTGGTTACAATCAGTTTACGTTTACACATAATGTTTTGAGCTTAAGTGACATAAAGGACCCGAGGCAAATGGAATCTACGTTGAGTGAGGGCGAGGTCGCCCAGTTGCGTGCATCGGCGTCCAAGGCCTGTGCCTTGCTCAAGGCCCTGGCCAATGAAGACCGCTTGTTGATCCTGTGCCAGTTGACCCAGGGCGAGCGCAACGTCGGTGAGCTGGAAGCCTTGACCGGCGTACGCCAGCCCACCCTGTCACAACAGTTGGGCATCTTGCGCGATGAAGGGTTGGTCGCCACCCGTCGGGAAGGCAAATACATTTTTTACGGGCTGGCCAGCCATGAAGTGATTCAAGTGATGAAGACCCTGTCCGGCCTGTATTGCGGCGCGGTCATAAAAAGCTGGGCGTGACGCCATCCGGCAGCGACCCTTGTGTGCATTGACTCAAAAAGGCAGTAGACAATGACCGAACAACACTGGGGACCCACCATCAGTGGCGATATCGTAGTCATCGGCGGCGGCTCGGCAGGCATCGGCCTGCTGGCCAGCCTGCTCAAGCGCGACCCGCACCTGAACATCACCCTCATCGAACCTAACGACTACCACTGCTACCAGCCGGCCTGGACCCTGGTCGGCGGCGGCGCCTACGACCTGCAAAAGACCCGCCGGCCCCTGGCCGATGTGCTACCCAATGGCGTTAGCTGGGTGCAGGCCGCCGTCAGCGAACTGCTGCCCGATGAGAACACCCTGGTGCTCGACAGCGGCCAGCGCGTCACCTGGAAGAACCTCATCGTCTGCCCCGGCCTGCGCCTGGCCTGGGAAAGAATCGAAGGCCTGCAAGACACCTTGGGCCAACACGGCGTCACCTCCAACTACAGCTATGAGCACGCCGCGTACACCTGGCAGTTGGTGCAGCAGCTCAAGGGCGGCAAGGCGTTGTTCACCCAGCCGGCCATGCCGATCAAATGCGCCGGCGCGCCGCAAAAAGCCATGTACCTGTCCTGCGACCACTGGCTCAAGCAGGGCAACCTCAAACACATCGACGTCGAATTCAACCTGGCCGGTGCCGCGTTGTTTGGTGTGCCGACCTTTGTGCCGCCTTTGATGAAGTACGTCGAAAAATACAACGCGCGCCTGGCGTTCAATTCCAACCTGGTGAAAGTCGATGGCCCGGCGCGCAAAGCCTGGTTTGAAGTCAAAGACGCCGAAGGCAACGCGACGGTCGAAGAGAAAACCTTCGACATGCTCCACGTCGTACCGCCGCAGGTCGCCCCGGATTTTATCCGCGAAAGCCTGCTCGCCGACGCCGCCGGCTGGTGCGAAGTGAACCCACACAGCCTGCAGCACCTGCGCTACCCGCACATCTTTGGCCTGGGCGATGTATGCGGCACCACCAACGCCAAGACGGCGGCAGCGGTGCGCAAGCAAATCGTGGTGGTGGCCGAAAACCTGCTGGCCCTGCGCAAACAGGCACCTTTGCCGCTCAAGTACGACGGCTACGGTTCCTGCCCACTGACGGTGGAGAAGGGCAAGGTGGTGCTGGCCGAGTTTGGCTATGGCGGCAAGTTGCTGCCGACTTTTCCCCTTGATCCTACTCGGGCACGCCGTTCGATGTGGTTCCTCAAGGCCACGCTGCTGCCGTGGTTCTACTGGAACGGCATGCTCAAGGGCCGCGAGTGGCTGACCCGCCTGAGCAAGGTGGACTGAATGCTGCTCGCCAGTCTGTTAGGGGTATTGATGGGCCTGGTCATGGGTTTGACCGGCGCGGGCGGCGGCATCCTCGGAGTGCCGGCGCTGGTGCTGGGGCTGGGCTTGACCATGACCCAGGCCGCGCCCGTGTCATTGCTCGCGGTGGGCGCAGCGGCAGCGGTGGGGGCCATCGATGGTTTACGCCATGGCCTGGTGCGTTACCGCGCGGCACTACTGATCGCGTTGCTCGGTGCACTGTTTTCGCCGCTGGGCGTGTTCGTCGCCCACCAACTCTCGGAACCGGTGCTGATGGGCCTGTTCAGCGCGCTGATGGTGCTGGTGGCCTGGCGCATGCTGCAACGGGAAAAGCGCGAGGCCGGGCCGAGTGACCATGGCGCGGCGTCGTGGGGCCAGAAGAATTGCATGCTCAACCAGCAGACCGGGCGCCTGGCCTGGACCGCCAAATGCAGCGCCACCCTCGCAGCGTTGGGCGCGGTGACCGGCGCCGTGTCGGGTTTGCTGGGCGTGGGTGGCGGCTTCCTGATTGTACCGGCGTTCAAGCAACTGACCGACGTGCAGATGCGCGGCATCGTCGCCACTTCCTTGATGGTGGTGAGCCTGCTGTCGCTGATCGGCGTGGCCGGTGCCTTTCATGCGGGCGTGAGTATCGAGCCAGTGGGTTGGGTGTTTATCGGCGCGAGTATCGTCGGCATGTTGGCGGGACGGCGGTTGTGTTCGGTGATCCCCGCGCGGGCCTTGCAAGTGGGGTTTGCTAGCCTGTGTGTGGTGGTGGCAGTCGGTATGTTGCTTAAAGCCTCTCTCTAAGAACGGCATGGATTGCAGTGTGGGAGCGGGCTTGCTCGCGAAGGCGTCGTGTCAGTCAATGCATCAGCAACTGATCTACCGCATTCGCGAGCAAGCCCGCTCTCACATTTAGCTGTGTCTGCCTGGGGATCAAATGCGTCCACGAGATGGCAAGATGAACGCCTCTCAGGTTACTGTTCCTCTGTGTAACGGATTCACCGGCCTTGCACCCCGGCTTACCAAGGTCACCGAATGGATAAATACACCCCCCACACCTGGCAACCCCACGAGCGGCCGAGCCTGCCTGGCTCGCCCTCGACGCCGCTGCACCCTACGCATAAGCGCTGGCTCTTCGCGATGGTCGGCGTGCTGGTGGCAATTACCGGCGGCCTGGGTAACGCCCTGGTTATCGCCAACCTGCAATACCTGCAAGGCGCCCTGGGCGCGACCACCGCGGAAATGGCCTGGCTGCCCGCCGCCTATGTGATGACCAACGTGTGCATGAACCTGCTGCTGGTGAAGTTTCGCCAGCAGTTCGGCCTGCGCGCGTTTACCGAGGTGTTCCTGGTGCTCTACGCGCTGGTGACCTTCGGGCATTTGTTCGTCAATGACCTCAGTTCGGCGATTGCGGTACGGGCCGCCCATGGCATGGTGGGTGCGGCGCTGAGTTCGTTGGGCTTGTACTACATGATCCAGGCATTCCCGGCCAAGTGGCGGTTGAAAGCCCTGGTGCTGGGGCTGGGCACCGCGCAGTTGGCGTTACCGCTGGCGCGGCTGTTTTCCGAAGACTTGCTGCAAATCGCTGAATGGCGCGGGTTGTATTTGTTCGAGCTGGGCCTGGCGCTGATCTGCCTGGGTTGTGTGTTCCTGCTCAAGCTGCCGCCGGGCGATCGCTTCAAGACCTTTGAAAAACTCGACTTCCTGACCTTTGCCATCCTCGCCAGCGGCGTGGCCTTGCTCTGCGCAGTGCTGTCTTTGGGGCGCATCGACTGGTGGCTGGAAGCGCCGTGGATCGGCGTGGCCTCGGCCTGTTCCCTGGTGCTGATCATGGCCGGGCTGGCCATCGAGCATAACCGCAGCAACCCCATGCTGATGACGCGCTGGCTGGGCAGCGGCGTGATGATCCGCCTGGCGCTGGCGGTGGTGCTGATTCGCATGGTGCTGTCCGAGCAATCCACCGGTGCGGTGGGGTTCATGCAGATGCTGAACATGAGCTACCAGCAGATGCATACCCTGTACGTGGTGATGCTGGCCGGCGCGATTGCCGGGCTGGTGGTCAGCGCGCTGACGATCAACCCGGCGCACCTGCTGATGCCGCTGATCATCTCCCTGGCGCTGATGGCGACAGGTTCGGTGATGGACAGTTTTTCCAGCAACCTGACCCGCCCGCAGAACCTCTATATCAGCCAGTTCCTGCTAGGCTTCGGCGGTACGTTCTTCCTGGGGCCGACCATGGTGCTGGGTACCAAGAATGTGCTGACCAACCCACGCAACCTGGTGAGCTTCTCGGTGATGTTCGGCATCTGCCAGAACCTCGGTGGCCTGATCGGCGCGGCGTTGCTGGGCACCTTCCAGATCGTGCGCGAGAAGTACCATTCGAGCATGATCGTCGAGCACCTGACCCTGATCGACCCGCTTGTGGCGGCGCGGGTGCAGAGTGGTGGGGCGGCCTATGGCAAGATCGTCGCCGACCCGGAACTGCGCAACCTCATGGGCATCCGCAGCCTGGCCACGGCGGCCACCCGTGAGGCGAACGTCATGGCTTACAACGATGTCTTCATGCTGATCGCGATTATCGCGATCCTGACCATGCTGTGGATCTTCACCCGCAGCCTGTGGCTGATGAGCACTACCAAAGCAACTCCTCCTGTTCAACCCAGCGGCGCGACTTCATGACCGAACCTTCAACCACCACCACGACCGCCATTGCCGCCACGCCGGAAGGCAGCACGCCACCGGGCGCGGTGCCCACCCAGTTACGGCCTTTGCGCGTGCGTATCATCTCGTCCCTGGGCTTTGCCGCCATCGCCATCATCGGTGTGCTGATCGTGCTGTACGCCTGGCAACTGCCGCCGTTCAGCAGCGCGGTGGAAACCACCGAGAACGCCTTGGTGCGGGGGCAGGTGACGATTATCGGCCCGCAGCTCAGCGGCTATGTGTTCGAAGTGCCGGTGCAGGACTTCCAGTACGTCAAGACCGGCGACCTGCTGGTGCGCCTGGACGACCGCATCTACAAGCAACGCCTCGACCAGGCCCTGGCGCAACTGGCGGTGCAGAAGGCCTCGTTGGCCAACGTGGTGCAGCAACGCAACAGCGCTGAAGCGACCATCAAGCTGCGCCAGGCCGCGTTGGTCGACAGCCAGGCCCAGGCACGCAAGAGCACTGCGGACTTGCGCCGCAATGAAGAGCTGATCAGCGATGGTTCGGTGTCCAAGCGCGAACTGGACGTGACCCGTGCCGCCAATGCCCAGACCATTGCCGCCGTGGCCCAGGCCCAGGCCAGCCTGGAAATTGCCCGCCAGGATTTGCAGACGGTGATCGTCAACCGCGGCTCCCTGGAGGCCGCTGTCGCGAGTGCCGAGGCGGCGGTGGAACTGGCGCGCATCGACCTGTCCAATACCCGCATCACGGCACCACGGGATGGCCAGCTCGGGCAGATCGGCGTGCGCCTGGGCGCTTACGTCAATTCCGGCGCGCAACTGATGGCGCTGGTGCCCAAGCAGTTGTGGGTGATTGCCAATATGAAAGAAACCCAGATGGACAATGTGCAGGTCGGCCAGCCGGTGACGTTCACCGTAGATGCGCTGAACCACCGCAAATTCCATGGCACGGTGCAGCATATTTCCCCGGCGACCGGTTCCGAGTTCAGCCTGTTGCAGGCCGACAACGCCACCGGCAACTTCGTCAAGATCGCCCAGCGGGTGCCCGTGCGCATCACCGTAGACCCGGACCAGGCCGAGAGTGAGCGCTTGCGACCGGGGTTGTCGGTGGTGGTGAGTATCGACACGGCGGGGCGCCTGAAAAACAGCCCACCCTGACTTTGACGCATCCTCTGACTGTAGGAGCGAGCTTGCTCGCGAAAAACGTCAACGATAACGCGTGTTTTCTGAATGAACGCGGCGCCTGTGAGTTTTTCGCGAGCAAGCTCGCTCCTACAGTTCAGGCATTTGGAGTGTATTTCAGGTTGAATGCCAGGTGGGTTGACTGGTCTTGCTCCAGCAGTTTCAGGCCAGGCCTGCCTGGCAGGTGATGGGCATTCACCGGATGGCTCACCGGCTCGATGCAAAAAAAATCCAACCCCGGCGGGCAGTACAGCAGGAAGTAATCGGCGCCGCTGGCCTGGCATTCAAGGCGGTAGCCAAGCTCCGGTTGCTCGATCAGGCAGTGCCCATCCCAGCCGCAAAAGCCGTTGTCCACCAGCCCGTCTGGCAGTTCCTTCAGTTGCCGGAAATCCCAATCTTCTGGAACCGATGCCAACCCTGTGGGCAGCTTGGCTGCATCACTCCTCCACACCTGCCCAGCCCTGGCCTGCAGCCGCGAACCCGGCCGACGCGGCAAGTACGGATGCAAGCCCAGCCCATGCCACGCCGGTTGCTCGGCCAGGTGAGTCACGCACAAATCGATATTCAACTCACCGTTGTTCAAGCGCACCCGCTGACGGGCGTGATAGGCGAAGGGCGTTTCGCAGCGCAACTCCAACACCACTTCATGTTCTGACTGGCTTATCACCTGCCACGGCTGCTGCCAGGCCGAGCCGTGAATCGGCAGGGGATCAGTCAGGCTATTGGCTGCCAGTGCCAGCCAGCCACCGGGGTTGTCGAACCCACCTTGGGCGATGCGGTTGGACCAGGGCGCTAATGGATAACAGCCCAGCTTGCCCGGCAGCCCGGTATTGATCGCCTGTGCATCGCTGTGCCGTAACAGCGGTTGCCCGGTGGCGCGTACCGTCCAGTTGACGAGGCTGCCGCCGATGGCGGGGGCGAGCACCAGATGGGTGAATTGATCAGTAAGCTCAATCACGATTGACCTGCCCTCTGTAGTCAAAACAAACAGCGCCGATCAAAGGTGGGAGCGGGCTTGCTCGCGAATGCGGAGTGTCAGTCACCGAATCTTCCAACTGAAACACCGCATTCGCGAGCAAGCCCGCTCCCACATTTTGACTTTTTGTGATCTCAAGGTCGGTTTACAGCACCAAATGGGGCAACCACAGCGACAACGCCGGGATGTAGGTCACTGCAATCAGCACCAAGAACAACACCGCATAAAACGGCAGCAGGGCCTTCACGGTTTTTTCAATGCTGGTCTTGCCCACCGCCGCGCCGACGAACAGCACCGCGCCCACCGGCGGGGTAATCAGGCCGATGCCCAGGTTCACCAGCATGATCATGCCGAAGTGCACCGGGTCGACGCCAATGCCCAGGATCACCGGCATCAGAATAGGCGTGAGGATCAGAATCAGCGGTGCCATGTCCATCACCGTGCCGAGCAACAACAGCATGACGTTGATGCACATCAGGATCACGTAGCGGTTGTCCGACAGGGTCAGGAACAGCGTGGTGATCTTCGCCGGGATCTGCATCAGGGTCATGATGTAGCCGAAGCTGGCGGCGAAGGCGATCAGGATCATCACGATGGAAATGGTGCGCACCGTGCGATGCATCAGCTTGGGCAGTTCGCGCCATTTGTAGTCGCGGTAGATGAACATGGTCACGAAGAACGCCCACAACACTGCAATCGCCGCAGACTCGGTGGCGGTGAAGATGCCCGAGAGGATGCCGCCCAGGCTGATCACCATGGCCATCAAGCCCCAGAGCGCATCGGCGGCGATCTTCAGCGCCTGCTTCAAGGGGATGACTTCGCCTTTGGGGTAGTCGCGCTTTTTCGCGAAGATCAGGCACAGCACCATCAGGCACGCGCTCATCATCAGGCCCGGCACCACGCCGGCCATGAACAGCGAGGCGATGGAAACCGTGCCGCCCGCTGCCAGGGAGTACAGCACCGAGTTATGGCTGGGCGGCGTCAGCAGCGCCTGCACCGAACCGCTGACGGTCACTGCAGTGGCGAATTCGCGTGGGTAACCACGTCGTTCCATTTCCGGAATCAGCACCGAGCCGACCGAGGCGGTATCGGCCACGGACGAACCGGAAATCGCGCCAAAAAACGTCGAAGCCATGATATTGACCAGCGACAACCCACCGCGCACAAAGCCCACCAGCACGCCGGCAAAGGCCACCAGGCGCCGCGACATGCCGCCCTCGGCCATGATCGCCCCGGCCAGCACGAAGAACGGAATCGCCATCAGCGAAAATTTGTTCACCCCACCGGCAATCTGAATCATCAGGGCCTGGAACGGAATGTCGATCCACCACGCGCCAATCAACGCCGACAGCCCCAACGCATAGGCCACCGGCATGCCAATCAGGATCAAGGCTACAAAGCTGCCCAACAGAATCAATGCGTCCATATCAGGCAGCCCCTTCGTTTTCTTCAACCAGGTCGAAACGTACGACCTTGCGGTTGCTCTGGTCACCGAGCAGCAGCTTTTCGACCACGAACACCAGGGTCAGCACGCCGCCAATCGGGATCGGCATATAGGTAATGCCCACGCGCAGGGTAGGGATGGCGCTCATGAACTGGTTCCAGGTGGACAGGCACAGCTTGGCGCCCCAAATCGTCATGAATACGCAGATGGTGCCCATCAGCAGTTGCGAGAGGATGCCGACGAAACGGCGTTGGGCGGGCGGCAAGCGGTCAGTGAACATCGCCACCGACATGTGCGCACCGGCACGATAACTGGCAGCGGCGCCGATAAAGGTGAACACCAGCATCAGCAGGATGGCGGTGGGCTCCGGCCAGCTGGAACCGGTGCCGAGGGCGTAGCGGGTGAAGATACCCCAGGGGATGATCAAGGCGACCCCCAATACCGAAAGGCCGGCGACCCAGATGCAGGTCATGTAGAGGCGGTCATTGAAGCGCAGCAGTAAAGTCTTCATGGCGTTCACCGTGACCGGGCGCGTCGATACCGACCGCGCCGGGCCTTATGCAGGGGCAGGGGAGGTTATTGAACCGCGTCGATGCGCTTGATCATGTCCGCGTATGGCTTGCCGTACTTGGCACGCACCGCGGCGGTCGCCTCATAGAAGGGCTTTTTATCGACCGTGATGAACTCCACGCCGGCCTTCTTGAGTTTCTCTTCACTGCTGGCGGACTTGGCGTCCCAGAGCACGCGCTCATCGGCCTGGGCGGCCTTGGCGGCGGCCTTGACCATGTCCTGTTGGGCGGGATTGAGCTTGTTCCAGGTGATTTTCGACATCACGATAGGTTCAGGCAGGATCAGGTGTTCGGTGAGGGTGTAGTACTTGGCGTTCTGGAAGTGGTTGTGTTCCAGCAAGGTCGGCGGGTTGTTTTCCGCGCCGTCGATGACCCCGGTCTGCAGGGCGCTGAAGATCTCGCCGGTGTCCATGGCAATGCCGTTGGCGCCCATGGCGTTGAAGGCTTCGATGAAAATCGGGTTGCCTTGCACGCGGATCTTCATGCCCTTGAGGTCTTCGATCTTGCGCACCGGTTTTTTGGTATAGAGGTTGCGCGTGCCGCCATCCATCCAGGCCAGGGCCACCAGGCCGAACTCGGAGTTGGTGATCTTGGCGAGGATCTCGTCGCCGATCTCGCCATCGATGACCTTGCGCATATGTGCCTGATCGCGGAACACGAACGGCAGGTTGAACACGTTCACGTCCGGCACCACCGGGCCGACGATACCGAGGCTGACGCGGGTCATCTGCACGGCGCCGACCTGGGCCTGTTCGACCACTTCCTTCTCGGAGCCCAGCACACCGCCGGGGAAGTACTTGAAGGTCAGCTCGCCGTTGCTCGCCTTGGTCAGGGCCTTGCCCATGTTCTCTTCGGCGACCACGGTGGGGTAGCCGGCGGGGTGGATGTCGGCAAACTTGATTTCCAGCGCGTGGGCGGCGCTGCAGAGGGTGAAGATTGCAGCGGCGAGCAAGGTGCGTTTGAAGTCCATGGAAGTCACTCCTGTCTTGTTATTGTTGTATTCAAGGCACAGCGATTAAACGATGAAGCGGGGTTCGGGCAGCCCTTGGACGCCGGGGTTGAGGGCGAACACGCCTCCGGACAGCGACTGTTCACTCGGGTCGTCACGGATGGAGGTGACGTACAAAGTGTCCAGGCGGCTGCCACCGAAGGCGCACATGGTGGGTTTTTTCACCGGCACGCTCAGGGAGCGGTCCAGGCGACCGTCGGGGGTGAAACGGTGAATCAGCCCGGGGTCGTTGGCGCAGATCCAGTAGCCGCCCTCGGCGTCCACGGCCGCACCGTCGGGACGCCCGGGGAAGTCGTTCATATCAATGAATACGCGGCGATTGGACGGCGTGCCGGTCTCGATGTCGTAGTCGAACGCCCAGACCTGTTGCACCTTCGGGTGCGAATCGGAGGCGTACATCGTGCGGCCATCGGGGCTGAAGGCCAGGCCATTGAGGGTGATGAACCCGTCCAGTTGCGCGTGGGGCGCAGCCCCGGACGCATAGCGATAAAGGACGCCCTCGGCGGCGTTCAAGCCCATGTCCAGCACCATGCTGCCGGCCCAGAAGCGGCCCTGGCGATCGCAGCGGCCATCGTTCAAACGCATGTCCGGGCGTGAATGCTCGATGCTGGCCAGCGGCGTGGTGTCGAGGCTGCCGTCGTTGTGGGGCGTGAGCTGGAAGAAGCCAGTTTCCATGCCGGCCACCCAGTTACCCGTGTTGGTGCGGGCAATACAGGCGAGCATTTGCGGGGCTTTCCACGCCGCCAGATGGCCGGTGGCGGCGTTCCAGCGTTGCAGGCCGCCGTTGGGGATATCCACCCAATACAGCGCGTTTTCTTCGGGCACCCACACCGGGCATTCGCCCACGGCGTTACGGGCGTCGACAATCAATTCAGCACGCATGGTCATTCCCTTGGGTTGCTGGGCACTCAGTCACCGAACGGCCCCGCCGCGCAGAACGCACCGCCCTGGTAGACCTTGGCCGGGTCATCGGCGGCCACGGGCGGTTGGGCTTCGACCTCGGCGCGGAACACTTCGGAGCTGTCCTTGGGCGCAAAGCCCAGATGCGCGGCGTAGCGGTTGTCCCACCAGGTATCGAGGTTGGCCGACATGCCGTACACCACGGTATGGCCGACGTTGGGCGTGTACAGCGCGCGTTCGAGCAGTTGGGTCAGGTCGTCGAAGCTCAGCCAGGTGTGCATCATCCGGCGGTTCTGCGGTTGCGGGAACGAGGAGCCGATACGGATGCTCACGGTCTCGATGCCGTAGCGGTCGAAGTAGAAACTGGCCATGTCTTCGCCGTAGGATTTGGACAGGCCGTAGTAACTGTCCGGACGGCGAGGGGAGTGGGCGTCGAGTTGTTCACCCTGTTTGTAGAAACCGATCACGTGGTTGGAACTGGCGAAGATCACCCGCTTGACCCCGTGGCGGCGGGCGGCTTCGTAGATATGGAAAATGCCACTGATGTTCGCGCCCAGCACCTCTTCGAACGAGCGCTCCACGGACACGCCGCCAAAGTGCAGGATAGCGTCGACGCCCTCTACCAACTGATGCACGGCGTGTTTGTCGGCCAGGTCGCAGGTTTGCACTTCTTCGCGAGCATCGGTGGCGGGGGCCATTTCAGCGATATCCGAAAGGCGCAGCACCTGGGCATAAGGCCGCATGCGTTCACGCAGGACTTTGCCCAGGCCGCCGGCGGCACCGGTAAGCAGCAGGCGGTTGAAAGGAGTGGGAGTGGTGAGGGTCATGGGCCTTCCAGATTTTTGTTGTAGGTTGTCGTATGACTATAGGGAAATAGTGTTAGGGATTCCTGGTGTTGTCAACTTCCTTCCAGGCGCATGAGATCAAATGTGGGAGCTGGCTTGCCTGCGATAGCGGTGAGTCAGAAAAGAATGTGGTAACTGACCCGCCGCTATCGCAGGCAAGCCAGCTCCCACATCGATATGTGGCACCTTTGAGATCGGATTTGCCTTTGGAGCTACAGCAACGAAATCGGATAGCTGATAAAAATCCGGTTCTCATCGAACTCGTTATTGCTGAAGTCCCGGCGCATGGTCGAGTTGCGCCACTTCACATTGAGGTTCTTCAGCGCACCGCTCTGCACCGTGTAGGCCAGCTCCGACTCACGCCCCCATTCCTTGCCGTCGGTGATCGCCCCGGTGTGTACGTTGCTGCCGCTGATATAGCGGTTCATCAGGGTCAGCCCCGGAACCCCGAGCACCACAAAGTTAAAGTCATGGCGCACCTGCCAGGACTTTTCCTTGGCGTTGTCGTAGCTGGCGTTGTAGCTGTCGTTGGCCAGGGTGCCGCCGCTGGTGCCGTTGATGCGCATCCAGGCGCTGTCGCCACTGAGTTTTTGCAGGCCAACGTAGAAGGTGTGGCCGTTGTATTTGGCTGAGAGCAGGGCGAACAGGGTTTTGTTATCGAGGTCGCCGGCCAGGGCGCTGCCGTCTTCCTTGCCGTTGAAGAAACCGAGGTTGGCCCCCAAGGTCCAGTCGCCCACCGGCTGGCTGTGGGTGAGGTTGAGGTACTGCTGCTGGTAGATATCAGTCAGTTCGGCGTACCACAGGCCGACCTGGGTATGTTTGTCATTGAAGGTGTATTCGCCGCCACCGAAGTTGAAACGGTCCGAGGTGAACGCGGCTTTGCCGTTCATGAACATGTCTTCCATGCTCGCGTCGTTGCGCGGGCTGTTGCCGCGAAACTGGCCACCGTAGAGCGTCAGGCCGGCGATTTCATTGGAGGTGATTTGGCCGCCGCGAAAGGTCTGGGGCAGGGAACGGCCATCATCGGAACGCAGGATCGGCAGCACCGGCATCCATTCGCCAACCTTCAACTCGGTTTTCGACAGCCTGGTTTTCAGTGCGACACCCAGGCGCCCGAAATTGTCGGCGGGGCGGCCATCGTCATGTACCGGTAGCAGTTGCGTGCCGGCGGTGCCTTTGCCGCCATCGAGCTTTTGCGAATACAGGCCCAACACGTCTATCCCGAAGCCGACCGTGCCCTGAGTAAAGCCGGACTTGGCATCGAGGATAAAATTCTGCGTCCACTCTTCGGCCTTGCCCTGGGGGTTGGTCGGGTTGGTGAAGTTGCGGTTGAAGTAGGCATTACGCAGATTGAGCGTGGCCTTGGCGTCGTCGATAAAGCCTTCGGCATGGGCACCCAGCGGCAGGGTGACGGCCAGGCTGCCGAGACCGAGAAGGCCCAGGCGCGTGCAGGAATGGCGGGCGGATTGACTCACAGTGAGGCTCCCTTTGTTTTGTTGTTTTTATTATTTGTTATACGTCGTCGTACAACATTGAGCGCGATATTTGCGAGGTTTTCTGGGCGTGTCAAGCAGAAGTTATACGATGACTTGGGTGAAACGATTCAACGCAGCGGCACGGTCGCCCCCTGTAGGAGCGAGCTTGCTCGCGAAAAACGTCAACGATAACGCGTGCTTCCTGAATGAACGCGGCGCCTGTGAGTTTTTCGCGAGCAAGCTCGCTCCTACATGGATTGCATTGCAACGCAGGTTTCAGTCAGCCATCACCATCGGCGGTAACGTTCCAAGCAGGGAAACCGCCGCCACCGCTGCAAGGCCCAGCAGCCACTCCATCATCACACTGGCTTTCAAACTGCCCAGGCGTTGCTCGCATCGCTTGATACGCAACCGGTTCAGCAGCGCCAACCCCAGCATGCCCAGTACCAGCCCCACCTTGATCAGCAAAATCAAGGCAAACCCTTGGAAGAACGGTGTGGGCCACAGTTGTCCGGTGAGCACGCGTACGTTGATCAGACCGGTCACCAGCAGGCCGCCGACCAGGCCATATCCCACACCACTGAAGCGACGCAAAATCGGCTCCAGGCGCTGGCCTTGCGCATGCCTGAAGATCAGCACCAACACCAGCAACCCCCCGAGCCAGGCCCCAACGCACAGCAGGTGCACCACCTGGTTGAGAATCAGCAACTGTCCACTCAGCCCGTCAAGCATGGCGCCGTGACCTACGGGTGCCAGGGTTGCCAGCAGCATGGCGAGCAGCGGCAAGCGCAAGGACGGCCAGGGCTTGATCAGCACGATCACCAGCAGCAGGTTCAGCAACAGATGCCAGGCCCATACCTGGCCAAAAAAGGTCTTGCCCAGCACCAACTGGAGGGTGGCCGGTTGTAGCGCCGCGTCCCAACTGCCTGCCATGCTGGCGGTGATCAACAGCAACCACACAACCCCGGTGACGAGCCCCAACCCCGCCAGACCGCGGGTGATGCGCAGCAGTTGCCGGTCCAGTGTCGGTTGCACATGAGCGCCGAGCAGCCAGGGCCTGAACACCCAGGCCCCGAACATCAACAGCACGACGATGAAATGCAGGAAGCGGCACAGCACCAGCAGGGTTGCCATGGGTTATTGGCCGACCTTGAAGCCGTAAGTGCCTTCGCTTTTGTGAGTGTCGACGGACACTGCATGCCATTCGACTTTATAGGTGCCGCTTGCCAGCGCAGCGGCAGGCGTGACCACCAGGGTTTTCTTGTCGGCGTCCGGGGTTTCCAGGCCCTTGATCGCAATTTCGGTGCCGTCCTTGCTCAGGGACACCTTGGTGAAGGTGGCTTCGACGCCTTCGCTGAAGGTCAGGCGCAGGTCTTTCGGCGCGGCGACGGTGCTGTCAGCCGCAGGCTCCGCGCTCTTGAGGTGGGCGTGGGCAAACGCCGTGGAGGCGCCCAGCAGGGCAGTGAACAGGACAGCAGCGGTCAGGGACTTCTTGAGCAACATTGTTCAATACCAATCAGAGGACAGGAGCCGGCAGTGTACGAAGTTTCGGCTTGGCCTGTCGCCCCGATCTAGAGCCGGTGGTAGTCTTTAGGCCGTGTTGTTGTCAGGGAGCCCTTATGGGCAATCACAAGATCGGAATTCGTCGGGTCAACGTCGAGAAAATCCTGCTGGCGGCGGAGAAGGTCTTCGCCAACAAGGGCTATGGCAGCACCGCCATGGCCGACATCGCCGAAGAAGCGCAACTGCCGCGCTCCAACCTGCATTACTACTTCACCACCAAGGGCGAGCTGTACAGCGCGGTGCTGTTCGACCTGCTGGAGTTGTGGAAGCAGGACGCCCTGAGCTTTGAAACCTTCGACGACCCCCGTGTAGTGCTCAGCAGCTACATCCGCGCCAAGATGCAGCGCTCGCGCACGCGCCCCTATGGCTCCAAGGTCTGGGCCAATGAAATCATCCACGGCGCGCCCACACTCGGTGAAGCCCTGGATGAAAGCCTGTACGACTGGGCCAAGATGAAGGAAGCGAAGATTCGCCAATGGGTGCAAGACAAACGCATCCTGCCGGTGGAACCGTCGAGCCTGCTGTACATGATCTGGGCCTCGACCCAGCACTATGCCGACTTCGACCACCAGGTGAAGATTTTGAATGATCACCAGCCGTTGTCGGACAGGCAGTTCGAGAAGGCCATTCAGACCGTGACCGGTGTGATTTTGCGCGGGATTGGCTTGGAGCCTTGAGCCTTATAGTGAGGCTCAGGGCCGTATCGCAGCATAGGTATCTACACAATTTTGGTGCGACGCCGGATCTGTGGCGAGGGAGCTTGCTCCCGTGACGGCCCTGCAGCCGACGCTTATCTATCTGACGCGCCGTAGTCCAAATGTGGGAGCTGGCTTGCCTGCGAAGACGGCCTAACAGTCAACACAGTTGGACCGTGTACATATCCATTCCTGCGGTAACGGCCACCTAGGGTTCCGCCCTGACGGCGGCTCACTTTCGAAAAGCGCGAAAGTAAGCAAAGCGCTCTTGCCCCACCACTCGGCACCTCGCCTAGGCTCGGTGTGCCCGTAATCCGCCAGTGATTTGGGGGGCCGCCGCCACGCGCCATCCATGGCGCGGGGCGGCTAAACCGGCATCCCTGCCGGTTTACCCCCCAAATCCCTGTCGAATTCCGGCCAGCGTGGTTTAACGGGGCGCCTAAGATCAAGAGCAGATCAAGAGCGACTCGCTTCGCATCGTGGAGTGTGTGGCCGGGCGCGGTCAACTGTGGGAGCTGGCTTGCCTGCGATAGCGACCTAAAGAACTACACTGCCTCCCGATAAGGATTGCGCGGGTCCTGCGTCCAGTTCAAAAACGGCTTGCCGGTATCGATCGGCACCATCTCGATGCAGTCGGCCACCGGGCAAGTGATCTGGCACAGGTTGCAGCCCACACACTCATCGTCGATCACCTCATACAGATGCGTCCCATCGGCCTGCTTCAAGCTGGCAATGGCCTGGTGCGAGGTGTCCTCGCAGGCGATATGGCAACGCCCACAGCCAATGCACGCCTCTTGATCAATCTTGGCGATGACCTGGTAGTTGATGTCCAGGTACTTCCAGTCCGTGGTATTGCCCACCGCCCGCCCGGAAAACGCCTGCAGGTTGGCATGGCCCTGGCTGTCCATCCAGCGCGACAAGCCGTCCTTCATCTCTTCAACGATGCGAAACCCATGCAGCATCGCCGCCGTGCACACCTGCACCGCGCCGCAGCCCAGGGCAACAAACTCCGCCGCATCCCGCCAGGTGCCGATACCGCCGATGCCGCAGATCGGCAGGCCGTGGGTCTGTGGGTCGCGGGCGATTTCGGCAACCATGTTCAACGCAATCGGCTTGACCGCCGAGCCGCAGTAACCGCCATGGGTGCTCTGGGTGCCGACCACCGGCAGCGCGACCATACGCTCCAGGTCCACGCTGGTGATGGAGTTGATGGTGTTGATCAGCGACACCGCATCGGCGCCGCCGCGATAGGCCGCCCGCGCCGCCACGCGGATGTCGGTGATGTTCGGCGTGAGCTTGACGATCACCGGCAGCGAGCAATACGTCTTGCACCAGCGCGTCACTTGCTCCACGTACTCCGGCACCTGGCCGACGGCGGCGCCCATGCCCCGTTCGGGCATGCCGTGGGGGCAGCCGAAGTTCAGCTCAATGCCGTCGCAGCCGGTCGCCTCCACCAAGGGCAGGATGTTTTTCCAGGACGCTTCGACACAGGGCACCATCAGCGAGACGATCAGCGCGCGGTCCGGCCAGTCCTTTTTCACCTGGGTGATTTCCCGCAGGTTGATCTCCAGGGAACGGTCGGTGATCAGTTCGATATTGTTAATGCCCAGCACTTCACGGTTGGCGCCATAGTGCGCGGAGTAGCGCGACGACACGTTCACCGCTGCCGGGTCTTCCCCCAGGGTTTTCCACACCACGCCACCCCAGCCAGCCTCGAACGCACGCACCACGTTGTAGGCTTTGTCGGTGGGCGGCGCGGAGGCCAGCCAGAACGGATTGGGCGCTTTGATACCGGCGAATACAATCGAGAGATCGGCCATTACGCAGCCTCCACAGTCAGCATGAGTTGGGCATGCATGGCTTCGGCGGCCCGCTTGCCATGTTGTACCGCCTGCACGGTGAGGTCCTGGCCGAGGCTGACGCAGTCGCCGCCGGCATACACCCCTGGGATGCTGGTGCGCAGTTGCTCATCGACGAAGATGCGCTCGCCGACGCGATGCAGTTGCTGGGCCAGCGGATCGTGCAGGGCGTCGTTGTCGAAGCCTTGCCCGATCGCCTTGAAGATCGCGTCGGCAGCCAGTTCGAAGGTTTCCCCGGTCGGCAGCAGGCGACCGTTTTCCAGGCGGGTGCGGGCAAAGCGCATGCCGCGCACGCGGCCTTGGTCGTCGAGTAGCACCTCGTCGGGTTGGGCCCAGGTCAACAGCCGGACTTGATTGGCCTTGGCGATGTCCTGTTCGTGGTGGGTCGCGCCCATGTCGGCCAGGCCACGGCGGTAAACCAGGTTGACATCGCGGGCACCGAGGCGGGCCATCTGCACGGCCATGTCGATGGCGGTATTGCCGGCGCCGAGCACGATGCAGCGGTCGGCCAGGGGCAGTTGGGTTAGGTCATCGGCCTGGCGCAGTTCGCGGATATAGTCGGTGGCGGCGAGCAGGCCAGGGGCGTCCTCAAAGGGCAGGCCCAGCTGTTTGCTGGCCGCGAGACCCAGGCCGAGGAACACCGAATCGAACTGCTGGTGCAGTTCGCTCAAGGTCAGGTTGTCGCCCAGGCGCTGGCCGTGGCGAACCTCGATGCCGCCAATCTGCAGGAGGAAATCCAGCTCCTTCTGGGCAAAGTCGTCCACCAGTTTGTATTTGGCGATTCCGTATTCATTCAGTCCGCCGGCTTTTTCCCGCGCTTCGAAAATCACCACGTCATGACCGTGCAAGGCGGCGCGGTGGGCGCAGGCCAAACCGGCAGGCCCGGCACCGACCACGGCGATACGCTTGCCGGTGGGCGCGGCGCGTTGGAACGGGTGCTCGCTGAAATGCGCATTGTCGATGGCGTAGCGTTGTAGCAGGCCGATCAGCACAGGGGCGCATTCTTCGGCGTTATTGCGTACGCAGGCTTGTTGACAGAGGATTTCCGTCGGGCACACCCGCGCGCAACTGCCACCGAGGATGTTGGCCGAGAGGATCTTCTGCGCGGCGCCTTGTACGTTGTCGGTGTGGATATTGCGGATGAACGACGGAATGTCGATCTCGCTGGGGCACGCATTCACACAAGGCGCGTCGTAGCAGTACAGGCAGCGCGAGGCTTCCAGTTGGGCCTGGCGGGCGTTGAGCGGCGGTGCCAGGTCGGTGAACTGGCTGGCGAGGGTGGCCCCGTCTTCGCGGGGGTGGGGGAGGTGGGTCAGGGTCTGGATCACGGTGTCGGCCTCACGGTTATTGAGGTGCTGCCTCTGATGGGCATTGGTTTTTTGTTGCCTGTACTGGCCTCTTCGCGAGCAAGCCCGCTCCCACATTCCACCGCATTTGTCCTGTTGAAATGGGATCAAATGTGGGCGCGGGCTTGCTCGCGAAGGGGGCTTCAGCGGTTCACGGCCACCGGCTTGGAAAGCGCGGCCCGCTTGCTCAACTGCTCGAACACCGACGGATACGCCGGCCGCTCTACATACCGTCCGGCGCCTCGCTCGGCGCGCAGGTCACCATCGGCCCACACCAGCTTGCCCTGGCTGATGGTGTGGCTGGGCACGCCGCGCACGGTCTTGCCTTCGAAGATGTTGAAGTCCACCTGCTGATGGTGGGTCTTGGCCGAAATGGTCCGGGTGCCCTCCGGGTCCCATAGCACCAGGTCGGCATCGGCGCCTACGCGTATCGCGCCTTTGCGGGGGTAGAGGTTGAAGATTTTTGCGGTGTTGGTGGAGGTCAGCGCGACAAATGCCTGCATCGACAAACGCCCGGTATTGACGCCTTCGTGCCACAGCAGCGCCATGCGGTCTTCAACGCCGGCGGTGCCGTTGGGGATCTTGCTGAAGTCATCACGCCCGGCGGCTTTTTGCTCGGCGCAGAAGCAGCAGTGGTCGGTGGCGGTGGTGTGCAGGTTGCCCGCTTGCAGGCCATGCCACAGTGCCTCCTGGTGCCCGCGCGGGCGGAATGGCGGGCTCATCACGTAGCCAGCGGCGGTCTGCCAGTCGGGGTGCTGGTACACGCTGTCATCGAGCAACAGGTGGCCGGCGAGTACTTCACCGTACACTGCCTGGCCCTTGCCTCGGGCATAGGTGATTTCATCCAGGGCTTCCTTCGTCGACACATGCACCAGGTACAGCGGCGTGCCGATGGTCTCGGCAATCCGGATGGCGCGGCTGGCCGCTTCGCCTTCCACTTGGGAGGGGCGCGACAGCGGATGGGCTTCCGGCCCGGTGATGCCCTGGGCCATCAACTTGCGTTGCAGGTGATACACCAGCTCGCCATTTTCAGCATGCACGGTGGGCACCGCGCCGAGTTCCAGGCAGCGTTCGAAACTGGCAACCAAGGTGTCGTCGGCCGCCATGATCGCGTTCTTGTAGGCCATGAAATGCTTGAAGCTGTTGATGCCGTGATGGCTGACCAACTCGGCCATTTCCTCGCGTACCTGTTCGCTCCACCAGGTGATCGCTACATGAAACCCATAGTCGGCGGCAGACTTTTCGGCCCAGCCGCGCCACTGGTGGAAAGCTTCCATCAGCGACTGCTGCGGGTTGGGAATCACGAAGTCGATGATCGACGTGGTACCACCGGCCAAGCCTGCCGCCGTGCCACTGAAAAAGTCTTCACTGGCCACGGTGCCCATGAAGGGCAGTTGCATATGGGTATGGGGGTCGATGCCGCCCGGCATCAAGTATTGGCCGCTGCCATCGAGTACTTCGCAGCCTGCGGGAATATCCAGATTCGTGCCAATGGCGCGAATTAGACCCTCTGCACATAACACGTCGGCGCGGTAACTTTCATCATGGGTAATAACGGTGGCGCCACGGATCAACAGCGACATGTCGAGTTCCTCACAGGCTTGACCGGCTTGTGCCAGTTCTAAGTGTTGTAATACTGCGTACCGATGACGGGTTAATTCCTGTCATCGGTGACAGGAATAGAAACTAGCCCGAGTTTTTCGAATGAGCAAGAAGATTTTTCGCAAGCCTTTATAGTTTTTATCTTATTGATATACATAAGAAAAATACTATTTTCACCAAAATGAAGCACGCCCACCCTGTTTTGACGCACTTGACAGGTTCTTGATCTGATCAATATTTCTTATTGCAAATCAGGCGCTTGAGATATGCCGCTTGACGGCGTCGAGAAATAAAAATAATTGTGATGCACCAGATTGAGACCTGAGGGTTCGAGCAACGTGTGAGTTGTTTAGCCTGACGCAGACGGCAAGTACCGCAGGCTCAATTGGAAAGCTGATAAACATCAGTACGTTATATAAGCGGTACGGGCTCAGAGGCGGTTGTCGGCACGGTTATTGAGTGCACGGGCAGTTGGCCGGAACCCTGGATGTCATGTTGTCGATGCGGTACTCCGGCCACCTGAACCTAGCGTGCAGGTGAGCAACAATAATTTTAAAAAAACCGTGGAGCGGCCATGCAACAGAACAGATCGCAAGTCATCGAGCGCAACGGCCTGTACGAACTCGACGCCGGCCCCGACGTCCTCGACAGCCCTCGCTACAACCACGACATGGCACCTACCAAAGTGCACGAGCGCACCTGGAACAAATGGCACATCACCGCGCTATGGGTCGGTATGTCGATCTGCGTGCCCACCTACACCCTGGGCGGGGTGCTCACTGCCTATTTCGGGCTGTCGGTGGGGGAGGCGCTGGTAGCGATCCTGCTGGCCAATATCGTGGTGTTGATCCCGCTGACCCTCAACGCGTTTCCCGGCACCAAGTACGGCATTCCGTTTCCGGTGCTGTTGCGTTCGTCCTTCGGCATCCTCGGCTCCAACGTACCGTGCCTGATCCGCGCGCTGGTGGCCTGCGGCTGGTTTGGTATCCAGACGATGTTCGGCGGGCTGGCGATCCACCTGTTCCTGGGCTCGATTTTCGACGGCTGGAAAGCCCTCGGCGGTACCGGTGAGGTGATCGGTTTCATGCTGTTCTGGTGCCTGAACCTATGGGTGGTGCTGCGTGGCGCCGAGTCGATCAAGCGCCTGGAAACCTTGTCGGCGCCGCTGTTGGTCGCCGTGGGCGTTGGGCTGTTGGTATGGGCGATGCCGAACGTGTCCCTCAGCGAGCTGATGGCGATCCCACCCAAGCGCCCCGAAGGCGCCAGCCTCACCGGTTACTTCATGGCGGGGCTTACGGCGATGGTGGGTTTCTGGGCCACGTTGTCGCTGAACATTCCCGACTTCAGCCGCTACGCCAACAGCCAGAAAGACCAGATTCTGGGGCAGATCTTCGGCTTGCCGTTGACCATGTTCCTGTTCGCCGCCCTCGGCGTGGTCATGACCGCCGCCTCGGTGAAACTGGTGGGGGTCAGCGTCTCCGACCCGGTGAGCCTGATCGGTCATATCCAGAGCCCGGTGTGGGTGGCCATCGCCATGGCGCTGATCATCGTCGCCACTTTATCCACCAACACCGCGGCGAACATCGTCTCGCCCACCAACGACTTCCAGAACATCGCCCCCAAGCTGATCAATCGCACCACGGCGGTGATTCTCACCGGCCTGGTAGGGCTGGCGCTGATGGCCCATGAACTGCTGAAAAAACTCGGGCTGATCGTCTCGGACGTGAGTCTTGAAACCGTGTATTCCAATTGGCTGCTGGGTTATTCGAGCCTGCTGGGGCCGATTGCCGGGATCATGGTGGTGGACTACTTCATTACCCGCAGACAACAGTTGGACCTGGCCGGCCTGTACCGCGATGACGTGTACCCGGCCTGGAACTGGAGCGGCTTTGTCGCCTTTGGTGTACCGGTGGTGCTGACGTTGCTGTCGCTGGGCAGCGATGCGTTCAGCTGGTTCTACAGCTACGGCTGGTTCACCGGCTCGGCGTTGGGCGGGGTGTTGTATTACGGGCTCAATGCCAAGCGCGCTAGCAGTCCACTCACCGCCAAATCCCCGTTGTAAACACGGTTCAGGTGGGAGCTGGCTTGCCTGCGATAGCGGACTATCAGTTAAAACCGTGTCGCCTGACACACCGCTATCGCAAGCAAGCCAGCTCCCACAGTTGACCGCGTTAATTCATAAGAACCTGTAGCCTGAGGAGACCCCCATGAACGCTGCCCTCGACGTTCTGCAATCGACCCATCAGCACATCAACCGCGACCGTCTGTGGCAGTCGCTGATGGACCTGGCCAAACTTGGCGCCACCCCCAAGGGCGGTGTGTGTCGCCTGGCCCTCACCGACCTCGACCGCAAGGCTCGCGATCTCTTCGTGCAGTGGTGTGAAGCGGCCGGTTGCACGGTGACCATCGACGGCATCGGCAATATCTTTGCGCGCCGCCCCGGTCGCAATCCCGACCTGCCACCGGTGATGACCGGCAGCCATATCGACACCCAGCCCACCGGCGGTAAGTTCGACGGTTGCTTCGGCGTGCTGGCCGGTGTGGAAGTGCTGCGCACCCTTAACGACCTCAAGGTGGAAACCGAGGCGCCGCTGGAAGTGGTGGTATGGACCAACGAAGAAGGCTCGCGCTTCCCGCCGTGCATGATGGGCTCAGGCGTGTTTGCCGAAAAGTTCACCCTGGCCGATACCCTGGCCAAAGTGGATGCCGATGGGGTCAGCGTGGGGGATGCGTTGAACGCGATTGGCTATGCGGGAACGCGGCCGGTCAGCGGGCATAAGGTCGGCGCGTATTTCGAGGCGCATATCGAACAAGGGCCGATTCTGGAGGATGAACACAAAACCATCGGCGTGGTGCTCGGCGCCCTCGGGCAAAAGTGGTTTGACCTGAAGCTGCGCGGTGTTGAGGCCCATGCCGGCCCTACACCCATGCACTTGCGCAAGGACGCCCTGGTAGGCGCGGCCGCAGTGGTGGCCGCCGTGAACGCGGCGGCGTTGGCGCACCAGCCCCATGCATGCGGCACGGTGGGTTGCCTGCAAGCGTATCCGGGATCGCGCAACGTGATTCCCGGTGAAGTACGCATGACCCTGGATTTTCGTCACCTGGAACCGGCACGGCTGGACTCGATGATTGCCCAGGTGCGCCAGGTGATCGAGGACACCTGCGCCAAACATGGCTTGAGTTTCGACCTGCAGCCCACGGCGGACTTCCCGCCGCTGTACTTTGACAAAGGCTGTGTGGAGGCGGTGCGCGATGCGGCGAATGGCTTGGGCTTGTCGAACCTGGATATCGTCAGCGGGGCAGGGCACGATGCGATCTTCGTGGCTGAGCTGGGCCCGGCGGGGATGATCTTTGTGCCGTGTGAAGGCGGCATCAGCCACAACGAAATCGAAAATGCCGCGCCGGATGACCTGGCGGCAGGGTGTGCGGTGTTGTTGCGCGCCATGCTAGCCGCTTCAGCGGCCATCGCCAGCGGCAAACTCGCGGCCTGAAATACGCTAAAAATGTAGGAGCGAGCTTGCTCGCGAAAAACGCCAACGATAGCGCGTGCTTCCTGAAGAAACGCGACGCCTGTGAGTTTTTCGCGAGCAAGCTCGCTCCTACAGGGTATTAGCCCGGTTGCCAGCCGCCACCGAGTGCGGTCAAAAGTGCCACACTCGCCTGCAATTGCCGGGTCTGCACTGCCTGCAACGTCCTCTGTGCCTGCAAGGCGGCGGTTTGGGCGGTGACCACGTCCAGGTAACTCACCGCACCGGCCTGATAGCTGTTCATCGCCAAGGCCTGGGTATGTTGCGCTGCCTCTGCCGCCGCTTGCTCGTCCTCGGCTTGCTGCTGCAGATCTCGCAGTTGCGCGAGGTTATCTTCCACCTCGCGCACGGCTTTCAATACGTGGCTACGGTACTGTGCCGAGGCCTCCTCGAACTCGGCCTTGGCCTGGTGTTCGTTGGCGCTCAAGCGCCCCCCGTCGAAGATCGGCAGGTTCATCAGCGGTCCCAGTGCCCAATACCGGCTGCCGGCGGACAGCAGGTTGCCGACGCCTTGGGTCTGCCCGCCCAGCACACCGGTCAAACTGAAATCCGGAAACCACGCCGCCTTGGCCACGCCGATAGTTGCATTGGCCGCAAACACGCGGCGTTCAGCGGCGGCAATGTCCGGGCGACGCTGCAACAGGTGGCTGGGCAACTGCGCTGGAATGCCGGGCAACGCCATTAATTGCGAGCTGGGCGGCAATGAAAAATCACTGGCCGTCACGCCCACCAATTCGCCGATGGCATGCTCGGCGAGGTTGCGTTGACCACGCACTTCATCCAGCTGCGCCTTGGCTTCGGCCAGTTGGTTTTGTGCGCGGGTCAGGTCCAGTTCCGACGCAATCTGGCCTTCATAACGGCTGCGGGTCAGTTGCAGCGCCTGGCTGAAGTCCTGCAACGAACGGTCCAGGATTCGGCGCTGTGCATCCAGCCCATTGAGCTGCACATACAGGCTCGCCAACTGCTGTTGCAGGCTCAGGCGCACCACCGCCAGATCATCAAAGGACGCTTGCGCCTGGGCATCGCCCGCAGCGACCTGGCTGCGGATTCTGCCCCACAGGTCGAGGTCGTAACCCAGCGAGAACCCAGCGGTATTGCTGTTGTACACCGACGGCTGTGTCGTGCCGCGCAACGGTCGTGAATCCGATTGACGCTGGCGTTGCGGTTGCGCGCTGGCGGTGATTTGCGGGAAAAGGCCCGCGTGCAGTTGACTGGCATAGGCCTGGGACGCATCGAAGTGCGCCAGCGCCGCGGCCAGGTCCGGGTTGGCCTTGAGCAGTTGCTGTTGCAGCGCGTTCAGGCGCGAATCGTGGTAGAGCTGCCACCACTGGGGCGCCAATTGGTCCGACGGTTGCGCGCTGTGCCAGGGGCCATCGCTGGTTTGTTCGCGGTAGTGGGCGGGCAGGTCAATTGACGGCACTGTATAGGTGGGCGCCATCGAGCAACCCTGCAACGCCAGCAGCACCAACGCCGCCAGCGGCTTAAGCTTTGGGTGCATGGGCACCTCCGGTGGCGTCTGCCAGTTGCACCGGGTCGCCTTCACGCAGGGCGTCGGGCGGGTTGTCGATAATACGGTCAGCAGGTTTCAGGCCTTGGTCGATCACCAGGCGCTCGCCGAGGTCCAGGCCAATATGAATGTCTTGCAGGTGCACATGGTTGCGCCCGTCCAGCACCGCCACCTGGGTGCCCTGGGCGCGGAAGATCAAGGCGCTGGCCGGGATGCTTACACCATGGGTGTCAGCCGGAATCGGCAGGGTGACTTCGGCGTAATCGCCCGGCAGCAGTTCGCCGTTGGGGTTGTCGGCGACGAACTGGGCGAGCAGGGTGCCGGAGCGGCGGTCGATGGCGGTGGAGTCACCGATCAGGCGCGCCTTGAAGTGCTCGCCGGGGTGCTCGGGGACGGTCAGTTCGGCCTCAAGGCCTGTATGAATGACCGCTGCATAGTTCTGCGGTACCGGCACATACAAACGCAGTTGGTGGGTGTCGGCAATGTTGAACAGTTCCGGATCGCTGGCGTTATCGGCCTTGATCAACTGGCCGATGTCCGTGTTGCGGGCGGTGATGGTGCCAGCGAACGGCGCGCGAAGGGTCTTATAGCTTTCCAGGGCGCACAGTCGCGCATAGTCTGCTGCAGCGGCTTCGGTGTTGGCCTTGGCGGCTGCGGCGTTGGAGGTTTTTTCATCGGCATCCTGGCGCGATACCGAATGGCTGGCCAGCAGGTTTTGCCAGCGGGTCGCGGTGGTGGCTGCCAGGTGTGCATTGGCTTGTTGCTGGATCAGGCGCGCATGGGCCTGGGCCAGTTGTTGGTCAAGGTCGGGGCTGTCGATTTCGGCGAGGAGTTGCCCGGCCTTGACCTGGGCGCCAATGTCGACTTTCCAGTCCTTCAAGTAGCCGCTGACCCGTGCATGGATCGCCGCCTTGCTCCACGCCTCCAGGTGGGCGGGCAGGCGCAGGGTATCACCGGCGGCGTTTGGCTTGGGCTGGAACACCATCACCTGGGGGACAGCGGCGGCTTCGGTCCAGGCAGTGACCGATTGTTCGTGCAGCCTGCGCGCATGCAGGCCGCTGGCGACCAACAGGGCAGCCAGCGTCAGGCCACCGACACCCATGAGCATCAGACGCTTGCGCGAGGGTTTTTGATCAGGCGACATGGGGCGTTTCTCCAGCAGTTGCGCGAGTAGGGTGACGGCCGTGGACCAGGCTGAAGACCACGGGAACAAACAACAAAGTGGCGATGGTGGCGAAGATCAAACCACCGATGACCGCTCGACCGAGCGGGGCGTTCTGCTCCTCGGAAATCGCCAGGGGCAGCATGCCGATGATCATCGCCAGGGCGGTCATGCACACCGGGCGAAAGCGTGTGTAGCCGGCTTCCAGCGCGGCTTTCAACGCATCGCCATGTTCGGCCAGGCGCTCACGGCAGAAGCTCACCACCAGGATCGAGTTGGCGGTGGCCACGCCCATGCACAAGATGGCGCCGGTGAGTGCCGGTACCGACAACGAGGTGCCGCTGAGGAACAGCATCCACACGATGCCCGCCAATGCTGCCGGCAACGCCGTGATGATCACAAAGGGATCGGCCCACGACTGGAAGTTGACGACGATCAGCAGATAGATCAGCACCACCGCGCCGAGCAACCCGAAGCTCAAACCACTGAACGCCTCATGCAGCGCATCGATCTGCCCGTGCAGGCTGATGGTCGCGCCTTTGGGACGCATGGACGCCGTGTCATCCAGCACCTTTTGCACATCGCGGGCGACGCCGCCGAGGTCGCGGCCTTGCACGTTGGCGTACAGGTCCAGGGTCGGTTCAATGTTGTAGTGGGTCACCACGGCCGGGCTTTGTACCCGGGAGATGGTTGCCACACCGCCGAGAATTTGCGCCTGCCCATTGGCCCCCGTCACCGGCAGTGCTTCCAGGGACGGCAGGCTGTCGAGACGGTACTGCGGGGTGGCGGCGACGATGGAGTAAGACACGCCGTTGGCCGGGTTGAGCCAGAAGGTCGGCGCGGTTTGTGAGCTGCCGGCGAGGGAGGCGACCATGCTGTTGGTGACGTCACGCTCGGTGATACCCAGGCCATTGGCGCGCATACGGTCCACGTTTACTTGCAGCGAGGGGTAGCCGGTGGACTGCTGGATGCGCAGGTCGGCAATCCCCGGTACATGCTGCAGGCGCCGTTCAAGTTCGACGGCATAGGTGCGGTTGTCTGCGTCACTGCGCCCGGAGATTTTGACGTCCAGCGGGGCGGGGGCACCGAAGTTGAGGATCTGGCTGCTGATGTCGGCGGGCAGGAACGCAAAGTGGCTACCGGGGAAACTTTGCGGCAGGGCTTCGCGCAGTTTTTTCACATAGTCGGCGGTAGGTGCGTGGTGCGTTTTCAAGCTGACTTGAATATCGCCATCCTGCGGGCCGATGGTGCCGCTGCTGCTGTAGGCCATGTCGATGCCGCTGAGCGGAATGCCGATATTGTCGACGATGGTGTCCAGTTCTTCGGCGGGGATGACCTCGCGGATCCGTGCTTCGATGCGGTCGAACGCCGCGGCGCTTTCCTCGATGCGCGTGCCCAGGGGCAAGCGCACATGCAGGGCCAGGGCACCCGCATCGGTGGCCGGGAAAAAGTCCTGGCCCAGGCTCGGCAACAGCAGGAACGACGCCAATACGCACGCCAGGAACCCGACAATGAAGCGCTTGCGTGCGCCCAGTGCCAGCGTCAGCAGGCCATGGTAGGTGTCACGGATATTGGAAAAGTGCCGCTCGAAACCCTGCTGAAAATTCAGCACCGATTGCAGCAACGCATTGCGCGGTTTCAGGTGCTGTTCACCCTCGTGGTGGTTGATGAATGCATCTTCCGGATGATGCCCCGCGCCTGGCTCGGGCCTATGTGGTTTGAGCAAAAACATCGCCAGCGTCGGCACCAGGGTGCGCGAGAGAATGAACGAACTGGCCATGGCGAAGATCACCGCCAGCGCCATGGGCCGGAACAGGTAACCGGCGATGCCTTGCAGCAAAAACATCGGCACGAACACGATGCAGATGCACAGCAGTGAGACGAACGCCGGGCCGACGATTTGCGCGGCGCCGTCGAGAATCGCGGTCTTCACCGCCTTGCCTTGCTCCAAGTGCCAGTTGATGTTTTCGATGGTCACCGTGGCGTCATCCACCAGGATGCCCACGGCCAACGCCAGTCCGCCCAGCGTCATGACGTTGAGGGTTTGCCCACTGACGGCCAACAGCGCGATGGCCGACAGCACCGCCAGGGGAATCGAGGCGGCGATGATCAAGGTCGAGCGCCAACTGCCGAGAAACAGCAGGATCATCGCACTGGTGAGCAATGCGGCAATGATGCCCTCCTGGGCCACGCTGCCCACCGACTGTTTGACAAATACCGAGGCATCGCCCAGCAGCGAGGTTTTCAATGACGGCGGCAGGGTTTCGTTGATGCGCGGCAGCATCTGGCGGATACCGTCGATGATCGACAGGGTGGAGATACTGCCGTTTTTCAGCGCCGGCATCAGCACGGCGCGATGGCCGTCGACCCGCACGATGTTGGTTTGCGGCGGTGAACCGTCGCGCACGTGAGCCACTTGGCCGATGGTGATCAGCGCCCCATCGACGGTCTTGATCGGCAAGTCGTTGAGCTCATCAATGGCCTTGGGGCTGTTGTTGAGCAGGATTGTGTATTCGTCGGGGCCAAGCTTGGCGGTGCCCACCGGAATGATCTGGTTCTGCAGCGCCAGGGCATTGCCCACATCCTGGGCCGACAAGCCTTTGGCGGCGAGGGCTTGGGGGTCGAGGTCCAGCGTAATCTGCCGTTGCTTGCCGCCCATCGGCGTGGGCATGGCCAGGCCGGGCAGGGCGCTCAAGGGCAGGCGAATATTGTTCTGCACCAGGTCGCGAATTCTGGCTTCCGACAGGCTGGGGCTGGAGAACGCCATTTGCAGGATCGGCACCGTGGAGGCGCTGTAGTTGAGGATCAGCGGCGGCGTGATGCCCGGCGGCATTTGCTTGAGCACGGTTTGTGACACCGCCGTGACCTGGGCATTGGCGGTACGGATATCCACGCCAGGCTGGAAGAAGATCTTGACGATGCCCATGCCGGGCAGTGATTGCGACTCGATATGTTCGATGTCGTTGACGGTGGTGCTCAGGGAGCGTTCGTAGGTGTAGATCACCCGGCCGGCCATGGCGTCCGGGGACAGGCCGTTGTACTGCCAGACCACGGCGACCACGGGAATGCCGATATCGGGAAAAACATCCGTGGGCGTGCGCAGGGCCGCCATCGGCCCGATGATGCAGATGAATATAGCCAGCACGATGAAGGTGTACGGCTTTTGCAGTGCGGTCTTTACCAGCCCGAGCATGCGTGAGTCTCCGAGAAGAGCAGGATTGCAAACCCCGGCAGTCTTGCCCGACCCACCTAACACGCACCTTTCAGCCAGGTGAAGGAAGTTTTAGTTAACGGCTGAAGATCCTTTCATAGGGATTCATTTGTTCCAGGAGGGGCGGCTCATCAAGCTTGTCAGCCATCGGATACGACCTTTTCATTCATTCCCTTTGGAGCGCTGTCATGTCACTTAAACCACTGTTGTTAGTTCCCGTTCTTGGCTTTGTCTGCTTACTGTCGGCATGCGCTGGCCCGATCCCCAAGGCGGACCCCAGCCAAGCCTGGATCGGCTTGCAGGAAGAAGCGCCGAATGACCTGATGGCCGAGCGTGTCGATGGCAAACGTGTGGACGATGGGCGCTATTTTGAAGTGACCCCGGGGGATCATCGCCTGGACGTGACCTTATTTGAAGACGAGCCGGGTGACGACAACCAGCAGGACTGCCAGGGCCGCATCGAGTACAAGCATTTCAAGGCGGGTGAGCACTACACCCTGGTGGAGTCGAGCCTGGGCACCACGGTGCGCGCGTCGCTTGAGGACGGCCACGGCAAGGAAATTGCCGCAACCCAGGACTTCAATTGCATGCCTGGCTAGGCGTGATGCGCCGTCGCCTTGCGCGGCTCGGCGGGTTCAGCAGGTTTGACGTGGGGGTGATGATGCCGGCGCGTCACGCGCATGACCCCCCACAGCATGGCGGCGGCGACGGCCAGCCAACCACAGATCAACAGGAAAATCGTTGTCGCAAGGCTCATTCGGGCCTCCTTTCGCCCACTTGGGGCACACACAGTCTTCTCAATGGACAGTCTAGTCAGCTGACGGTTGCCTGCTATTGACCAATGGTCGAGTCCGTCCAACTTGTTTGCTCTATCGTCACCGCTTTATTGCACGCGTCGGCTATAGATATCTTGCGCCGCCCCCTGTAGGCGCGAGCTTGCTCGCGAAAAACGTCAACGATGACGCAGGCTTCCTGAATAAACGCGGCGCCTGTAAGTTTTTCGCGAGCAAGCTCGCTCCTACGGGATAGAGAAAGCGCGATTGGGCTATGATCGGGGCCTTTACCGGCAGTTGATCAAGAGAGTGAAAAAATTGCGCTTACGGTCGAACCTTAAAACTTCCTTGCTACTGGCCGTTGCCCTTGGGTTGGCGGCCTGTTCCAGCAACACTCCATCCAAACTGCCTGGCTTGCCCGAGCGCGTCGAACTCAATGGCGTGCCGACCTTTCGCAGTGAGGCTTATCAGAGCGGTCCTACGGCACTTGCCAGCATGCTGTCGCAACAAGGCATTGTCATGACACCGGGTTTGCTTGATAAGCCGCTGCGCCTGCCCGGCGCCGAGGCGGACCTTGAGCGCAACATGCAGGTGCTGGCGCGTGAGTACGGGCTGATGGTGTACCCATTGGACGCCAAGCTGACCGCCGTGCTGGCGCAGGTGGCGGCGGGTTACCCGGTGATGGCGCGGATCAACGCCAGCTATTGGTCCGGGGCGCGTTATGTTGCGGTGGTGGGGTTCAACCAGCAGAAGAGTACGGTGCTGTTGCGCTCAGGCAATGAGCGCCGCTTGAGCATGAGCTTCAGCGACTTTGAGTCGGCGTGGAAGGGCGCGGGCCATTGGGCCATCCTGACCCAGCGCCCGAGCCAGTTGCCCGCCAATGTGGACGCGCAACGCTGGCGCGATGCGGCCAATGCCACCGCGCCGGCGGGGCAGGAGCAGGCAGCGGCGCAGGCACTCAAGGTGCTGGCAGAAAAGAAGTGAAGCTCAAATAATGTGGGAGCGGGCTGTGGGAGCGGGCTTGCTCGCGAAGGCGCCGTACCAGTCGCTGAATGCTTAGGCTGACCCACCGCATTCGCGAGCAAGCCCGCTCCCACACTAAAAACGCATCGTTGCTTATCGACGTACTTCCGTAGCGGTCGCTCGATTCTTGAGGTTTTTATCGGCCTTGTAACGCAGCGCCACATCCGGCACTGCGCCGCCTTTGCCAGTTTCGACCCAGCTACGAATACGGCTGGCATCGGCAAAGTGGGTGAACTTGCCAAAGGCATCCAGGATCACTAGCGACACCGGGCGATTGCCCATGCTCGTCACCAGCACCAGGCAGTGGCCGGCCTGGTTGGTGAAGCCGGTCTTGGTCAGCTTGATATCCCAGTTGGCGCGGTTGATCAGGTGGTCGGTGTTGGAGAAGCCCAGGGTGTAGTTGGGCTTGCGGAACGACACGGTCTTTTCCTTGGTGGTGCTCAACTGGCTCAGCATCGGGAATTTGCGCGCATAGGCCAACAGCTTGCTCAGGTCGCGGGCGGTCGACACGTTATGGATTGACAGGCCGGTGGGCTCCACGTAGTGGGTGCTGGTCATGCCCAGGGATTTGGCCTTGGCGTTCATCGCCGCAATAAAGGCCGCGTAACCGCCAGGATAATGGTGGGCCAGGCTCGCAGCGGCGCGGTTTTCCGAAGACATCAGAGCGATCAGCAGCATTTCCTTGCGCGGCATCTGGCTACCGATCTTCACGCGGGAGAACACGCCTTTCATCTCGGGCGTGTCGGTGATGTTGATGTCGATGTACTCGTCCATATTCTGCTTGGCCTCGAGGACGATCAGGCCGGTCATCAGCTTGCTCACCGAAGCGATGGGCACCACCACGTCGGGGTTGCTGGAATAGATGACCTTATTGGTCTGCAAATCCACCAACATGGCGCGGCCGGAGGCAATCTGCAGCTTGGAGGCGTCACGCGGAGCCAGGGTGGTTTCGGCGGCGTGGGCGAAGGTGCCTGTCAAAGCAAAAAACAGGCTGACAATAGAAAGACGAATTTTCACGCGGATGAACTCGCTAAAAAGTAAGGAAATGCCGTTGTAGAACGGATCTTGTGACAAATGACGTTACATTTTAGGAGTATGGATCAGAAAGCGATAGAGAGCCTTTAAATAAAGGCTCTAAGCCGATGATTGGTTGAGGTTGTAGCGATTTTGTACCCATCACTGCGCGCTCAAGCTTTCCAACTTCTGATGGCCCGTGGTTGCCGAAAGCCATTTTGCATCTGGCCTCAACCGAGGAGCTCAGACATTGGCAAGGCCCAAGCGTTCGCCATCACCACCTGCGGCGATCCCGCTGCTGCCCAGCGAAGCGCGTCAGTCACCCGCGCCGCTATGGTGCTCTCCGAGACGCCTTTAGCTTAGGGCGCGAATAAAGCCTATGCATTGTAGCCGCAGGCTAGCATCGAGGAGAGCGAAAAAAAGGTGCAGATTGTATAGCTGGATCTAGAAAGGGCTGCAAATTTAAGGATCATCTTATGTCGCAGGTGAAATTATCGTGGTGATATGCGCGACTGAAATGTAAGTGGAGTTATTATGAAGAAGTGCGAGTGGTTTGTAAGCTCTATGTTTAGGGGGGTAGGCGCACGGGTATCAAATATAATGTTGGTGTCGTTGCTAGTGTTATCTGATTTGTCATTTGGGGGCGAAACTCCTAGGTGTGGAAATAACCCAGTGAGCGTGCCGTTGGAATTGGCATTTAATGGTCCAAACAATCTTCAGGTAGGCAGAGATGTACCTTTGGGGACAGTTATCTATGAGGAAACGATTTCTGCCGGAGAGGTTCTTTTTCTATGTAAAAACATAACTCATTCAATCGGGATTCAGGATGGTCCTGCGTCTATGCATGGGAACGAAAACACCTTCCCTCTATTGGGGAGCAAAAGTTTATCATGGAGAATTCGTTTGTCCGGCTCTCCGGAGGTTGAAGGCATTGCAACTCGCCCTTATGGCCCAGGCTTGATGTCAAATACTATCTACTCGCTGGGGCCGGGGGTATTTACTCTATACTTGGTCAAGGCTGGAGAGTTTACTAATGATACTGTTGTGCCGACAGGCATTATTGGTACGGTGCGCGGTGGCTCTGGGTATGGGAATACGCTCGGATTGCTCGCCAATATTAAAATTAGAAATGGAAGTCGCCCTATTGTTTCGTCTTGCAGCACTCCAGAGTTTATAGCGGTGAATATGGGGACGTATGTTTCATCGGATTTTGACAGTGGAGAAAGTAAAGCAGTTCCGTTTAGTATTAAGTTGAGTGAGTGTGATGATAGTGTGGCTATTGTTAAATACAGTTTTTTGCCAGCTACCCCAGTGCTCGATCAAAGTAAAGGCGTGGTTTCACTTAATCGAGGATCTACTGCCCGAGGAGTTGGACTAAGGATTACACGGGAGAATGGCGGTGCTGTTATTTTTGGCAACAGCTATCGTGTAGATGGCTTTACTTCTGGTCTTACAAATTTCGATATCCCGTTTCATGCGACGTATTCTCGATTAATAGGTGAGACATTAATATCGGGTACGGCTGATACTGAGTTGACATTTGTCATGACGTATCTATGAAAGTATGAATTCTTGGCTCGGACGGTGGGAGGGGGCGCCCTCTGTAATTGGATGGACTCGCCCAAGCCGAGGCGTCTATGCGCCACGGTGGCATTCTTATAGAAGCCAACGACAGCGAGGGCGAGCCCATGAAAAAGCATACGATGATCAATCAGTCTTTGTCAGCCGATGTATCTACTTGCGTAAACGTCGCGGTAGACCTTGCCAAAAAGGTCTTCCAAGTGGCCGGTGAGAATGCGCTCGGCCAGGTCATATTCGAGGATCGGATTAAGTCACGAGAGGCCTTTCAAACCTTTTTTCTTAAGCTTCCAGCAAACGTGACGGTGCTGGTGGAAACCGGGCCAGGTGCTCAGGCATGGACGCGATTACTGCAAGCACAGGGCAATTCTGTTCGCATCCTACCCTCTCAGCATGTGGCCAATCATCGCAGCGGCCCGAAAAATGATCGCAACGATGCATTGGCGATCCTGCGCGCCGGACGCGACTGTGCGATATCAGCCGTACCGGTCAAAAGGCCTGCGGCGCTTGCAATGCAAGCGTTGCATCGGGCTCGGCAGGGATATATAGGGCGACGTACGGCGGTCGGTAATCAGATGCGTGGCTTACTCCTGGAGCAGGAAGTTTCCATGCCCCAAGGCGAAATGGCCATCAGCCAACGTATCCTCGAATACTGGAAGACGCCACTCAGCCATTACCCGATTTACTGCGCGAACTAATCGCCGAACTGTTAGTTGAATGTGGTCATTTGGGCGAACGCGTCAACGTGTTGACCGGTCGGCTCGAAACAGCGGCGAAGAACGATGAGACAGCCAAGCGATTGATGACGGTGCGCGGAGTTGGCCCGATCATGGTCAGAGCACTGTTGGCCAAGCAGGCTGAGCCTGAACGCTTCGCAAATGCTCGACAGTTCGCTGCCTACTTCGGGCTGGTGCCCAGCCAGCACAGCAGCGGAGAAAAAATCCGGCTCGGCAAGATGGGCAAGAACGGTGATGCGTATTTGCGCAGCCTGGCGGTCCAGGGAGCCCGCGCCGTGTTAAGACACGTGCGACCGGATTCAGAGCAGTCCGACGACCAGCGGCTACAGCGTTGGGTATCTCGCCTAGGGCGCAAGGAGGTGGCGGTGCGTTTGGCCAACCGCAACCTGCGTATCCTCTGGCGGCTCTTGCAAAACGACCAGACTTTTCGACGTCAGCCAGGTAATAGTCAGGAGGCTGAGATGAGCCACGGATTTACAGAGTTCTGCCACCGGGCGTTTAGCCGCTCCAACCCGTGCTGACGAACATTGACCCCTGGTCAGACCGGCGTGAATTGATGCCTGCGCTCCTACCGGCCCTTGAGGCCTTTTTGTAATGGGCAGATCGCGAGCTGATCCAATGTTGGCCAGAAGCTGTTTGGAGCTTCCTCGGATAGGCCTGATACATAGAAGCAACCGGGTACCAATGTTTTAAAAGCGGGTTGAAAGTGGGGGCGAGTCCATACATAGGAGCGAGCTTGCTCGCTCCTACAAAAAGCCTTAACTGAACGGCATTATGCGCTAAGGCAGGGCTTTTTCATTACGCCTGGTTATTAACCGTGCAGGGTTTCCGCTGCATATAAGGTGTTTTCCAGCAGGCAGGCCCGGGTCATCGGCCCGACACCGCCTGGAACCGGCGTGATCCAGCCGGCACGGGGCAGCGCGGTTTCATACACCACGTCACCCACCAACTTGCCGTCTTCCTGGCGGTTGATGCCCACGTCGATGACGATGGCGCCTTCCTTGATCCACTCACCCTTGACCAGGCCTGGCTTGCCAGCCGCGACCACCACCAGGTCGGCGCGGCCAACGTGGCCGGCCAGGTCCTT
Organism: Pseudomonas sp. MF6394; assembly: GCF_002018845.1. Taxonomy (NCBI): domain Bacteria; kingdom Pseudomonadati; phylum Pseudomonadota; class Gammaproteobacteria; order Pseudomonadales; family Pseudomonadaceae; genus Pseudomonas; species Pseudomonas sp. MF6394. The sequence goes on from NZ_MVOJ01000017.1 coordinate 53,481, forward strand.
GGTGAAGCGGTGGGTGACGGTCACGGTGCAGCCGGCCAGCAGCAGCTCCATGGCCATCGGGCGACCGACGATGTTCGATGCGCCCACCACGACAGCGTCCAGACCATATAGATCGACACCGGTGCTTTCCAGCAGCGTCATGATGCCTTTGGGGGTGCATGGGCGCAGCAGGGGAATGCGCTGGGCCAGGCGGCCGACGTTATAAGGGTGGAAACCGTCGACGTCTTTGTCCGGGCGGATGCGTTCCAGCAGTTTGGAGGCGTCCAAATGCTCTGGCAGCGGCAGTTGCAGGAGGATGCCGTCCATGGCCGGGTCATCGTTGAGGCTGTCAATCAGGTCGGTCAGGGCCTGTTGAGTGGTGTCCGAAGGCAAGTCGTAGGCCTTGGAAATAAAGCCGACCTCTTCACAGTCTTTACGCTTGTGCGAGACATAAACCTGAGAGGCAGGATCGCTGCCGACCAGGATCACCGCGAGGCCAGGCGTGCGCAGGCCTTGCTGGCTGCGCTCGGTGACTCGTTTGGCGATCTGCTGGCGCAGGCTGGCGGCGATTGATTTGCCGTCGATAAGTTGTGCAGTCATTACGCGTGATTAACCATCGAGAGGGGGAAGAAAAGTGCGCGCATTCTCGCACGCCAGGGCGCGAGGGCAAAGGCGCTTGGTCTGCAAATTGCCCTAAGCCCTTAAATAAAATCAGTTTTTTTCAAAAAAGATTTGACGGGTATCAGGACGCTCTATACTATTCGTCGCACTTGTCGGGCACAGCCTAGCACTGGTTAAGAAGGTCGAGCAGAATAGTTGTACTGCAAGGCTGGAAGCACTTAGTTTGTAATCCTCCAAGAGTACAGATTAATAAGGCGCCCGTAGCTCAGCTGGATAGAGCATCCGCCTTCTAAGCGGATGGTCGCAGGTTCGAGTCCTGCCGGGTGCGCCATTAGGCAGCTTTGGCACAAGTAGCGCTATATGGTGGGCGTAGCTCAGTTGGTAGAGCACGGGATTGTGACTCCCGTTGTCGAGGGTTCGATCCCCTTCGTCCACCCCATATTTTGAAAGGCGCCAGATTAATCGTCTGGCGCCTTTGCTTTAAGAGCTTCAAGCGCGGATGTGGTGGAATTGGTAGACACACTGGATTTAGGTTCCAGCGCCGCGAGGCGTAAGAGTTCGAGTCTCTTCATCCGCACCAATTAAAGCTTTGCTGTGCCGTCAGGCGGGGCAGGGCTCAACAAAGAAGTAGTTTGGTTTCTTTGTTAACGCAATATGGTGGGCGTAGCTCAGTTGGTAGAGCACGGGATTGTGACTCCCGTTGTCGAGGGTTCGATCCCCTTCGTCCACCCCATATTCGAAAGGCGCCAGATTTAACAGTCTGGCGCCTTTTTTGGTTTTGGCGGTTTGAGATTGGGTGGTCGCAGGTGCTGGGCTGCCCTGGCAGGGCGTGTCGTCGTATTTGTGTATCTCGATGATGCTGCGTTGCTTGCCTGTTCTGTTCGCAGGGCGGGCCGTCAGGGAGATGAATGGTTGTTCCTTCTATATATAGAGGGGCGGCGCAGAGCCCTGGCGCAATTTGGCTGTATTTGTCACCGGGGCGAGGTGCATCCGTGCCTTCGTACCGATAAATTGCCGGCTGTTTTCCGCTGTATTTTCAGTAGGGTGACTTCTTGAGTTTGACCCACTAGAATGCATGCCCTTGATTGGGGTCGGAAATGGCCGGCTAACGTCTGTGCAACGAGGAATATCCATGCAAGTTTCTGTTGAAAATACTACTGCTCTCGAGCGCCGCCTGAGCATCACCGTGCCGGCAGAGCGTATCGAGACTGCGGTCAACAAGCGTCTGCAGCAGACTGCCCAGAAGGCCAAGATCGCTGGTTTCCGTCCAGGCAAAGTGCCGATGAGCGAAATCAAGCGTCGTTTTGGTGCCGATGCGCGCCAGGAAGCTGTAGGTGACGTGATCCAGGCTTCTTTCTACGAAGCCGTTGTCGAGCAAAAGCTGAACCCGGCTGGCTCGCCTTCGATCGAGCCCAAGTCCCTGGAAGCGGGCAAGGACCTGGAATACGTTGCCGTATTCGAAGTGTTCCCGGAATTTGAAGTGGCCGGTTTCGACGGTATCGAAATCGAGCGTCTGAGCGCCGAAGTGGCTGATTCGGACCTGGACAACATGCTGGAAATCCTGCGCAAGCAGAACACTCGTTTCGAAGTGGCCGACCGTGCCGCCCAGAACGAAGATCAACTGAACATCGATTTCGTTGGCAAGGTTGACGGCGAAGTCTTCGCTGGCGGCTCCGCCAAGGGCACTCAGCTGGTGCTGGGTTCCAACCGTATGATCCCTGGTTTCGAAGACGGCCTGGTTGGCGCCAAAGCCGGCGAAGAGCGCGTTCTGAACCTGACGTTCCCTGCTGACTACCAGAACCTGGACCTGGCTGGCAAAGCCGCCGAGTTCACCGTGACCGTCAACAGCGTTTCCGAGCCTAAGCTGCCAGAGCTGAACGAAGAGTTCTTCGCCCAGTTCGGCATCAAGGAAACCGGCATCGAAGGCTTCCGCACCGAAGTTCGCAAGAACATGGAGCGTGAGCTGCGTCAGGCCATCAAGTCCAAGGTCAAGAACCAGGTCATGGACGGTCTGCTGGCCGCCAACCCGATCGAAGTGCCTAAGGCCCTGCTGTCCAACGAAGTGGATCGCCTGCGCGTTCAAGCGGTTCAGCAGTTTGGTGGCAACATCAAGCCTGACCAGCTGCCGGCCGAGCTGTTCGAAGAGCAAGCCAAGCGCCGCGTTGTGCTGGGCCTGATCGTGGCTGAAGTGGTCAAGCAGTTCGACCTCAAGCCAGACGAAGACCGCGTCCGCGAAATGATCCAGGAAATGGCTTCGGCCTACCAGGAGCCTGAGCAGGTCGTGGCTTGGTACTACAAGAATGAGCAGCAGATGAACGAAGTACGTTCGGTTGTGCTGGAAGAACAAGTTGTGGATACTGTTCTGCAGAAGGCTAAGGTGACCGATAAAGCGGTCTCTTACGAAGAAGCAGTCAAACCGGCGGAAGCAGCACAAGCCGACTGATTGTCCAACTCGTTGGAAATTCAACCATAAGCCAGCCTCGCGCTGGCTTATGCGTTTTCAAGACATGACTATTTGGGAGTAACTGCAGAGCATGTTCCGTAATTCCTATATTCAGCAGAACTCTGATATCCAGGCCGCAGGCGGCCTGGTCCCGATGGTTGTCGAGCAGTCCGCTCGTGGCGAACGCGCCTACGACATCTACTCGCGCCTGCTCAAGGAGCGAGTGATCTTTCTGGTTGGCCCGGTAGAGGACTACATGGCCAACCTGATCTGTGCGCAGCTGCTGTTCCTTGAAGCGGAAAACCCGGACAAGGACATCCATCTCTACATCAACTCGCCGGGTGGTTCGGTGACTGCGGGCATGTCGATCTACGACACCATGCAGTTCATCAAGCCAAACGTGTCGACCACCTGTATTGGCCAGGCGTGCAGCATGGGCGCCTTCCTGCTGACCGCGGGTGCCGAAGGCAAGCGTTTCTGCCTGCCGAACTCGCGCGTGATGATTCACCAGCCACTGGGCGGTTTCCAGGGCCAGGCGTCGGACATCGAAATCCACGCCAAGGAAATCCTCTTCATTCGTGAGCGTCTCAACACGCTGATGGCCAAGCACAGCGGGCGCACCCTGGAAGAAATCGAGCGCGATACCAACCGTGACAATTTCATGAGCGCTGAAGCCGCCAAGGAATACGGGTTGATCGACGCAGTGATCGACAAGCGCCCCGCATAATATAAGCCGCTCAAAATAGGGCTGGTCGGCATGTCCGACCACTGGCGGGCTTGAAAAAGCCCGCATAAGCCTTCATCTTGTGTTGCAAGCCTATCGGATTTGGATCGAACGAATGACTGACACCCGCAACGGCGAGGACAACGGCAAGCTGCTCTATTGCTCCTTCTGTGGCAAAAGCCAGCATGAAGTACGCAAATTGATTGCCGGCCCCTCGGTGTTTATCTGCGACGAATGCGTCGACCTGTGCAATGACATCATCCGTGAGGAGGTGCAGGAAGCCCAGGCCGAGAGCAGTGCGCATAAATTACCTTCGCCTAAAGAAATCAGCGGCATCCTTGACCAATACGTCATTGGTCAAGAGCGTGCAAAAAAGGTTCTGGCCGTAGCGGTGTACAACCACTACAAGCGCCTGAACCAGCGTGACAAGAAAGGTGACGAGGTTGAACTGGGCAAGAGCAACATCTTGCTGATCGGTCCTACAGGCTCGGGTAAAACCCTGCTTGCAGAAACCCTCGCTCGCCTGCTGAACGTTCCGTTCACCATCGCCGACGCCACCACCCTCACCGAGGCTGGCTACGTGGGTGAAGATGTCGAGAACATCATTCAGAAACTGCTGCAGAAGTGCGACTACGACGTAGAGAAAGCCCAGATGGGTATTGTCTACATCGACGAGATCGACAAGATCTCGCGCAAGTCGGACAACCCGTCGATCACTCGGGACGTTTCCGGTGAAGGCGTGCAGCAGGCCCTGTTGAAACTGATCGAAGGCACGGTTGCGTCCGTACCGCCGCAAGGTGGTCGCAAGCACCCGCAGCAGGAATTCCTTCAGGTTGATACGCGCAACATCCTGTTCATTTGTGGCGGTGCGTTCTCGGGTCTCGAGAAGGTGATTCAGCAGCGTTCCACCCGTGGCGGCATTGGTTTCAGTGCGGAAGTGCGTAGCAAGGAAGAAGGCAAGAAGGTGGGCGAGTCCCTGCGTGAAGTCGAGCCTGACGATTTGGTCAAGTTCGGTCTGATCCCGGAATTCGTTGGCCGTCTGCCGGTCCTGGCCACGTTGGACGAGTTGGATGAGGCGGCTTTGATCCAGATCCTCACCGAGCCGAAAAACGCCCTGACCAAGCAATACGGCAAATTGTTCGAGATGGAAGGTGTAGACCTGGAGTTCCGTACCGACGCGCTGAAATCGGTGGCCAGGCGGGCACTGGAGCGCAAGACCGGTGCACGTGGCCTGCGTTCTATCCTCGAAGGCGTGTTGCTCGACACCATGTACGAAATCCCCTCGCAGTCCGAGGTGAGTAAAGTGGTGATCGACGAAAGCGTTATCGAAGGCAAGTCCAAGCCACTGTATATCTATGAAAACAGTGAGCCGGCTGCCAAGGCTGCACCCGACGCGTAAGCGTTCAGCAGTTGCGGTACAAGCAAGGGGCCTCTAGGGGCCCCTTGTTTTTTGGGGCGTTTTTTCGAGACGGTGGTTAAATTCGCGTGTATTCATGCGTTTAACTGCTGGCATTGAGCTTGTTTTTTTTGCATGCAACCCCCATCTTGGTTTCAAGCTTATTTTTGAACTGTCATAGAGGCGAAATCATGAAGACAACCATCGAATTGCCTCTCCTGCCGTTGCGTGATGTCGTCGTCTATCCGCACATGGTTATCCCGCTGTTCGTGGGGCGCGAGAAGTCTATCGAAGCCCTCGAGGCCGCGATGACGGGCGACAAGCAAATCCTGCTGTTGGCCCAGAAGAATCCTGCTGATGATGATCCGGGCGAAGATGCCCTGTATCGCGTCGGCACCATTGCCACTGTCCTGCAATTGCTCAAGCTGCCCGATGGCACCGTCAAGGTGCTGGTCGAAGGCGAGCAGCGCGGTGCCGTAGAGCGCTTCATGGAGGTGGACGGCCACCTGCGCGCGGAAGTGGCGCTGATCGAAGAAGTCGAAGCCCCGGAGCGTGAATCCGAGGTGTTCGTACGCAGCCTGCTGTCGCAGTTCGAGCAGTATGTGCAGTTGGGCAAGAAAGTCCCGGCTGAAGTCCTGTCGTCCCTCAACAGCATTGATGAGCCAAGCCGCCTGGTCGACACCATGGCCGCGCACATGGCGCTGAAGATCGAGCAGAAGCAAGACATCCTCGAAATCATCGACCTGTCGGCGCGTGTCGAACACGTATTGGCGATGCTGGATGGCGAAATCGACCTGTTGCAGGTTGAAAAACGCATCCGTGGCCGCGTGAAGAAGCAGATGGAGCGCAGTCAGCGCGAGTACTACCTGAATGAGCAGATGAAGGCCATTCAGAAGGAACTCGGCGACGGCGAGGAAGGCCACAACGAAATCGAAGAGCTGAAAAAGCGTATCGATGCCGCTGGCCTGCCCAAAGACGCCCTGACCAAGGCCACCGCCGAGCTGAACAAGCTCAAGCAGATGTCGCCGATGTCGGCTGAAGCCACCGTGGTGCGCTCGTATATCGACTGGCTGGTGCAAGTGCCGTGGAAGGCCCAGACCAAGGTGCGCCTGGACCTGGCTCGTGCTGAAGAGATTCTCGACGCTGACCATTACGGCCTGGAAGAGGTCAAGGAGCGCATCCTTGAGTACCTCGCTGTACAAAAACGCGTGAAGAAAATCCGCGGCCCGGTGTTGTGCCTGGTCGGGCCTCCGGGTGTGGGTAAAACCTCCCTGGCGGAATCGATTGCCAGCGCGACCAACCGCAAATTCGTGCGCATGGCCTTGGGTGGCGTGCGTGACGAAGCGGAAATTCGCGGTCATCGCCGTACCTACATCGGTTCGATGCCGGGAAGATTGATTCAAAAGATGACAAAAGTGGGTGTACGCAACCCGCTGTTCCTGCTCGATGAAATCGACAAAATGGGCAGCGACATGCGTGGCGACCCGGCGTCGGCCTTGCTCGAAGTGCTGGACCCTGAGCAGAACCATAATTTCAACGACCATTACCTGGAAGTCGACTACGACTTGTCTGACGTAATGTTCCTGTGCACCTCCAACTCCATGAACATTCCGCCAGCCTTGCTGGACCGGATGGAGGTGATTCGTCTGCCGGGCTACACCGAAGACGAGAAGATCAACATCGCGGTCAAGTACCTGGCGCCCAAGCAGATTTCGGCCAACGGCCTGAAGAAGGGCGAGATCGAGTTCGAGGTCGAGGCGATCCGCGACATCGTGCGCTACTACACTCGCGAGGCCGGTGTGCGGGGCCTTGAGCGCCAGATCGCGAAGATCTGCCGCAAAGCGGTGAAGGAACACGCGCTGGAAAAACGCTTCTCGGTGAAAGTGGTTGCCGACTCCCTGGAACACTTCCTGGGCGTGAAGAAATTCCGCTACGGCCTGGCCGAGCAACAGGACCAGGTCGGCCAGGTGACTGGTTTGGCGTGGACCCAGGTGGGTGGCGAATTGCTCACCATCGAAGCTGCGGTGATTCCGGGCAAAGGTCAATTGATCAAGACCGGCTCCCTGGGTGACGTGATGGTCGAATCCATTACCGCCGCGCAGACGGTAGTGCGCAGCCGCGCCCGCAGCCTGGGCATCCCGCTGGACTTCCACGAGAAGCACGACACCCATATCCACATGCCGGAAGGGGCGACCCCCAAAGACGGCCCTAGCGCTGGCGTAGGCATGTGCACGGCCCTGGTATCGGCCTTGACCGGCATTCCTGTGCGCGCCGATGTGGCGATGACCGGGGAAATCACCCTGCGTGGCCAGGTATTGGCGATCGGTGGTCTGAAAGAGAAATTGCTCGCCGCCCACCGGGGTGGAATCAAGACCGTGATCATTCCTGAAGAGAATGTTCGCGACTTGAAGGAAATTCCTGACAACATCAAGCAGGATCTTCAGATTAAACCGGTTAAATGGATTGACGAGGTCCTGCAAATTGCGCTGCAATACGCGCCGGAGCCCTTGCCGGATGTGGCCCCGGAGATTGTCGCGAAGGACGAAAAACGCGAGTCCGATTCCAAGGAAAGAATTAGCACGCATTAATGTGTTGGAGCCTGGGGGCTTCCTTGACAGCTTTTTAGAGCCCTTGTTATAAAGCGGCTCTTAAGTGTCTGTAGGCCATTCAGCACTGGTTTTGCTTTTTACCAAAAAACTTAGAATCATACTCAATAGATATATAAGGGGACTTAGAGTGAACAAGTCGGAACTGATTGATGCTATCGCTGCATCCGCTGATATCCCGAAAGCTGCTGCTGGCCGTGCGCTGGACGCAGTAATCGAATCCGTCACTGGCGCTCTGAAGGCCGGCGACTCCGTGGTACTGGTAGGCTTCGGTACTTTTTCTGTGACTGACCGCCCAGCTCGCACTGGCCGTAACCCACAGACCGGCAAAGCACTGCAAATCGCTGCTGCCAAGAAACCAGGTTTCAAAGCCGGTAAAGCCCTGAAAGAAGCTGTTAACTAAGCTTCGTTCAAGCCTTTGCTTACCCGGGTCGGACGCAGGTCTGGCCTGGCAGCGGAGCGGTAGCTGACCCACGTATCGGGTCGCCACGCCGGGGGTGCAGATTCGAACCCCCGTCCGCTCCGCCAGTTACGAGAAGGCGCATCCTCGGATGCGCCTTTCTTCTATCCGGACTCTACCCACGCTCCACGGTTGCCTAATTTTTGAAGTTCAACCGTTTCTGGGGGACGCATGCTGCAAAATATCAGGGACAATTCACAAGGCTGGATTGCCAAGACCATCATCGGGATCATCGTCGCTTTGATGGCGTTCACCGGTATCGAAGCCATTTTCCAGGCTTCGGGTAATAACAAGCAGGACGTGGCCAAGGTCAACGGTGAAGAAATCACCCAGACCGAGCTGAGCCAGGCTGTCGACATGCAACGGCGCCAGCTGATGCAACAGCTGGGCAAGGATTTCGACGCTTCCCTGCTGGACGAAAAGCTGCTGCGCGATGCTGCCCTCAAGGGCCTGATCGACCGTAAGCTGCTGCTGCAAGGCGCTGCTGATTCCAAGTTTGGCTTCTCGGAAGCTGCGCTGGACCAGGTGATCCTGCAGACGCCGGAATTCCAAGTAGACGGCAAGTTCAACGCCGAACGCTTTGACCAGGTGGTCCGTCAGTTGGGCTACAGCCGCATGCAATTCCGTCAGATGCTGACCCAGGAAATGCTGATCGGCCAGGTTCGCGCAGGCATCGCTGGCAGTGGTTTCGTGACTGACGCCGAGGTGCTGGCATTCGCCCGCCTGGAAAAACAGACCCGCGATTTTGCCACCGTCAACATCAAGGCTGACCCTGCGGCGGTGAAACTCACCGACGACGAGGTCAAGGCCTACTACGACCAGCACGCCAAAGAGTTCATGACCCCGGACCAGGTGGTCATCGACTATCTGGAATTGAAGAAGTCGTCCTTCTTCGACCAGGTTACGGTCAAGGACGATGAGCTGCAGGCTGCCTACGAGAAGGAAACCGCCAACCTCGCTGAACAGCGTCGTGCCGCGCACATCCTGATTGAAGTCAACGACAAGGTCACCGAGGCGCAAGCCAAGGCCAAGATCGAAGACATCCAGGCGCGCCTGGCCAAGGGTGAGAAGTTCGAAGCCCTGGCCAAGGAGTTCTCCCAGGATCCAGGTTCGGCCAACAATGGCGGCGACCTCGGTTTTGCCGGCCCTGGTGTTTACGACCCGGACTTCGAAACCGCGCTGTACGGCTTGAAGCAAGACCAGGTGTCGACGCCGGTGCGTACTACCTTCGGTTGGCACCTGATCAAGTTGCTGGGCGTTGAAGCGCCTGAGGTGCCATCGTTCGCCAGCCTGAAAGACAAGCTGACCCGCGAGCTCAAGGCCCAGCAGGTTGAACAGCGTTTTGTCGAAGCGACCAAGCAATTGGAAGATGCGGCATTCGAAGCCTCTGACCTGGCCCAGCCAGCGTCTGACTTGAAGCTGACCGTCCACACCTCCGCGCCGTTTGGCCGTGAAGGTGGCGAAGGTGTTGCGGCCAACCGTGCCGTGGTCACTGCAGCCTTCAGCCCGGAAGTGCTGGATGAAGGCGCCAACAGCAGCGCCATCGAGCTGGACCCGGAAACCATCATCGTGCTGCGTGCCAAAGAGCATCTCAAGCCGGCCCAATTGCCGCTGGAGAACGTCGCTGCGGCCATTCGCACCCAGATGACCAAGGAGCGCGCGAGCGCTGCCGCCAAAGCCCGTGCCGACGAGTTGATCGCCAGCCTGCGTGATGGCAAGACCGCGCTGGACCAGCCGGTTGACGGCCAGGCCTGGAAGGTGACTGAGGCGGCTACCCGTGGTCAGGAGTCTATCGACCCGGCCGTGCTGCAAGCCTTGTTCCGCATGCCCAAACCTGCGGCCAAGGACAAGCCGACCTTCACCACCGTGACCCTGCGCGATGGCAGCCTGATGATCGTGCGCTTGAACGGCGTGAACGAAGCGGCGGCCCCTACGGACGAAGAAAAGGCGCAATACCGCCGCTTCCTCGCTTCCCGTATTGGCCAGCAGGACTTCGCGGCCTACCGCAAGCAGCTGGAAACCCAGGCAGACATCAAGAAGTACTGATGCCGGCCTGAATAAAAAGACCCCGACCTGAAAAGGCCGGGGTCTTTTTTTGCCTTTGATAAAGTGAGTGCTGAATGCGCTTTAGGCGTTCTTACCTGCAAACTTGAGCTTGCCCCACGTCAACCCGATCACTGCCGCCAGGGTTGAAGCCGCCAATACGCTCAGCTTGGCAGCCGACAGCAGAGCAGGGTCTGAAAATGCCAGGGACGAGATAAAGATCGACATGGTGAAACCGATCCCCGCCAACAGACCGACCAGGCCAACGCCCGTCCACGTCACACCGTCCGGCAGCTTGCAGATGTTTAGCTTGACCAGCGCGAGGCTCGCCAGCATCACGCCCAGAGGCTTGCCGAGCACCAGGGCGAAGATGACGCCCATGAACACACCGTGGGCCAGCGGGTCATCCAGATTGAAACCGTCCAGGCTCACGCCGGCGTTGGCCAAGGCAAACAGCGGCATCACGCCGAAGGCTACCCAGGGGTGCAGCGCTGATTGAACCCGCTGCACCGGCGGGAGTATTTCCCGCTGGGCTTCGCGCAATTGCTTGAGGGGCGTGGCGACTTGCTGGGCTCCTTCGGCTGGCTGCGAGAACCGGTCCATCAGTTCGTTGAAGGTGCGTTCGATAGTCTCCAGCGGGCGTTCCCGGGTGGGCTTGGAATTGACCGGGGTCATCAAGCCAAGGATCACCCCGGCGAGCGTTGGGTGCACGCCGGTCTTGAGCAGGCCAAACCATACGATAGCGCCAGGCAGCAGGTAGATCGCCGCCTTGCTGATACCCATGCGTTGGAACACCAGCACCAGGGCCAGCCCGCCTGCAGCAATCACCAAGCCCATGTAGTCGAGGCTGGCGGTGAAAAAGATCGCGATGATCAGGATCGCCACAATGTCATCGATGATCGCCAGGGCCAGCAGCAGGATACGCACGCCACTGGGGATCGACTTGCCCAGCAGCGCGAGCACGCCCACGGCAAAGGCAATGTCGGTCGCGGTGGGCACCGCCCAGCCACTCGCGGCGGCGGTACCGTGGTTGAGCAGGGTGTAGATGAGTGCCGGCATCAGCACGCCGCCCAACGCCGCGCCTAACGGCAGCGTGGCCAGCTTCAGGTTGGCGAGGGCACCGTCTTTGATTTCCTGGCGGATCTCGGCACCGACCACCAGGAAGAAGATGGTCATCAGCCCGTCATTGACCAGAAAATGCAGGGAGCGCGACACGCTGTAGTCGCCCAGCCCGAGGGTGATGGGCGTGTTCCAGAAATGCTCGTAGGTCGCGGCGGCGGGGCTGTTGGCCCACACCAGCGCGACGATGGCGGCCAGCAGCAGCACGATACCGCTGACGGCTTCGATATGTGAAAAGCGCTCGAGGGCGGACAGCGCGCCCTCAGTCAAACGCTGGGGGCGGGGGATGGCGGGGTGTTTATCAGGCACGACAACTCTCCATTGGCGGCCCGACCAATGCTTGGCTTTTAACCTGCGCCGTACTTTATGCAGCAACGCACCCAGGGGCGATGATAGAAAGGTGAGGAATAAGTTGTAAACAAACTTGTCATAGAACCGCGCACATTACGGCTCTTTATCGATCCTATGTGCGCCAGGCTTTTTCCTACTGACGCTGCTGTCTTAGCCTGAGATGTTTTACCGACAGGAATCGCGCTTCAGTGTCGTGTTCTGTTGCACAATACCGTCCGGACCGTTTTCTTCAGGATTTTCAATGTCGACATCATTTCACTTGCGCACTCTCGGGTTGGCGCTGGTGCTGGCGGGCGCTGCGGGCTGCTCGTCACCCAAGACCGCTATCTACGAACATGAGAATTTCGACGACTCCGGTACGTTTTCCCGCGATTACCCGGTCAGCGATGTGGCGGCCTGTGAAGCGGCGCGCCGTGCCCTGCTGAGTCAGGGCTACATCATTACCAGTAGCGATCCGAAGTTGGTGGCCGGCAACAAGAGCTTCCAGCAGACCGGCGAGACTCACCTGCAGATCAGTTTCAATGTGGTGTGCGCCGCTGATGGCAAGGGCAGCAATCACTCGACGATGTTTGCCAACGCCTTGCAGGACCGCTATGCGCTGAAGAAGGTCAACAACTCCGCGAGCCTCGGCGTGGGCGTGCTGGGCTCGGTGTCGATGCCGATTGGCTCCACCGACGACTCGATGGTGAAAGTGGCCAGCGAGACCGTCTCGGCACCCAAGTTCTACGAGCGTTACTTCGCGCTGGTGGACGTGTTCTTGCCGCAGGAAGTGAAGCAGGCCGAGCATATCCCCGAGCAGCCCAAGGCCGACCTGGGCGTGCCCGAGCCCAAGGCCGCTCCGGCAGCCGAGAAGGTCGAGGCGCCGAAGGAGGTGCCTGTTGCGCCCGCCGCTGCAGAGCCGCTCGCGCCACCACCTGAGGCAGCACCGATTGCACCGGTGACAGAGCCTGCTCCGGTGGCGCCGACGCGGACTGATCCGGCCTTGCCTGCGCCGACAGAAGCGATTCCACCGCTGCCGATGCCTGCGCAATAACGCAATGCTCGAATGTGGGAGCAGGGTGTCAGGTAGAGAAGCGTCGGCTGACAGGGCGCTATCGCAGCATAGGTATCTACACAGCTCTGTAGCGCTCAACGGTAACCACGATGCGAAGCGAGCCGCTCTTGATCTTGATCTGAAGCGCCCCGTTAAACCACGCTGGCCGGAATTCGACAGGGATTTGGGGGGTAAACCGGCAGGGATGCCGGTTTAGCCGCCCCGCGCCATGGATGGCGCGTGGCGGCGGCCCCCCAAATCACTGGCGGATTACGGGCACACCGAGCCTAGGCGAGGTGCCGAGTGGTGGGGCAAGAGCGTTTTGCTTACTTTTGCGCTTCTCAAAAGTGAGCCGCCGTCAGGGCGGAACCCTAGGTGGCCGTTACCGCAGCAATGGATATGTACCCAATCCAACTATGTGGACTGTCAGGCTGCCTTCGCGAGCAAGCCCGCTCCCACAGTTGGGTCGCGGGGTGTCAGGTAGGTAGGGGTCGGCTGGCAGGCCGCCATCGCAGGCAAGCCAGCTCCCACAGTTGGATCGTTAGGGTGTCAGGTAGGTAGGTGTCGGCCGGCAGGCCGCCATCGCAGGCAAGCCAGCTCACACAGTTGTATCGTGGGGTGTCAGGTAGATAGGCGTAGGCTGACAGGCCGTCTTCGCAGGCAAGCCCGCTCCCACATGTTGACCGAGGTTGCGGTTAAGTTAAATCCAGTGATCGCCGCTACGTTTAATCCTGAAGAGCAGGAATGTCACGACGTCGACTTTTTTTCGTCATGACGGCACTTTAGGCTGGGTTCGCAGGTCATTAATCTGCAACCGCTTTCAACATGAAGAAGGAGTCCACCATGGACGATTACCAGGAAGAACTGCTGGAGTACCAGGCATTCGAGCTAGACCCACTGGACCCAGCCGACGATGCTACCGAGCTGTAACACCGACTTCAGGCGGAGTGTCGCTGACTGCGGCGAAATTCCCCTGGGGTCTGGTTGTTCCAGCGCCTGAAGGCCCTTTGGAAGGCTTGGGCCGAAGCAAAACCGAGCAAGTAGGCGATCTCGCCGAACGCCAGTTCCGTGTCGCGAATGTAGGTCATGGCCAGGTCGCGACGGGTGTCATTGAGAATCGCGCGAAACTGCGTGCCTTCCTCGGCCAGTTTGCGCCGCAATGTCCAGGTGGGCAGCTTCAAGCGTGCCGCCACTTCTTCCAGGTCGGGTTCCCGGCCGCCATTGAGCATCGGCCCGAGCAAACGGGTAATGCGCTCGCGCAGGCTGCGGGTGCGGGTCAACTGCTCTAATTCCCTTTCACACAGCTGTAGCAACAGGTGCCAGGTGCTTGGGCAGTGCTGTGGGTTGCGCAGCGCCAGGGTGGGTTGGTTGAGGCGCAGTTGATTGACCTCGGCGCCGAAGTGCACCACGCCCTCTCCCAGTACCCTGTAGTGATCGTGGTAGTCCGGCGCGTCGAATTCGATTTCAATTCGTTGTGCCTGCACCGGCTGTTGCGCCAGGCCCGAGAGTTGCTGCAGCCAGCCGGCGATGATCGAATCCACCACAAAGCGGTTGTAGGCGTTATAGGGGCTGATGGAATAAAACCGCAGCCACGCGCCTTCGGCGTCTTCATGAAAGCTTGATTGCCCGCGATAGTTGGAACCGTACAGCGCTTCAAAGCGTGTGAGCGTCCTTGCGGCTTCGCGCACCGTGGGCGCTTGGGCGGCGGTGACGCCGGCAAGGCCGGCTTGGCTCAAGCGGCTGAGCTGGCCCATGCGCAGGCCCAGGCCAGGGTTGCCGGTCAGTTGGATGGCCGCGTGGCCCAGGCGCATGTAGCGCGGGATCGACAGGCGTGCGCCGGCTTCAGCCAGGCGCGCCGGGTCGAGGCCGTATTGCAGCAGTAGGGGCTGTGGGTCCAGGCCGTTGCTGTGGATGGCGTCGGCCAGGGTGTGCACGAAGCCCACCGACAGATCCCCCAGGCGCACCGGCTTCAAGGCGCTACAGCCAGATATTCAGCAGGCGCGCACCACGGGCGTCGCCATCGGCGAAGACTTGCCCATTGCGGCTGAGGAAACTCTGGCCGGCGCTGCCCAGGTCCCAGAACTGCCCGCGCAGAAAGACGCTCATGCCTGCGGTGGCTTGGCTGACGGGTGGCTGGCTGATCAGCGTGAGGCGACGCCAGGCTGCGCCCTCGCTGGTTTCTTCAGGCTTGAGGCTCACTTCTGACGGCGTGGATACGCTCTTGAAGCCACGCCACGGACGCTCCCAGGTGTCGCGGCCGGTGACAAAAGCCGGCACCGCGATCAATTGCGCGCCTTGCTCGTTGAGCTTGCGGTAGTTGTCCGGGTACCAGCTGTCACTGCCCACCAGGATGCCCAGGCGCCCGGCGGGAGTATCGACAACGTTGACGACATGCTCATCACCCGGCTCGATAAAGCCCCGCTCATCGTAGATCGGGTAAAGCTGGCGCTGCGGCTGGCCCAGCGGCAAACCGTCGGCGGCAAACACCACGCTGGCGTTGTACAGCGCGCCGTGGCCGATCTCCAGTTGCCCCTGAATCACGCTTGGGTTGGGCAAGGCAATGGAACCGGCCACCAGGGTCACGCCAAATTCTTTGGCGAGGCCGCCAAACAACACTTGATAGTCGCGGGCCATGGCCGGGGCTTTCATGCGCAGGTACGCATCATCCATGCGGTTGTCGCCGGTGGCGCTGATCCAGGCTTTGGCAAATTGCAGCGGGTTGCTGATCGACAGCCAGTTCATGGCGTCCTTGAGATGAGCGGCCTGGTACAGCTCATTCTTTTCGCCGCCGAGCATCAGCCAGGTGCCGATATGCTCCGGCAGCACCACCACGGTTTTGGCGTTGATCAGCCCCAGGTCCCGAGCGTTTTGCAGGTAGGCCGACAGCTTCAGGTGCAGGCGTTCCAGGCTCTGGTAATCGGCAGGGAACAGCTCCGGCTGGATGCCCAGCAGGTTGCCCCGGTCGGCCGGTTCGCCCTCATTGACGGCGAGGGTGATGCGCAGGTCGGACAGGTAATGCGCCACGGGGCGCTCCTGGGTCCAGACCAGATACGCGGCGAGGGAGGCAACCAGGGCCATGATGACGGTGAACGCTAGAAGTTTACGCATGGGGCAACAGACAACAGACCAGGTGCAGGGTTCGCGACTAGGGTAGGGCCCATGGCGTGGCTTGCCAAGGGGCGCTGTGCATTTGGATCAATAACTTGTCAGTTTCAGTCATTGAGCCGTGGTCCACCGCCTCTTAGTCTGTGGGACATAAACCGATGGCACGCCGTTCGAGTGCGCCACGTCCCGTGATGATCCGTTGTGGAGCTGTACCATGACCGCTGCTGCCTACCCGCACCTGCTGGCCCCGTTGGACCTGGGTTTTACCACCTTGCGCAACCGTACCCTGATGGGCTCGATGCACACTGGCCTGGAAGAAAAGCCCGGCGGTTTCGAGCGCATGGCCGCTTACTTTGCCGAGCGCGCCCGTGGCGGCGTGGGCCTGATGGTCACCGGCGGCATTGGCCCCAATGATGAAGGCGGCGTGTATGCCGGTGCGGCCAAGCTGACCACCGAAGAAGAGGCGCGCAAGCACAAGATCGTCACCCAGGCCGTGCACGACGCGGGTGGCAAGATCTGCATGCAGATCCTTCACGCCGGGCGTTACGCCTACAGCCCCAAGCAGGTGGCGCCGAGCGCTATCCAGGCACCGATCAACCCGTTCAAGCCCAAGGAATTGGATGAAGAGGGCATCGAAAAGCAGATCCAGGATTTTGTCACCTGCTCGCTGCTG
Organism: Pseudomonas sp. MF6394; assembly: GCF_002018845.1. Lineage (NCBI taxonomy): Bacteria > Pseudomonadati > Pseudomonadota > Gammaproteobacteria > Pseudomonadales > Pseudomonadaceae > Pseudomonas > Pseudomonas sp. MF6394. The sequence continues at coordinate 70,034 of NZ_MVOJ01000017.1, forward strand.
GCCCAGGTCGCCGAATACGACGGCGTCGAAATCATGGGTTCCGAAGGCTACTTCATCAACCAGTTCCTCGCCGCCCATACCAACCATCGCACCGACCGTTGGGGCGGCAGCTTTGAAAATCGCATGCGCCTGGCGGTGGAAATCGTGCGCCGTGTACGCGAAGCCGTAGGCCCGAACTTCATTATCATCTTCCGCCTGTCGATGCTCGACCTGGTGGAAGGCGGCAGTGTCTGGGAAGAGATCGTGCAGTTGGCCAAGGCCATCGAACAGGCCGGCGCGACGATCATCAACACCGGTATCGGCTGGCATGAAGCCCGTATCCCGACCATCGCCACCAAAGTGCCCCGTGGTGCGTTCAGTAAAGTCACGGCCAAATTGCGCGGCTCGGTACAGATTCCGCTGATCACCACCAACCGTATCAACACCCCGGAAATCGCCGAGCAGATCCTGGCTGAAGGCGACGCCGATATGGTCTCGATGGCGCGGCCGTTTCTCGCCGACCCCGAGTTCGTCAACAAGGCCGCCGCCGGGCGCGCCGATGAGATCAATACCTGCATTGGCTGCAACCAGGCCTGCCTGGACCACACCTTTGGCGGCAAGCTGACCACCTGCCTGGTCAACCCTCGGGCGTGCTACGAAACCGAACTCAATTACCTGCCGGTCAAGCAGATCAAAAAGGTCGCGGTGGTCGGCGCTGGCCCTGCGGGTCTGGCCGCTGCTACCGTGGCCGCCGAGCGCGGGCATCAGGTGACTTTGTTCGACTCCGCCAGCGAGATCGGCGGCCAGTTCAATATCGCCAAGCGCGTGCCGGGCAAGGAAGAGTTCTTCGAGACCCTGCGTTATTTCAAGCGCAAATTGCAGACCACCCACGTCGAGCTGTGCCTCAACACCCGTGTAGACGTTGCGCAACTGGTAGCGGGTGGTTATGACGAGGTGATCCTGGCCACCGGCATCGCACCGCGTACCCCGGCGATTCCGGGTGTCGACAACGCCAAGGTGTTGAGTTACCTGGATGTGATCCTTGAGCGCAAGCCGGTGGGCAAGCGCGTGGCGGTGATCGGCGCCGGAGGCATCGGCTTTGACGTGTCTGAATTCCTCGTGCACCAAGGCGTCTCCACCAGCCTGGATCGCGAGGCGTTCTGGAAAGAGTGGGGCATCGACACTCAGCTACAAGCCCGTGGTGGCGTGGCCGGGATCAAACCCGAGCGCCATGCGCCGGCCCGTGAAGTGTTCCTGCTGCAACGCAAGGCTTCCAAGGTGGGCGATGGCCTGGGCAAGACCACGGGCTGGATCCACCGCACCGGCTTGAAGAACAAGCAGGTGCAGATGCTCAACAGTGTCGAGTACCTGAAGATCGACGATGAAGGCTTGCATATCCGCATCGGCGCCGAGGGCGAGCCGCAAGTCCTGGCGGTGGACAATATCGTCATCTGCGCCGGCCAGGACCCGCTGCGCGAATTGCACGACGGCCTGGTGGCTGCCGGCCAGAACGTGCACCTGATCGGCGGCGCCGATGTGGCGGCCGAACTGGACGCCAAGCGCGCCATCAACCAGGGCTCACGCCTGGCTGCAGAGCTGTAAGGCACCAAGCGGGGCGGTGCTAGACTACCGCCCCTTTTTCATTCCGATACCTGCCGATGGGCCCTTTTGACTGGCTTCCTCATGCGCCCCTTGAACCCTTGCAGCTGGACTGGCTGAACGGGGTCGGGTTGGCCGTGCTGCGCCTGGACCGTATCGACCCGCTGATCAGCGGCAACAAGTGGTTCAAGCTCACCGAACACCTGGCCCAGGCCCGACGCGCTGGGGCCACCGGTGTGATCAGTCTCGGCGGCGCTTACTCCAACCATTTGCATGCACTGGCGGCGGCGGGCAAGCGCTTTGGTTTTCCCACGGTCGGCCTGCTGCGCGGCCATCCTCAAGACACCCCCACGGTTTTCGACCTCAAAGCACTTGGCATGCAACTGCATTGGCTCGGTTATGGCGGTTATCGGGCGCGGCATGAAGCGGGTTTCTGGCTGCCTTGGCGCGAGCAGTATCCTGGCTTTCATCCGATACCCGAAGGCGGCGGGGGGCTGGCTGGTGCTCGGGGCTGTGGCGTGTTGGTCGAGCAGGCGCGGGCGCAGTTGGGTAACCTCGGTTGGAGCGATTACGACGACTGGTGGCTGGCGGCAGGTACCGGCACGACGGTGGCGGGGCTGGCGCTGGCGGAGGCGGGTGGGCATTGGGTGTATGGCGCTATGGCGGTGCCGGATGACCACGGTGTGGCGCAGAACGTGAATGCCATCGTGCAGGACGGTTATGCATTGCTGGACGCCAGCCGCGGTGGCTTTGCCAAGGTCGATCCGCTGTTGCTGGACTTCATTGAGCGCACCGAACAAGCGTGCGGCCTACCGCTGGAGCCGCTCTACACCGGCAAGGCGCTGTTGGCGTTGAAACAGCAGGTCGAGGCCGGACGCTTCACCCCCGGCACGCGCCTGATCTTCATCCACACCGGCGGCCTGCAAGGCCGCCGAGGCTTCCTGTAGGAGCGAGCTTGCTCGCGAAGAACCTGAACGATAACGCGTGCATTCTGGATGATCGCGTTGCCTGGGAGTTCTTCGCGAGCAAGCTCGCTCCTACAGGGTAGCGGTTATCAGATGATGCGTTTTTGCCTACCCGGGATCATGCGCAGCGCCGTGTTATCGCGCATCACGTAGTGATGAAAGATCCCCGCCAACGCGTGCAGCCCAATCAGCCAGTAACCGACCTGGGCGAACAGCACATGCCAGCCTTCAATCTCTTTGGCCAGTGCCTTGTTCTCAGCGATCAATGGCGGCAATTCCATCCCATAAAACATCACCGAATGCCCTTTGGCACTGACGATCAACCAACCAGCAATCGGCAACCCGATCATCAACGCATACAGCGCCCAGTGCATCAGCTTCGCCAGCAGGCTCTGCCATTGCGGCGGTGCCGGCACGATCTTCGGCGCCACCCCCAGGCTGCGGGCAAACAGGCGCAGCCACACCAGCACAAACACGGTAAGGCCGAGCATAAAGTGCATTTCAACAATCAAGGTGCGCGCACCGCTGCCTTTGGGGAATTGGCCGCGCAGTTCAATGCAGGCGTAAACCACCGCCAGCAGCACCACCATCAACCAGTGCAACGCAATCGACATGGTGCTGTAGCGCGTATCGGAATTTTTCCACGGCATCGCTGTGTTCCTCACTCATCAGGGCATACCTCCATTCTTTAGCGATGGAGTGCATTAACTCTATGCCTGTTTTGAGCGCTGCGCTTGTTGCCAATGCCGTTATCTTGACCTCGGTCAGTAGGCCTGCGGCATTTCCCCGCGGGCCAGGCGCTGGTTGATGTCGCTGATGACCCGCGGCAGGTCGGTAATGGTGTCGATCAGATAATGCGGGCGCGACCCTTCGAACATCGCTTCGATGCGCTGGCGCTCGCTGGCCAGTGTGTCGCTGTCCAGGACGCGGAACTGCTCGTAGGTAAGGCCCAGCGCGTTGCCCGAGCAGGTCAGGGCCACCGTCCACATGCCGGCACGTCGGCCTTCGAGAATGCCCGGTACGGTGTCATCGACCTTCACGCAGGCCGCCACATCCTCGATGCCCAGGGCGATCACGTTGGCCAGCGCCTGGGCCGGCCATGGTCGGCCGTTGGGCACTTCGTCAGTGGCCACGACGTGGTCGGCGACGTAGCCGTTGGTGGCAGCCAGGGCCACGACCTTGTCCATCACCTGCTTGGGGTAGCCGGAGCAGGAACCGATCTTGATACCTTTGCCGCGCAGGGCGGCGATGGTGTCGAGGGCACCGGGGATCAGGGCCGAGTGTTCGGCGATCTTCTCGATCTGCAGCGGCATGAAGCGCTGGTAGATGGCGGTCACGTCGTCGTCGGTGGGCGTGCGGCCGAACGCCTGGCGGTAGCGTTCGGCAACCTGCGGCTGGTCGCAGAGGGTGCGGATATGGTCCCACTTGCCCATGCCCATCGGGCCACGGGCCTCCTCGATAGACACCTGCACGTCGAACTCGGCGAAGGCCTCGACAAAGATCTGCGTAGGGGCGAAGGAGCCGAAATCGACCACCGTGCCGGCCCAGTCGAGGATAACGGCCTGGAGGGTGTTGGGGTTTTGATAGTTCATGGTTCAGATCCTGTGGGGTAATAACATTCATCTATGTAGGAGCGAGCTTGCTCGCGAAAAACATCCAGGCACCGCGTTGACTCAGGATGCCCGCGCTATCGTTAACGTGCTTCGCGAGCAAGCTCGCTCCTACACATTTCTTGCAGCACCTCGGCGATGGCCTTGACCGCTGCGCGCATGCCATCGGCGTCGACATGGCCGATGCAGCCCACGCGGAAGGTTTCCACCTGGGTCAATTTGCCCGGGTACAGAATGAAACCCTTGGCCTTGACCCGTTCGTAGAACGCGTTGAACTGGTAGCGCGGGTCGTCGGGGGCGTGGAAGGTGGCGATGATCGGCGCCTGGATCGCCGCCGGTAGAAAGCTGCGCAGGCCCAATTCGGCCATGCCGTCCAGCAATGCCTGGCAGTTATGCGCATAGCGCCGGTGACGGGCGGGCAGGCCGCCTTCCTCGGCGTATTGCAACAGTGCTTCATGCAGGGCGGCGACCACGTGGGTAGGCGGGGTGAAGCGCCATTGTCCGGTCTTGGCCATATAGCTGTGCTGGTCGAACAGGTCCATCGCCAGGGAATGGCAGTTGCCCTGGGCGGCGGCCAGCGCGGCTTTTTCGGCAAAGACAAAGCCCATGCCCGGTACGCCTTCCAGGCATTTGCCCGAGGCGGCGATCAGCGCGTCGAAGGGGACTTCGCGGGCATCAATCGGCAGCGCGCCGAAGGAACTCATGGCGTCGATGATCAGGCGCTTGCCGTGGCGTTTGACCACCTCGGCAATCTGCGCCAACGGGTTGAGAATACCGGTGCTGGTTTCGCAATGAATCAGCGCGACGTGGGTGATGGCGCTGTCGGCGTGTAACAGGCGATCCACATCGGCGGCAGTGGTGGGCTCGTCTTCGGCGGTTTCAAAGGTGCTGAATTCGCGGCCAAGCACCTCACAGATTTTCGCCAGGCGCTTGCCGTAGGCGCCGTTGATCAACACCAGCACCTTGCCATTGCGGGGGACCAAGGTGCCGATCGCAGCTTCGACGGCGAAGGTGCCGCTGCCTTGCAACGGCACGCAGTGGTGGCTGTCGGCGCCGTTGAGGATTGCCAGCAACTGCGTGCACACACTGGCGGTGAGCTGGTTGAAGCGGTCGTCCCATGAGCCCCAATCCACCATCATCGCCTGGCGGGTACGGTTTGATGTGGTGAGGGGGCCGGGGGTTAACAGGATCGGCGCGGCAGGGGTCATGTCAAATCCTCGCAAGGTTTCGGGGGACAAGCTACGGCGCCTAAATTGCAGTTTGGCTTGTCATCAATCAAATTGTTTGTTGTTATGCGAGCTATCAGTGAGGCCGATAGCTATGAACCTGTTTCAACTGCGCGCATTCGATGCCGTGGCCCGTGAGGGCAGTTTTACCCGTGCGGCGGCTCGGCTGTTTATCAGCCAGCCGGCGGTGACCGGGCATATCAAGGCGCTTGAGGAGCACTACCAGATCCCGCTGTTGCGTCGCACCGCACGCCGGGTGGAGTTGACCGAGGAAGGTGCGCGCCTGGCGGCCATCACCCGCGCTATCTTCGGCTTGGTCGACGAGGCGCAAACCATGTTGGAGGCCAACCGCCAGTTGCTCACCGGGCGCCTGGAAGTGGCGGCGGATGGCCCTCACTTGGTCATGCCGATGATCGCCAGCCTGCGCGCACGCTACCCCGGCATTACCGTGAATCTGCGTTTGGGTAATGCTCAGGAAACTCTGGCGGCGCTGCTGTCCGAACATGCGGATGTGGCGGTGCTCACCGAGGTGGAACCGCGCAATGGCCTGCACTTGCAACCCTTGGACGAGTCACGGATTTGCGCCTTGGTGCCGGCCGCGCACCCGTGGGCCAAGCAGCGCAAGGGTATTGAACTGGCGCAGTTGCATGAGGTGATCATGGTGCTGCGCGAGCCCAGTTCCATCACCCGCCGTACCTTTGATGACGCGTGCCTGGCGGCGAATGTGCAACCCAAAGTGCTGTTGGAACTCGACAGTCGTGAAGCCGTGACCGAAGCGGTGGCGGCAGAGTTGGGGGTGGGTGTGGTGTCGTCGATGGAGGTCAGCCCGGACCCGCGTGTACAGGCGGTGCCGATCCTCGGCGATGGCCTGCTGAACCAGCACATGCTCGGCTGCATGGAGCGCCGCCGCTCGCTGCGCTTGATTCAGGCGTTTTTCGAGTTGGCGTGAAGGCTTTCACGTACGATCTCCAGGAAGGTCGCGACCACGCGGCGTGAACTCTGTTCTTTCAGGCACACCAGGGTTTCTTTCATGCGTTGGGTGCAATCGCGGATGGGCATGGCGTACACCCGCGCGTCGGCGCCGAACTCTGCCGCCGACACCACGCCGACGCCAATCCCGACCACCACCGCTTCGCGGGCGGCCTCGCGGCCTTCCACCTGGATGGCCGGGCGAATGCGCAGGCCGGCCTGGCGCATTTCCTGCTCCAGGGTCTGGCGGGTGACCGAGCCGGTTTCCCGCAGTACCAGCGGGGTGTCATCCAGGTCGGCCAGGCAGATTGATTCGCGCCCGGCCCAGGCATGATCCCGTGCGACAAAAGCCAACAGTTGGTCGTCGGGCAGCGGCACTGACAACAGGCGCGCATCATCGACATCGCGCCCCAACAGCGCCAGGTCGGCCTGATAGTTGTAAAGACGCGACAGCGACTCGTCGGTATTGCCGGTTTCGATTTTCACGCTGATCCCAGGGTAGCGTTGGCAGAAGCGCGCGATCTGCGGCAATACGTGCACGGGCGCATCCACCGCCAGGGTGAGAGTTCCGGTGAGCAGGGCACGCGAATCCTGCAGCAATTCTTCGGCTTCGGCCTCGATCACAAACAGGCGTTGGGTAATGGCCAGCAGGCGTTCACCCAGATCGGTCAGGCGCACCGAACGCTTGTTGCGGTGAAACAGCAATACGCCGAAGCGCTCTTCCAGTTTGCGCACCTGGTCGGAAATCGCAGGTTGGGTCAGGAACAGGCGTTCGGCGGCCCCGGTAAAACTGCCGTGAATGGCCACCGCATGGAAGGCTTTGAGCTGGGCATGGGAAACCGACATGGCACATCCTCTTAAAAGCTGAACTTATATTTGAAATACGATAAATCGATTTTACCTATGAGTCAGCCATTGCTTTGATGCTCCTCAGTCGCCGTAGGTTGAGTCCTACAACCACGGCGATCATGGGCGCAGGCACACCGCACCCATCTGACCAATGCCGCGCTATTCAAGGCCCGGTATTGCAGTGCTCAACCATAAAAACAACAGGCGTTTTCTTTCGATTCTGCCGGCACACTCACACCTGAGGTCAGAACCACCATGAATATCCCTATGGGTAGCATCAAGCGTTGGCGCGTGCAGATTTTCGCGATTACCTGGCTGGCGTACGCCGCTTTCTATTTCACCCGCAAAGCCTTTTCGGTGGCAAAGCTGGGGATTGGCGACGACCCGAGTTTTACCCTCGACAAAATGACGATGGCCAACCTGGATGGCCTCTACCTCGCCGCGTATGCCGTGGGCCAGTTCACCTGGGGCATGCTTGCCGACCGCTTCGGGCCACGGGTGGTGGTGCTCGGTGGCTTGCTGATTTCTGCGGCTGCGGCGCTGGTGATGGGCACCTTTGCCACGTTGCCGATCTTTGTCACCTGCATGTTGATACAGGGCTTGGCCCAGTCCACTGGCTGGTCGGGGCTGTGCAAGAACCTCGGCAGTTTCTTCCCGGCCCAGCAGCGGGGACGGGTGCTGGGGCTGTGGAGTTCGTGTTATGCGTTTGGCGGGTTGGTTGCGTCACCGTTTGCCGGTTTGTGGGCTTATACGCTGATCGGCAGTTGGCATGCGGCATTTATTTCCAGTGCCGCAGTGGTGGCCGTGGTGGCCGTGCTGTTCTTTATGTTCCAGCGCAATACTCCACAGGATGTGGGTTTGCCGGCAGTCGAACCCGAGCCGGTGTTGAGTGCCGAGCAGTTGGCCGCCGAGCAGCGCGTCAGCGTACTCGAACCCCTGCGCGCGATCCTGCGCAATCGCACGGTATTGACCCTGGGACTGGCGTACTTCCTGCTCAAGCCGGCGCGCTATGCGATTCTGTTGTGGGGCCCGGTGATCGTCTACGAGCAGATGCCGTCGGTGGGCAAGGTCGGGGCCGCCATCGTGCCCACCGCGTTTGAGTTGGCCGGTTTGCTCGGGCCGGTGTTGATCGGCCTGGCCTCCGACAAGCTGTTCGGCGCGCGGCGCATGCCCGCCTGTGTGCTGAGCCTGTTGGCGCTGACGGTTGCCCTGGCGTTGTTTATGGGCGCGCTGCACACCGGCAGTGTAGCGCTGGTGATGACCTTGCTGTTTGTCATGGGGCTGACGCTGTATGGGCCGGACTCGATGATCAGCAGCACGGCGGCCATCGACTTCGGCACCGCCAAGGCCGGCGCTACCGCTGCGGGCTTTGTCAACGGCTGCGGTTCGGTGGGGGCGATCCTGGGTGGTTTGCTGCCAGGCTATTTCGATACCGTCACGGTTTTTATCGTGTTTGCCGGTGCGGCACTGTTTTCGTCGCTGGTGCTGATGCCCTACTGGAATGCCAGGCCCGCCGTACTGGCCCAGGCCGGGGATTTTGTGCCGGACCGCAATGCGGTGATCAAACCCCTGCGCACCTGAGTACCCTGGCCGGTTTTTTGGTGGAACGAAGCGTTCTCGCGCTATAAACTCTGCCCCCAAAGCGCCGGCCAGTAGACGTTTGGGCGCGATGGAAATAAGAGAGTGAGTCATGGGCGCACAGTGGAAAGTCAAACATAAAGAAGCGGCAGCCAATGCCAAGGGCAAGATTTTCGGCAAGCTGGTGAAAGAAATCACCATCGCCGCCCGCAACGGCGCCGATACCTCCACCAACGCGCACCTGCGCCTGGTGGTGGAACAGGCCAAAAAGGCCTCGATGCCCAAGGAAACCCTGGACCGCGCGATCAAGAAGGGCGCCGGTTTGCTCGGTGAAACCGTGCAATACCACCGCGTGACCTACGAAGGTTTCGCGCCGCACCAGGTGCCGTTGATCGTCGAGTGCGTGACTGACAACATCAACCGCACCGTGGCGGAAATCCGCGTGGCCTTCCGCAAGGGCCAACTGGGCGCTTCCGGTTCGGTGGCGTGGGATTTCAACCATGTCGGCCTGATCGAAGCATCGCCGGACACCCCGGACGCCGATCCGGAAATGGCCGCCATCGAAGCAGGCGCCCAGGACTTTGAAGAGGGTGAAGAAGGCGCCACCTTGTTCATCACCGAAACCACCGACCTGGATGCCGTGCAGAAGGCCTTGCCGGAGCAGGGCTTCACCGTGCTGTCGGCCAAGCTGGGTTATATCTCCAAGAACCCGGTCAGCGGTTTGACCGATGAGCAGATGGCAGAAGTCGAGGCGTTCCTGGAAGGCCTGGACAACCATGATGATGTGCAGGATATGTTTGTCGGCCTGGCGGGCTGATGTTTATCTGAGTACACGCGGTCAACCTGTGGGAGCGGGCTTGCTCGCGAATGCGGTGTGACAGTCAACAGATGTATTGGCTGTGTTCCACCGCATTCGCGAGCAAGCCCGCTCCCACATTGGTTTAGTGGTGTTGCATAGATTCGAGCAAGACCTCAATTTCTTCAAAGCACGGCCGCGCCAGCACATCCGGCTGGCAGCAGCGTTGTTGCAGTGCCTGCAAGCTTTCGTCACTGGCCTCAGCCCGCTCCAACAATTCCCCCAGCAACACCCCGAACGCGCGCACTTCAATACGCTGCAGCGCACGGGTTTCCAACGTGTCCGCCGTGGCATGGAAGGACGCCGCGCCAAAGTCTCCCAGCAAGCAATCACCCTCTGCGTTCCACAAAATATTGTGGCCATACAGGTCACCATGGGTAATGCCTTGGCGATGCAGGTGCGCCGCCACCGAAGCGATGCCCCGTGCCATGCGCAGTGCCACGTCCAGGCTGAAACGGGTGGTGGGTGCGTAGACATCCCGCGTGCACGACGCCAGGCTTGGCAGGGCCGCGAGGTTGCGGTAACTCGGGTCGATCAGGTCCATCACCAGGGCGGCCTGGTTGTCGGGGTGGCCGATGACGCGTCCTTCAACCTTGATCAGGTTGGGGTGCAGCCCGGCGGCGATGCAGGCTTGCATTTCATGCAGCGGTGAACCGTCGCTGGTGATGGTGCCCTTGTACAGCTTGACCGCAACCGGCAACGCCCGGGGTTTCCACAGCGCCTTGCGAATGATCCCCGAGGCACCTTCGCCCAGGACTTCGCCCATTTCCAGTTCCTGCCAGGCAATGTTCGGCGTCGCCTCATCACTGCTTACCTGCACGGCCATTTCCACCGGGTTGCCGGCGTAGGCCAGCCAGGTCAGGCTCGGCAGGGACAGCAGCCATTGCGGCAGTTGGGTGAGGCGGTTGGAGGCGATGCGGATCAACTCCAGGTTTTGGCATTTGGCCAGGCTTGGCGGCAGGTCGGTCAACTGGTTACCGGCCAGCATCAACTTTTGCAGCAAGGGACGTTGGCCCAGCTCATCGGGCAACTGGCTGATGCAGTTATCGGTGAGGATCAGCCAGCGCAACAGCGGCGGCAGGGCGGCGGCGGGTACTTGACTGATCTGGTTGGCCTTGAAGCCGATCATGCTCAGCTTGGCGCACTGGCCCAGGCATTGCGGCAGTTCGGTAAAGGCGTTGTCCGAACAGAACAGCACGCGCAGGTGCGTCAGGCGGTGCAGGTCGTCGGGCAGGCTGCTCAGGGCGTTGCCGGTGAGGTTGAGGATTTCCAGCGAGTCGGCCAGATCGAAAATTTCCCGGGGGAACTCGGTCAGCCCGCAGGCCAGGTCCAGGCGCGTAGCGCCGGCCAATTGGCCAGCCTTGAGTTGGGCGAGGGTATTCATGCAGGGCGCGGTGCTCGGAAAGGGGGCGTAAAAGGCGCTCATGATAGCGGCTCGGGTGCGGTTTGCGGGCACAGGGTGTGCAATTGGCGCAAGCGACTGGCGGTGCGGGCGAGGTCGATGGCCTGGCCTTCCAGGCATGTATCCAGGGGCTGGTGGCCGATCAGCGTCAGTTGCTTGTCCTGGTCGTAGAGCACGTCCACCAGGTTGATAAAGCGCTGTTGCACGGCGATGGGGCATTCGGCCAGCTGCGGCAGGCCGTCGATGATCCAGTGGTCGAAGTCCTGGCACAGCAACAGGTAGTCCATGACCGCCGTGAGTTGTTCGCACAGGTCGTTGAAGGTGAACGCGATGGTTCGCGCCTGATGGCCTCGGCACTTTAACTGCCGAGTGCCGACCTTCAGGGTGTGCGCCGGGCAATCTGTGGCAGGCAGGCCCAGGCTTTCACGCTGGCCAGCCGTACCTGGCCAGACGTACTGGCCGCCCGTGAAGCGCTGTTGCGCGTGGGCCTGGGCCAGGCTGCGAAAGTCCTGGGGCGCACTGACTTCCTGCACCTCCATGCGCGCGGCGATCAGTTCTATCACCGGTTTGAAGCGCTCGTGGTACAGCGGGTTGGGCAGCAATCCTTCCGGCGGGTAGTTGGAAGTCACCAGCACCAGCACGCCGCGCTGGAACAGGGCCTTGAACAAACGGCTGATGAGCATCGCATCGCCGATATCGTGCACATGGAATTCGTCGAAACACAGCACTCGGCAGCCGACCAGCAGCTCGTCCAGCGTGACGCCCAGGGCATCGTCATGCCCGCGGTGCAGGAACATGCCCTGGTGCAGCCGGGCGAAGAAGGTGTGGAAATGCACGCGCTGCTTCTCGGCGATGGGCAGCGCCTGGAAAAACCCGTCCAGCAGCCAGCTTTTGCCACGCCCCACCGGGCCATGCAGGTACAGGCTGCGCGTGGCCTGGCCGTTGAGCAGGTGCTGGGCCTCGCGATTCAGGGCGCTAATCGCCCGGATTTGCCCGTCACTGAGGGTATAACCCTGTTGTTCGGCCTTTTGTTGAAAATATGCCGGGATAGGCGAGGCGTCCGAGGCGTCGGTTTTTTTACCCAGCAGGCGCTGGAGCAGGGCAAGCACGGCCAAGAATAAACACTCTGTATTGCGGTGGTCGCTCACTGTAAGACGCTCGATGCCATTTGACCAATAGCGAACGGCCCCAAGCCTTGCAAACTGGCACTTTCGGGTTAACTGGCTAACCTCATACACAGTTGTCACCCCTGTATAAGGAATTGGGGCTGTGAAGGGACCGGCGGTATTGGCAGTCATGGGCACGATGCTCTGCAACGCGGCGATTGCTGCGCAACTCCAGGTGCAGGTGCGTATCGACGTGCAACGGGGTTGCCAGTTGGTGGGCACCACCCGTAGTGCGGGCATCGAGCAACTTGGCGTATTGGATTTCGGCAGTGGCCCGCGTCTGGATGACCCGGCCGGCCCCCTGAGTGCGGCCCTGATCAGCCAGCGCCAGCCGCGCCTGGAATGCAACCCCGACACGCCTTACCAGGTGCGCGTTGACGGCGGCCTGCATGGCGGCGTCGGCGAAGTGCGTTATCTCGCCAATCCGGCACCCTCCAGCCGGCCCATCCCCTATCGCATCTATGCCGACGCCGCGCGGCTGATCCCCTTGCCGGTGGACGTGCCCGTCAGTGGCCGCGTGCCGGACACCGGCTCTGTGGAGCTGCCGTTGTATGGGCGCATCGAACCGCTCAAGGACATCCCCGCCGTCGGCCGTTATTCCGACCTGCTCAAGGTCACGGTCACATGGTAAGCCGCTACCTGGCCGTGACGGCCCTGGGCGGCCTGCTGTTGCTGGCGGATGACGCGCAGGCGGCGGTGGTCAACGGCCAGGTCCACGCACGGTTGGTGATCACCGCCAGTTGCGAAGTGAGCAAGGGCGTGGAAACCGCGCCGGTCACCCCCGAAGGCGGCACCGCGCTGTTGGACTTTGGCAGCCAGGGGCCGACCTGGAACGAGACCTTGGACGCGGCGATTTCCGATGGCGACAAGGCGCCGCTGTCGGTGTCCTGCAACCCCTCGGTGGTCAGCAGTTTCACGGTGACCATCGACGGCGGCGCCAACGGCGACGGCACCACACGGCGCCTGAGCAATGGCCGCCAGACCATTCCCTATCGACTCTCGGCTGACCCCCAGGGGCGCAGTGCCTACCGCATCGGCCAGCAACGCAATTTCGTCGTGACCCAGGGCACCCAAGTACCAATCCCGGTATTCGGCTCCGTGGTGGCGAATACCAGGGCCCTACCGGCCGGCATCTACACAGACACCCTGACGGTGACTCTGGATTGGTAAACCATGAGGATGGATATCATGCATGTACTTGTATCGCGAATCGGCCTCTGCGCCCTGGGCCTGGGGCTGGCGTCCAGCCTGAACGCGGCGACCACGGTGGCCGGGCAGATCAGCTCCAGCCTGACTTTGATCGCCAGTTGCCAGGTCAACGGCTCTGGCGCGGCCACCGGGCTGAATTTCGGTAGCTTGAATTTCGGCACCACCAACAGCCTGTTTACCAATGCCGACGCCCAGTTGCTCGGCGGCACCGGTACCGGCGGGGCGTTGTCGATCCTGTGTTCGGCTGGCACCGCGCCAACGATCAAGGTGCGTGCCGGCGCCCACGATGGTGCTTCCCCCGGTGGCACCCGAGCGTTGGCCGATGGCGTGGGTAACTTCGTGCCCTACGATTTTTACACCGACAGTGGGCGTTCCGCGCTGTTGGCAATTGACGGCGTGGTGACACTTGCCACCAGTACCGGCGTGGCACAGACCGTCAACCTTTACGGCCGGGCGGTGGGCAAAGCGGGGCTGCCAGCGGGCACCTACACCGACACGGTGGCCGTGGAACTGACGTTCTAACGATGTGGCCCAGGGTGTTGCTCGCCGTCGGCCTGGCGATGCCGTTGCCACTGTCGGCGGTGGTCAACCAGAGCTTCCAGGTGAGCGCGACCATCACGCCAGGTTGCCTGATCGTGGGCGGCGGCTCCAACTACGGCACGTTGGCCTACGGCAGCTATTCGGCCCTGGCCACCAGCACGGTGACGGCGGCCCTCACTGGCGGTGTAACCCTGCAATGCACGCCGGGCGTGGCCCTGAGCATGAGCGTCGATGGCGGCCTGCACAGCAGCACTGGGCGCAACTTGCAGCTCAACAGTGGCAGCGCGCGAGTGGCATACCAATTGTTTCGCGATGCGGCGTTCAGCCAGAGCCTGGGTATCAGCCAGAGCGTCAGCGTGACGTACAGCGATGCGAGCAACATCAGCCTGCCGATTTACGGGCGGGTGGTTTTACCGGGCAATCAGCCTGGGGGGACGTACAGCGACACGCTGCAGGTGCAGCTGACGTGGTAGGGCTAACGGTTTTAAGGAGGGGTGTTATGGGGTGTGCTTTGCGACGGTTATGGACCGCGGGTTTCGCCTTGGGGGCGTTGTGTACGGCGGGGTTTGGACAGGCGGCCAGTTCGGTGCTGATCTGGCCCATCGACCCGGTGCTGGAGGCTGACCAACAGGCCAGCGCGCTGTGGCTGGAGAACCGTGGCACCGAGACCGCCAACCTGCAGATCCGCGTGTTTGCCTGGAGCCAGAATGGCTTTGACGAGCAGTACCAGAACCAGCGCGATGTGATCGGCAGCCCGCCGGTGGCCAAGATCGAGCCGGGCCAGAAGCAACTGGTGCGCCTGACCCGCACCCGGGAAGTGCCGCCGGGGCAGGAGTTGGCCTATCGCATCATCATTGACGAAATCCCCTCGGCGCTGCAGGTGCCCACGCCGCCGGAGGGCAAGAACACAGCGGCGGCGATTCGCTTCCAGATGCGTTATTCGGTGCCGTTGTTTGCCTACGGCGCCGGCTTGTGGAGCAAGGACGACGCTACCCGCCAGCGCGACCCCAAGGGCGCGGGCAAGCCGCAGTTGAGCTGGCAAAAGGTCAACGTGGCAGGGCGCAACTACATCGAGGTGCGCAACCAGGGCGCCGTGCATGCGCGGCTCACCGATGCGTCATTCAAACAGGGCGGGCAGACGCGGCCGTTGGTGGACGGTTTGCTCGGCTATGTGCTGCCGGGCGCGAGCATGCGCTGGCCGGTGCCGGATGCCGTATCGGCCGACCAGCCGTTGCAGGTACGCGTCAACGGCGCGCCGCAACTGGAGAGCCTGGCGCCCAAGCGATAGCCGTTATGTAGCGCAACGGGCACGCGCCCGGGTTTTAACAGGATGGAGATGTCCATTGAAGGACACAACGCCATGGTGAGTCGTGGTTGGGCTCGGGTTTTATGGCCGTCGGTGGCAGTAGCAAGCGGGCTGTGGGGCGCAGCGATGGCAGGCGACTTGCCGCCGCCGCCCGGCAGCATGGAGGCAGTTGCCAATGCACAGCTGTTTCTGGAACTGGTGGTCAACCAGATGGACACCGGCCGCGTCATTGCGGTCGAGCAGCGCGCTGGCCAGTTGTTTGTGCCGGCCAGCGCGTTGCAGGACGTGGGCATGAAACTGCCCGGTGAGCCGGTCGGCAGCGTAGCCCTGGACCAAGTGCCGGGCCTGCACAGCGACTACGACAGCAACGGCCAGCGCCTGTTGCTGGATGTGCCGCCCTCGTGGTTGCAGGAACAGTTCATCGGCAACCGCAATACCTATCCGCGCACCCAGGCCATGAGCAGCTTCGGCGCCTTGCTCAACTATGACGTGTATTTCAATGATACCGACGACGGCGGCAGTTACCTCGCGGCGTGGAACGAAGTGCGGCTGTTCGACACCTGGGGCACCTTGTCCACCACCGGGCAACTGCGCCAGACCCTGTCCGATGGAATCAGCGGCAGCACCCTCAACAATGGTTACCGACGTTACGACACCACCTGGCGTTTTTCCGATGATGAGCGCCTGCTGACCTACGAGGCCGGCGACGTGATCAGCGGTGCGCTGCCCTGGAGCAGTTCGGTGCGCCTGGGCGGGGTGCAACTGTCTCGGGATTTTGCCGTGCGCCCCGACCTAGTCACGTACCCCTTACCGCAATTCGCCGGTGAGGCGGCGGTGCCGTCGTCGGTGGACCTGTTTATCAACGGCTACAAATCAGACACCGCGCAACTGCAACCCGGCCCCTACACCTTGACCAACATCCCGTTCATCAACGGTGCCGGCGAGGCCGTGGTGGTCACCACCGATGCCCTGGGCCGCCAGGTGTCGACCACGGTACCGTTCTACGTCACCAGCACCTTGCTGCAACAAGGCTTGACGGATTTTTTGCTGGCCGCCGGTACCTTGCGCCGTGACTACACCCTGCGGGATTTCGGCTACGGCCCAGGCGTAGCCAGTGGCACATTCCGTTATGGCTATTCCGATAACCTGACCCTGGAGAGCCACGCCGAAGCCTCCAGCGACCTGACCCTCGGCGGGCTCGGCGGTAACCTGCGCCTGGGCAACTTCGGCGTGCTCAATACCGCCCTCAGCCAGAGCCAGTTCGACAGCCGCACGGGCCAGCAACTGAGCCTCGGTTACCAGTACAACAGCACGCGCTACAGCTTTATGTACCAGCGGGTGGAGCGCCGCGACGACTATGCCGACCTGACCCTGGTCGATACCCCTTACGCCAGCCTCAGCAAGCGCAGCGAGCAGGTGACCCTGAGCCTCAATCTCCAACGTTTCGGCAGCCTGGGCTTGGGCTATTTCGACGTGCAGGCCGCGGACGACTCGCGCACGCGCCTGCTCAACCTGAGCTGGAGCAAACCGTTGTGGCGCAACACCAGCTTTTATCTGTCGGCCAATCGCGAAATCGGTGACAGCAACTGGGCCATGCAGGCGCAACTGGTCATCCCGTTCGACCTCAACGCCAGCCTGGCCTTGAGCACCGAGCGCAGCAAGGATGGCGCCAGTCGCCAGCGCATCAACTACAGCCGCGCGGTGCCCAGCGAAGGCGGGGTGGGCTACAACCTCGGCTATGCCCAGGGCGATGCCCCCAGCTATCGGCAGGCCGACCTGACCTGGCGCTTGCAGTCGGTGCAGTTGCAGGCTGGTGTGTACGGCAGCAGCGAGGCCATGACGCGTTGGGCGGACGCCAGCGGCTCGCTGGTATGGATGGGCGGCGAAACCTTTGCCGCCAACCGTATCAATGACGCGTTTGTGGTGGTGAGCACCCAGGGTTTCGCCGGCATTCCGGTGCGCTACGAAAACCAGCTGGTGGGCCAGACCGACCGCAACGGCCATTTGCTGGTGCCGTGGAGCAGTGCCTATTACCGCGGCAAATACGAGATCGACCCGTTGAACCTGCCGGCGAATGTGCAAAGCCCCAATGTGGAACAGCGCGTGTCGGTACGCCGGGGCAGTGGTTACTTGCTGGAATTCCCCCTGCGCCGGGTGCTCGCCGCAAGCATCACCCTGGTGGACCGCCAGCACCAGGAATTGGCGCTGGGCAGTCTGGTAATGCACGAGCAAAGCAACACTCAGGCGGTGGTCGGCTGGGATGGCCTGGTGTATCTGGAAAACCTCAGCGCCCACAACACCTTGCAGGTCACTTTGGGAGAGGGCCGCACTTGCCAGGTAACCTTCGATATTGATGAGCAGCAACAGGACGTGCCCTTGATCGGGCCGTTAATGTGCCAATGAGGGATTGAACAGGGAGTGTTCAGGTGAGGGGCAGCGTAGGGTTGTATGGCGTAGGTTTGTTGCTTTGCGGGCAGGCCATGGCGGCGTGTTCGGTGGTGTCCACCGTGCCGGCCAGTTTTGGCTCGATCAGTTCGATGACGGTGCGTACCGCCGCGCAAACCAGCTCTACGACAAACTCGGGCTTGAGTTGCACCCCGGCATTGATTTCGTTGCTGGTACCCACTGACCACTTTTACGCCACGATCACCTCCACCCAAAGCGGCATGGTCGGGCCGACCGGTGATGTGATCGGCTACACGATTTACGGCAACAACAGCACCAGTTATCCCATCACCCGTGGTGCGCAGTTCGATTTCGGCGGCGCTGGCGGCATCGCCCAGAGCATTGGCCTGGTCACTGGGCCCGGCGCGAAAACCGTGCCGCTGTACCTGAGCAGCATCACCGGCAGCAACGTCGCTGCCGGGGTGTACACCGAGACATTGAGCATCGCGTGGAACTGGAACTATTGCTCGGGAGTCGGCATTGGCGGCGCCTGCCTGGGACGTGACACTGGCAGCGGCACGGCGTCCCTGACCGTCAGCATGACCGTGACCAACGACTGCCAGATCACCGCCCCGAATATCAGCTTTGGCAGCGCGCCGGTGGTCAGTGGGTTTACTGCGGTGACCGGGCAGACCATCAACATCGCCTGCACCAAGGGCAGCGCCTATACCGTGGGCTTGAGCGATGGCCAGAACCCGGTGAGTGTCGGTGGTCGGCGGCGCATGATTTCCGGCAGCAACTACCTGGCCTATGACATTTTCCAAAGCGCCGGCACCACGCGTTGGGGCAGTGTCGGCGCGGCGCGGCGGGCCAGTTCCACGGCCGAGGTCAACCCTGGCAACGGCTTGGGCGTCGGTAGCCAGGTGTACAACTACAACGCCAAGGTTTACACCGACCAGCCCACGCCACCGGCCGGCACCTACCTGGACAATGTGGTGCTGGACGTCGGTTTCTAGAATGGCGTCTGCAGCGCGGCGGCCTGATCCACCGGGCTGACCATCGCATAGTTGTAGCCGCCGCCCGACCAGTAGTCGGCCTGCAAGCCATCGGCACTGCGGCTGCCGCGAGGCAGGAAACCGTTGTTCGGGCCCGGCGGGCGGATATAGAAGCTGATGCGCCGGCCTTGGGCGTCCTGGTACAGCACCATGGCTGCCGCGCCTTGGTCGGTGGTGAGCAGGCGCCCGCTGACCGGCTTGAAGCCGGCTTGGCTGAGGTCAGGCAGGCGATGGGCCTGGTTGAAATAGCGGTCGAGCCAGGCCTGCATGGTGCTGCGGTCCTGGGCGTTGTAGTCGGCGGGCATGATGCCGTCCTGGGCAAACAGGCGGTAGGCCTGCATGGCGTCGGTCATCGGCAGCAGCGGCGGCTGGGTGGCTTCGCGGGCGTGCCAACCGCCAAACCCGCCGAGGCTCACGGCGATCAGCAACAACGCCGCCGTGGCCAAGTGCCGACGGGACTGTTTCTTGATGCGCTGGCGAATCAGCGCCGGGTCCAATGCCGGGTTGTGCGGCTGTTGCAGGGCGCCGCTCAGCGACGCACGCAGCAACTGTGCATCCTGTTGCCAGGCCTGTACCTGGGCCGCCACTTCGGGGTGGCTGGCCAGCCAGGTTTCAAGCACACGGCGATCACTGTCCAGCAATTGGTGATCGACGTAGGCGTGTAAATCGCGTTCGCTGGGGGGCAGGCTGATCATTTGAGTCTCCGCAGGGAAGGGCCGGTCATTTCGCCATCGCTGAGTTGACGCAACGCTTGGCGCGCGCGGGACAGGCGTGACATCACGGTACCGATGGGCACCTTGAGGATCTCGGCCACCTCCTTGTAGCTCAAGCCTTCGACAGACACCCACAGCAGCAGGGCGCGCTGTTCGGTGTTCAGTTGGTCGAAGGCTTGCAGGGTGGATTGGGCCAGCACCGTGCGTTCCACCGAAGGTTGCACGTCATCTCGACCGGTGAAAAATTCGAGCATGCGCGCATAGCGACGGCTGCGGCGGTGGGCGTCGAGGAACTGGCGGTACAGGATCGAAAACAGCCACGCGCGCAGGTCGCCCTCGATACGTTTATCGGCCCAGGCGACGATGGCGCGCTCCAGGGTCGATTGCACCAGGTCATCGGCGCTACTGCTGTTGCGCGTCAGGGACACGGCAAAACGCCGCAACCTGGGGATGAGTTCACGTAACTGTTCGTCGAGTTCATGCATGGGATGAGTCTACTCACTTGTGTTGAGGTAGACGTCGGTCTGTGTAGGTTATTCCATGAACTGTGCAAAGAAACTTCCCCAGGTATGAGTGGGAAGCTTCTGCATAGCTTGAGAGTCTGTAATCTCGTGCGGCGTCCTCTATCCACCCTTGTATCTGTCGGTATTCAGCCGGCAGGCCAACAGAGAGAGGGTGCTCATGACGTATTCACCGAGCGTTAAACAGTTTTTTTCCAACGCCTCGCTGGCTCATTTGCCTGCCGCGCAGCGAGTTCTATTTGAGCAATGGGGATGCGGCCCTTCAGCGCTGGCCGCCTACGCCAACGTACACCACGCCATCGAAGCACAAGCGAAGTTGGCGCCCCACGCCACAGCGGCGGTGTGCGCGGGCCAACGTATCAGCTATGAACAGCTTAACCGACAAGCCAACCGTTTGGCTGTGTACCTGCTTGCAAAGGGTGTGAAGCGGGGTGACACGGTGGGGTTGTTCGTCGAACGTTCGATTCCAATGCTGGTCGGGCTTCTGGCGGTGTTGAAGGTGGGGGCCGCGTATGTGCCACAGGACGCCAGAATCGTGCCTACCCTGCAGTTGGGTATGGTTCTGGAGTCGTTGTCCAGTCCGGTCATTCTGACGTTGTCGAACGTGCTGGAGCACATTCCGGCAGACGCGGCCTCCCGCTGCTTGTGTCTGGACACGTTCATTGCGCAAACCCCTTGGGTGGCTGAGAACAATGATGGCGTGTCCGCCGAGGTCAATCCCGATGGCCTGTGTTTTGTGCTGTTTACTTCCGGAACCACTGGGCGTCCCAACGGCGTGTGTGTCAGCCACCGCAACGTGTGCAACATTCTGTTGACCCAACCTGGGCAGATGGGAATGGCGCCGGGGCGCACTGTTGGGCAGATTCTCAATATCGGCTTTGATATGGCCGCCTGGGAAATACTCGGTTGCCTGGCGCATGGCGCGACCTTACTGATTCGCGGCAAAGATATCGCGCAGACAGCGGCCCAGTGCAACGTGTTGATCGCAACGCCATCGATACTGGCCACCCTGGACCCTTTGCAATGTCCCGACCTCAAGTACGTTGCGGTGGCCGGAGAGGCCTGTTCCCAAGCGCTTGCAGACCGTTGGGCCGAACACTGTACGTTCTACAACGGGTGCGGGCCCACCGAAACCACCATCGTTAACACCTTGCACCTGCACGTACCAGGCACGCCGTTGACTATCGGCAGGCCAACACCGAACAACACCGTCTATGTGCTCGATTACCAGGGGCGTGCCTGCGCGATAGGCGAGATGGGTGAGATGTGGGCCGGTGGTACGGGGGTAACGGCGGGCTATCTGAACAACAAGGCATTGACGTTGGACCGGTACCGACCGGATCCCTTTCGCGGCGGCGATGCGGTGATGTTTCGTACGCGAGACCTTGGGCGCTGGGTAGCTGACGGCCGACTCGAACATTTAGGTCGTGTGGATGACCAGGTGAAGGTTCGCGGTTTTCGCGTAGAGCTGGACGCGGTGTCGGCAGCTTTGGAGGCCGGTGCGAACTGCATGCGCGCGGTCACGTTGAAGCTGGACAATCGTACGTTGGTGGCCTTTGTCTCCCCAGCCAACGCTGACATAGAGGCTTGCCGGTTGGCCTGTCAACAGCGCCTGGCCTACTACTGCGTGCCGCAGTTCATCTACGCGGTGGAGGATTTTCCCCTGACCGCCAGGGGCAAGATCGACAAGGCACTGTTGCTGCAAGTGGCCCGAGAGTCGCAGGTGGCGGCGCAAGCGGTTTTGACCCAGGAGCCTGGTCATGATTGATGCGCTGACCCGTACCGTTGTGCCGCCCAAGCCAGCGCTTTGGCGACGCTGGGCTTCACTGCCGATGTTTTCTTATTACCACCGCCTGGCTTCAGGGGTTTTGATTGGCAACGCTGTGTTTGTGCTGTTGGCTCTGGACCTGCAAGCCATTGCGGTGCAGACGCTGTCGGACATGGTGCTGATTAACCTGTCGATCGCCATCCTGATTCGCCAGCAATACCTGATCAATGGCCTGTTTTGGCTGGCGACGCGGATACCGCGTACATGGCCGCTCGGTGTGCGGCGAAGCGCAGCCAAGGTGTACCACTTCGGCGGGCTGCACAGCGGCGCAGCCTTGGCGGCCACGGGATGGTTTGCGGGCTTGGTCGGTGTGCAGGTCACGCAGTATCTGCAGCAACCGGACAGTGTTTCGGCAGGTTCGCTCGGGGTCAGCGTGTTGCTGCTCAGCGTGTTGCTGTTCATGGTGGTTATGGCTCAACCACGTATTCGAAGCCGCTTTCACAACGGGTTTGAACGGGTTCATCGGTTTGCCGGTTGGAGCGCGTTGCTGTTGTTCTGGTGGCAAACGTTATCGACCACATCGAACCTGTTGCACAGCCTTTCGTTCTGGATGCTGGTCCTGCTGACCCTGAGCATCCTGCTGCCCTGGTTGCGGCTGCGCAAGGTTGCCGTTGAACACACGCGGCCTTCCACACATGCCGTGATTACGCGCTTGAGCCACACCTCGCCATTCGCCGGTTCATCCAGCGCAATCAGCCGCAGCCCGCTGTTGGAATGGCACTCCTTTGCCAATATTTGCGCGCCAGGCGAGGCGGGGTTTCGCCTGATCATTTCCCGCGCAGGCGATTGGACCGGGGAGTTTATCGAGGACTTGCCCCGCTATGTATGGGTCAAGGGCATTACCACCGCCGGCGTTGCCAATGTAGAAACCCTGTTCAGGTCTGTGGTGTACATCGCCACAGGCAGCGGGATTGGGCCTGTCATGCCGCATTTGCTCGCAGCGAAGGTACCTATTCAATTGATCTGGTCCACGCGTAGCCCGAGGAAGACCTACGGCGATGAACTGGTGGAGGAGATTCTGCGGGCCCAGCCACATGCAGTGATCTGGGACACCGATGAGCGCGGTAAGCCTGACCTGGTGCAGTTGGCCTATGGCGCGGTGCAAGCGTGCGGTGCCGAAGCGGTGATTTGTATTGCCAACCAGGCGTTGACTCAACGCGTGGTGCAAGAGTTGGAAGCGCGCGGAATACCCGCCCAGGGTGCCATCTGGGATTCCTGAGACAGCCTGAAGTGTGAGCGATATCAATCAAATCGTTGGAGATGCCTATGAATGTTTTAATGGAACGTCATGACCGCGTGGTCCTGATCAAGCTCAACCGCCCTGAAGCCAAGAATGCGCTGAGTTCGGCGATGATGAAGGCGTTGATCGGCCATTTGGCTGCAGTGGACCAAGACCTTGGGGTCGGGTGTGTGGTGATTACGGGAACCCGCGAGTTTTTTGCGGCAGGGGCCGATATCAAAGAAATGAGCGGCAAATCCTATCTGGACATGCTCAACGAAGACTACTTCGCCGGCTGGGAAGGTTTCACCCGTTTGCGCACCCCCACGATTGCCGCAGTGACAGGCTATGCGTATGGCGGCGGCTGCGAACTGGCGATGATGTGCGACATGATTTTCGCCGCTGATACCGCCACTTTTGCCCAACCAGAAATCAAGCTGGGGGTTATTCCGGGGATGGGGGCGACCCAACGTTTGACAGGGTTGATTGGCAAGGCCAAGACGATGGACCTGGTATTGACGGGGCGGCCAATGACCGCCCAGGAAGCCGAGCAGGCGGGGTTGGTGTCTCGCGTTTACCCGGCCGCGAACTTACTGGATGAAGTACTGGCAGTGGCGGCACAAATTGCCTCCTTTTCTCGAACGGCCACCCGCGCAGCACGACAGGCGGTGGAGCAATCCCTGGAGGTCGGCTTGCACGAAGGTGTGCGTCAGGAGCGTAGGTTGTTTCATGGCCTGTTCGCCACGCCTGATCAGCAAGAAGGCATGCAGGCGTTTCTTCGCAAACGACAGCCATTGTTTAACCAGCGCTAGAACGGAGTGGATCTACCAGCGCGTCTACTACAAAAAAACTACAGTGAACGGGGAATAAGCCTACGTGAGATTCGTCTCATAACACTTTTCCCCTGCGGCCACTGGCCCTGGAGTTTTTTATGGTTGATCACTCTTTACCGCCGCGTCCGCCTCTTAGTACCGCCAGCCTGCTGGTCAGGCTGGCGTGTATTGGGGGCGTAGTGGCGGTGGTGGTAGGGGCATTTGCCTACGTCAATGGCACGCTCGACCCACAACGTCTGCGGCCAAAGACCTTGGTCAATGCCCTGGAAACCAATAACGGCGTGCATCCGGGCTTTCGCCGTAACCATGCCAAGGGCGTGTGCGTGGCGGGGTATTTCCAGAGCAGTACCGAGGCCCGTGCGTATTCCAGTGCCCAGGTGTTCAGCGAGGCCAAGACCCCGATCATTGGCCGCTTTGCCTTGCCCAGCGGCAACCCCTACGCGCCGGACAGCAGTGTGCCGATTCGCAGCTTTGCCGTGCAATTCAGCCAGGCCAACGGCCAGCAATGGCGTACAGGGATGAACAGCATGCCGGTGTTCCCGGTGGGCACGCCCGAGGCGTTCTACCAGTTGCTCAAGGCCGGTGCGCCAGACCCGGCCACGGGCAAGCCGAACCCCTCGAGCATGCCGGCGTTTTTTGCCGCACACTCCGAGACCGCGCCGTTCCTGGCCTGGGTCAAGACCGCCAAGCCATCGGCCAGTTACGCGACTGAAACCTATAACGGCATCAACGCGTTTTACCTGGTGGCTGCCGATGGCACACGCCAGGCCGTGCGTTGGGAGGTGATGCCCGAGAGCCAGGACGCGGTGGGTGATACCGCCCCGGCTGGCAGTGACTTCCTGGAGCAGGATTTGGTACGACGCCTGGCTGCCGGGCCGTTGCGTTGGCAGTTGAACATGACCCTGGCCAACCCAGGCGACCCATTGGATGACGCGAGCAAAACCTGGAGCGGCGCACACAAGGTGCTCAACGCTGGCACCCTTGTGCTGCAAAGCAGCCAGCCCCAGGCAGACGGCGATTGCCGAGATATCAACTTTGACCCGCTGATTCTGCCCAGTGGTATCCAAGCCTCCAACGACCCCTTGCTGGCCGCACGTTCGGCCGCGTATGCCAGTTCGTACCTGCGCCGGGCCGGTGAAGTCAGCCCGTTGCACAGCGCCCCTCAGGAGTCGAAGCCATGAATGCTCAACCACGGTTCTTTGCGCCCCTGGCGCGCGTGCTGCACTGGCTGATGGCGTTGATGATCATCGCCATGCTGTTTATCGGTGCGGGCTTGGCGGCGTCAGTGTCGGAGCGTCATGAGTGGCTGATCCACCTGCACAAGCCGCTGGGCATTGCGATTCTGGCGCTGGTGATCGTGCGCCTGGCGGTACGTTTCTCGACGCGCCAGCCGCCGTTGCCAGCGGATTTGCCGGTGTGGCAAAGGCTGGCAGCCAAGGCTTCCCATGTGCTGTTGTACGCCTTGATGCTGGTGTTGCCGCTGCTGGGTTGGGCGATGATTTCAGCGGCCGGTGACCCGGTGATGCTCAGCAGTAACCTGCAACTGCCCGCGCTGGTGGGGGCGAATGCGCCGTTGTTTGCGTTGTTGCGCAAGGCTCACGGTTATTTAGCCTATCTACTGTTTCTCACTGTGCTGGTGCATCTGGCGGCCGCGTTGTTCCACGGTCTGATCCGCCGCGACGGCGTCTTGCAAAGCATGACCGGCAGTAAGGATTGACCGCTCTTTGTGGCGAGCGAGCTCGTTCGCCACAAAGAGCTTGTCACAGGGGTTAGCGCAAACGCTCGACGATATCAGCGACGCTGCTCAACACGTCCTTGCCCAACTGTTTCGAACGATCGCCTGACCAGCCAGTTCGCAGGTTGGGGGCGTCGTCGTTGTCCTTGAAGGGCATTTCCAGGGTCAGGGACAGGCAGTCGTACTTTTCTCCCACCGCGTTGCAGGCCAGGGTCATGTTGGCTTGGCCGGGCAGGTCGCGGGTGTAGCCGTGGGTGGTCTGGAAGTCCCGGGTCAGGTGGCTCAAATGGCTGCGGAAGTGTTTTTCCAAAGCTTCGATACGCGGGGTGTAGCCCGGGTTGCCTTCGCAGCCGGCGGTGAACACGTAGGGGATTTCTTCATCGCCGTGGATGTCGAGGAACATATCCACGCCGTATTTTTCCATCTGTTGCTGGACGAACAGGACTTCGGGGCTGAGTTCCTGGCTGGCGCTTTGCCAGGCGCGGTTGAGGTCCTGGCCCATGGCATTGGTGCGCAGGTGGCCATGGAAGGCGCCGTCCGGGTTCATGTTCGGAACCAGATACAGATCAGCGACGGCCAGCAGTTTTTTCAGTTCGTCGTCGCCGTCCTTTTGCAGGCGCTCAATCACGCCCTCCATAAACCATTCGGCCATGTGTTCGCCGGGGTGCTGCTGGGCGATGATCCACACCTTGCGCCGGCCTTCGATCCCTTTGCCACGGCGCAGCAGTTGGATATCGCGGCCTTCAGCGCTCTTGCCGGTGGCCAGCAGGGTGACCCCGGCGTACTTCAGAGCTTGCTCGATCAACCAGTCATGGCGTTCACGGCTGTAGGGTTCGAAGTAGGCAAACCAGACGTACTTTTGCCGGGTCTGGAGGGTGATGTGTAGGATCTCGCCATCAAAGCGCGTCGGTACCCGGAACCAGTTGATATGGTCGTAGGACGCCACGGCGTTGTAACCGCTCCAGGCATTTTTGTAAGACGAGCGCCCGGCGTTGCTCAAGCGAAAGGTATGGGTGTGCCCCACATGCATGCCTTCGGCCTTGAAGTGGAACCATTGGTAGTGATCGCTGCGGGTGTCGGGTTTGATTGCCAGCAACAACTGATAGGCGTCACTGGCATCCAGGACCTGGATGTTGCCGCTGTCGAAGTCGGTGCTGATCTTGATGGAGGTCAAGGCCACGGTCATAGTCTGGTTGCCTGAATATGAGTGATGTGGCGGCTATCTTACACAGGGGTTCGATAAAACCTGGATGCAAAAATTGTTGCAGGGGGAGGGGGCGTCATCCGTGACGCCGCGGCAGCTTAGAGTCTATGAGATTGATTCTCAAGCGCTAATTCGCAGATATACGGGCTAGAGCGTTCGGACGACTTTCTTTGAGTGATAGTCTTTTGCTACCATGCGCGCCATCAAGCAACACACAGTCTTCATTAGCCTGAAGCCACGCCAGGGAAACTGGCAAAAAAAAGACCCGGCCAAAGAGCCGGGTCAAAAACCGTGATTAGCCTGATGAGGAGATATTCCAAGAGTCCGACCTAAGGTCTCTTGGTCTATCGACTGATCTCGCGATCAGCTGAGCCCAATAATAATCATTATCATTTGCAAGTCAAATGTTTTTATCCATGGGATAGAAATATTTTTCTTTCGTGCCTGCTACGCGTTTGCCGCCGCCCCTGGCGCCTGCAACGACCGCTCCACCATCGCTTTCGCCATATCGATCAAATACACCACCGAAAACGCCAGATCACGCTGGTTGCCTTGATGGCTGCACGCCGATTCGTAGGCGGTAGCCGCTGCACTGCGCAACAAGTCCGAGGCGTGTATCAGGGCTTCCTCCTGGCTCACTTCGGGTTTGATCGCGAACATGGCCCCGTCCGAGGCCGGCGTCGACCGATTTTCTTTCAAGTAGTAGTCCAGTGCGCGCTGGGCCGCGCCACTGCTGCACATGTCGTTTACTTCAGTCAGTTCGGATGTTTCGGGCGTTGGGTGCGTGCGGGTCGTCATAAGCGGCAGTACTCCGGTGGGTGTCGAAATCCTTGGGCTTGATGATAGTACGTATCGTATTCCTGTCGTTTTATGGATTACTACAAACTGTTTATTGCCCGCAAAAATGGGCGCCGTATTGTGATGCGCCATGGATAACTGGATAGCGTTGGTCAAAGCCAACATGAAAGACCGCAAGGTCACGCAGGATGAACTGGCGCAGCGCCTGGGCATGTCCCAGGGCGGCATCGGCCATTGGCTCAATAAACGCCGTGTGCCGAGCCTGGCGGACATGAACCGCGTACTGGCCGAACTGGGGTTGGGGTATTTGGAGGTGGCGCTGGAGATTCGTGAACGGGCCACGCAAGCGCCTGAACTGCAAGCGCACTACAACCCGTATTTCCGCTACCCGGTCAGCGACTGGAAGCAGGCCTGCGAGCTGCGTGAAGAGCGGGCACCTTATAGAACCGAGCGCTACGAATTGACCGATTACCACGCTCAAGGTGAGGCATTCTGGTTGCCGGTGACAGGGGACGCCATGACTGCGCCCACGGGCATGAGCATTGCGGCTGGCATGATGATCCTGGTTGACCCGGCCATACCGCCCGAGCCCGGCAAACTGGTGGTGGCCCAATGGGCCGGTAACCCCCACGCCACCTTTCGCCAATTGCAGGAAGAGAGCGGCCAGCACTACCTGGTGCCGCTCAATCCCACTTACCCCAAGGTGTTGCTTACCGACGGCTGTCGCCTCCTGGGTGTGGTGGTGCAGGCCACGGCGAAGTTCTAGTCGGCCGTTTCAAGCTCCACCAACGCGCTGCCTTCGGCCACCATTTCACCTTCCTGACAGAACAGCGCCTTGACCACACCGGCGTGGGGCGCACGGATGCTGTGTTCCATCTTCATGGCTTCGAGCACCACCAGTTGAGTACCAGCCTCAACGGTTTGACCCACTTCTACGAGTACTCGCACAATGCTGCCGTTCATGGGGGCAGTGAGGCCGCCCTGATGAGATTGATTAGCCTCGACCGCCGCAATCGGGTCGAACAGGCTGACGGCATGCATCTCACCGTCCCAACGCAGGTACAGGCTGCCTTCATTGCGCACCGCCAGATGGGCACGGCGCACGCCCTGGTGTTCAGTCAGCAATTGTTCGCCGCATAACTGCGCTGAGTGGCCGGCCAGTGTCATCAGCCGATCCTGTCCATTGCAGCTCAGGTGCAGCGACACCTCGGCAGGCAAGCCCGCACGAAAGCCCTGGTTATTTGCCCAAGGCCCATCACCCACCGGCAAGCTCTGCATAAACGCCGCGCCCGCCGCCTGCCAGAACTCATCGTTCAAGGCCCCTGGCGTCGGCAACAGCTCATCCTGATAGCGCGGAATAAACCCGGTGTCCAACTCGGCCGCGGCAAACGCAGGGTGCCCGATGATGCGGCGCAAAAAGCCCAGGTTGGTCTTGAGCCCGCCGACTGCAAACTCATCCAGCATGCTCAATAAGCGCAGGCGCGCCTGTTCGCGGTCTTCGCCCCAGGCAATCAACTTGCCGAGCATCGGGTCGTAGAAGGGCGACACGCTGTCGCCTTGCTCGACGCCGCTGTCCACGCGGCGCCCAGCGCCAGGGCGGCACTCGCGGTACAGCGCCAGGTGCCCGGTGGCCGGCAGAAAGTCATTGGCCGGGTCTTCGGCATACAGCCGCACTTCAATCGCATGACCGTTCAACGCGACCTGCTCTTGCGTGATCGGCAGCGCCTCGCCCTGGGCCACCCGAATCTGCCAGGCCACCAGGTCGAGGCCGGTAATCGCTTCGGTCACCGGGTGCTCGACTTGCAGCCGCGTGTTCATCTCCATGAAGAAAAACTCGCCACGGGCATCCAGCAAAAACTCCACCGTGCCCGCGCCGACATATCCGATGGCCTGGGCAGCGCGCACGGCTGCTTCGCCCATGGCCTTGCGCTGCTCCACACTCAAGCCGGGCGCCGGGGCTTCTTCCACGACCTTTTGATGGCGCCGCTGGATCGAGCAGTCGCGTTCATTGAGATACAGGCAATGACCCTGCTGGTCGGCAAACACCTGGATCTCCACATGCCGCGGCTTGAGCAGGTATTTCTCCACCAGCATCTGCCCGTTGCCGAAGGACGACAACGCCTCACGCTGGGCGGAAGCCAGGGCTTCGGCCAATTGGCTGACATCCTCGACCACCTTCATGCCCTTGCCACCGCCGCCCGCCGTGGCCTTGAGCAGCACCGGGTAGCCGATACGGTCACAGGCGGCGCGGAAGGTCTCCAGGTCCTGGGCCTCGCCGTGATAACCCGGCACAAGGGGTACGCCAGCCGTTTCCATCAGGGCCTTGGCCGCGGATTTGCTGCCCATGGCGTCGATGGCCGAGGCGGGCGGGCCGAGGAAGATCAGGCCTGCCGCCTCGATGGCCCGGGCAAAGCCGGCGTTTTCTGAAAGGAAGCCGTAGCCGGGGTGAATCGCCTGGGCGCCGCTGGCGTGGGCGGCGGCAATCAGTTTGTCGATTTGCAGGTAACTGTCGGTGGCTTTGCTGCCGCCCAGGTCGACGCGGATATCGGCTTCACGGCTATGGCGGGCATCGCGGTCGATGGCGCTGTGCACGGCTACGGTGGTCAACCCCATGGCCTTGGCGGTGCGCATGACCCGGCAGGCGATCTCGCCACGGTTGGCCACCAGAACGGTGGTGAGTGTGCTCATGAACGCGGCTCCTGGTCTTGCCAACTTGGCGCACGCTTTTGCAGAAACGCGCGCAAACCTTCCTGGCCCTCGGCGCTCACCCGAATGCGCGCAATGGCGTTTTCGCAATAGCGGCGCAGCGCGGGGGTGAGGGCACCGTTGCCCACTTCACGCAATAAATCCTTACTGGCACGCATGGCCGCCGGGCTGTTTTGCAGCAGGTTGGCGACCCACTGGTCCACCTGTTGATCCAGAGTCTCGGCCGGATAACTTTCCGCCAGCAAGCCGATCTCCCGTGCGCGTTGGCCGCCGAACCGCTCGGCCGTCAGTGCATAGCGACGGGCAGCGCGTTCGCCGATGGCCTGCACCACGAACGGGCTGATCACCGCCGGTGCCAGGCCGATACGCACTTCCGACAGGCAGAACTGCGCATCATCGGCGCCGATGGCCATGTCACAGCAACTGATCAGGCCCAGCGCGCCACCGTAGGCGGCGCCTTGTACCACCGCCAGGGTGGGGATTTTCAGCTTGGACAGGTTGTACATCAGCTCTGCCAGTTCCCGGGCGTCGTCCAGGTTGGTGTGGTAGTCCAGCTCGGCCGATTGCTGCATCCAGGCCAGGTCGGCACCGGCGCTGAAGTGCTTGCCACGCCCGCGCAGTACCAGGAAACGCAGGGACGGGTCGCCTTGTACGCGGTCAAGGGCCAGGATCAGCTCGCGGATCATCTGGGCGTTGAACGCGTTGTTCTTGGCTTCACGGCTGAGCCACAGCGTGGCAAAGCCACGGCGGTCGGTGATCAGTTCGAGGGTGTTGAAGTCGCTCATGCAAGGAGCTCCATGATAATGAGAGGCCTCCTGTAGGAGCGAGCTTGCTCGCGAAGATCGTCAACGATAACGCGGGGCTTGAGAATGACCGCGTTGCCCTCAGGTTCTTCGCGAGCAAGCTCGCTCCTACAGGTTACATGCGGAACACGCCAAAGCGGCTCGGCTCGATGGGGGCGTTCAGTGCGGCGGACAAGGCCAGGGCCAGCACGTCGCGGGTCTGCAGCGGGTCGATCACGCCGTCATCCCACAAGCGCGCGCTGGAGTAGTAGGGGTGACCCTGGGTTTCATACTGGTCGAGGATCGGCTGCTTGATCGCGGCTTCCTCCTCGGCACTGAAACCGTTGCCGGCGCGCTCAGCCTGTTCGCGCTTGACCTGCACCAGCACCCCGGCGGCCTGTTCGGCCCCCATCACGCCAATGCGTGCGTTGGGCCACATCCACAAAAAGCGCGGGTCGTAGGCGCGGCCACACATCCCATAGTTACCCGCACCAAAGCTGCCACCGATGATCACGGTGAATTTCGGCACCTTGGCGCACGCCACGGCGGTGACCAGCTTGGCGCCATGCTTGGCAATGCCGCCGGCCTCGTACTTCTGGCCGACCATGAAACCAGTGATGTTTTGCAGGAACAGCAGGGGAATTCCGCGTTGGCAGGCCAGTTCGATAAAGTGCGCGCCTTTTTGCGCGGCTTCGGCGAACAGGATGCCGTTGTTGGCCAGGATCGCAATCGGGTAGCCATGCAAATGCGCAAAGCCACACACCAAGGTGGTACCGAACAAGGCCTTGAATTCATCGAACACCGAGCCGTCCACCAGCCGTGCGATGACTTCGCGCACATCAAAGGGTTGCTTGGCATCCGCCGGGATCAGGCCGTACAGCTCGTCGCTGCTGTACAACGGCGCCACCGGTGGGCGTTGCAGCAGCTCACCTTGCTTGCGCCAATTGAGGTTGGCCACGCTGCGCCGCGCCAGGGCCAGGGCGTGTTCATCGCTGTCGGCATAGTGGTCGGCCACGCCGGAGACCTTGCAATGCACATCGGCACCGCCCAGGTCTTCGGCGCTCACCACTTCACCGGTGGCGGCCTTCACCAGTGGCGGGCCGGCGAGGAAGATGGTGGCTTGCTGGCGCACCATGATCGCTTCGTCGGCCATGGCCGGCACGTAGGCGCCGCCGGCGGTGCACGAGCCCATCACCACGGCGATTTGTGGAATACCCTGGGCGCTCATGTTGGCCTGGTTGAAGAAGATCCGCCCGAAGTGCTCGCGGTCGGGGAATACCTCGTCCTGGCGCGGCAGGTTGGCACCACCGGAGTCCACCAGGTAGATACACGGCAGGCGGTTCTGCTCGGCGATGGTCTGGGCTCGCAGGTGTTTTTTAACGGTCAGCGGGTAATAGGAGCCGCCTTTGACCGTGGCATCGTTGGCCACGATCATGCATTCGACGCCTTCCACCCGGCCGATGCCGGCAATCACTCCGGCCGCCGGGACGTCTTCGCCATACACTTGGTGAGCGGCCAGTTGGCTCAGCTCCAGAAACGGCGAGCCCGGGTCGAGCAGACGGTTGATGCGCTCGCGGGGCAACAGCTTGCCGCGAGAGGTGTGGCGCTCCTGGGCCTTGGCGCCGCCACCTTGGTGGACGTGGGCGAGCAGGCTGTGCAGGGCGTCGACCTGTTCAAGCATCGCCGCTCGGTTAGCGGCGAATTCCGCCGAGCGCGGGTTGAGCTGGGTGTGCAGGGTGGCCATGGTGCACTCCTTCAGCGGGTTTCGTTGAACAGTTCGCGACCGATCAACATCCGCCGAATCTCACTGGTGCCCGCACCAATTTCGTAGAGCTTGGCGTCACGCAGCAGGCGCCCGGCGGGGAATTCATTGATATAGCCATTGCCGCCCAGAATCTGGATCGCATCCAGGGCCATTTGCGTGGCGCGCTCGGCGCTGTAAAGAATCACGCCCGCGGCGTCCTTGCGTGTGGTCTCGCCGCGCTCGCATGCCTGGGCCACCGCGTAGAGGTAGGCACGGCTGGCGTTGAGTTGGGTGTACATATCGGCGACCTTGCCCTGGATCAGCTGGAACTCGCCGATGCTCTGGCCGAACTGCTTGCGGTCGTGGATGTAGGGCACGATCAAGTCCATGCATGCCTGCATGATCCCGGTAGGCCCACCGGAGAGCACC
This sequence comes from Pseudomonas sp. MF6394, assembly GCF_002018845.1. Taxonomy (NCBI): domain Bacteria; kingdom Pseudomonadati; phylum Pseudomonadota; class Gammaproteobacteria; order Pseudomonadales; family Pseudomonadaceae; genus Pseudomonas; species Pseudomonas sp. MF6394. The sequence continues at coordinate 103,240 of NZ_MVOJ01000017.1, forward strand.
ACGCGTTCGTAATCCAGGCCGCTCATCAACACTTTCACGCCGCCATTGAGCACGCCGAGGATGTTTTCTTCGGGTACCTCGACATCGTCGAAAAACAGCTCGCAGGTGTTGGAGCCGCGCATGCCCAACTTGTCGAATTTGTTGCTGCGGCTGAAGCCTTTCCAGTCGCGCTCGACAATGAAGGCGGTGATGCCGTGGGGGCCTTTTTCCAGGTCGGTCTTGGCGTAGATCACGTAAGTATTGGCGTCCGGGCCGTTGGTGATCCAGGTCTTGCTGCCATTGAGTACGTAGTGGTCGCCGCGCTTGTCGGCGCGCAGTTTCATCGACACCACGTCAGAACCGGCATTCGGCTCGCTCATGGCCAGGGCGCCGATGTGCTCGCCGCTGATCAGCTTGGGCAGGTACTTGAGTTTTTGTGCGTGGTTGCCGTTGCGGTTGATCTGGTTGACGCACAGGTTGGAGTGCGCGCCGTAGGACAACGCCACCGAAGCCGAGCCACGGCTGATTTCTTCCATGCTCACCACATGGGCCAGGTAACCCAGGCCGGCACCGCCGTACTCCTCGGGCACGGTGATGCCCAGCAGGCCCATGTCGCCGAACTTGCGCCACAGGTCAGCGGGGAACAGGTTGTCGATGTCGATCTGGGCCGCGCGCGGTGCGATCTCCTTGGCCACGAAGGACTGCACCTGGTCGCGCAGCATGTCGATGGTCTCGCCGAGGGCGAAGTTCAGGGACGGGTAACTCATGGACAGGCACCTTAATGTGAGCTTTGTTGTTGTGTGGGCGGGGCGCGGGAGGAGGGCGCTCACCTTTACGTTAACGTAAGCTTGCGTTACGACGCTGTCAATCGTAGTTTACGTATACGTCAACCTACAAAAAAGATAACAGGGGTCGTTATGGATCAACCGCACCCGAGCTACAGCCGTGGCTCCCAGGACAAGACTTTGCTGGCCATGACCATTGGCCAGGCATTCGATCACACCGTCGCGCAGCATCCACAGGGCGAAGCCTTGGTGGTGCGCCACCAGCAGCGGCGCTACACCTGGCGGCAACTGGCCGAGACGGTTGAGCTGCACGCCCGCGCATTCCTCGCCCTGGGTATGCAAACCGGTGACCGCCTGGGTATCTGGGCGCCTAACTGTGCCGAGTGGCTGATCTGCCAGGTGGCGAGCGCCAAGCTCGGGGTGATCCTGGTCAATATCAACCCGGCCTATCGCAGCAGCGAGTTGGACTACGTGCTCAAGCAGTCCGGCTGCCAATGGCTGGTGTGCGCCGGTTCGTTCAAGACCTCCGATTACCACGCCATGCTCCAGGCTCTGGAGCCCCAGCTGCGCGGCCTCATCAGCCTCGACCCCAGCCCGCCGCCGGAATTCATGCCCTGGTCGCAGTTGGCGGCCCTTGGCGCCGGCGTGTCGCCCGAGCAACTGCACAGCCGCCAGGCCAGCCTGCATTTCGATCAGCCTGTGAATATCCAGTACACCTCCGGCACCACCGGCTTCCCCAAGGGCGCCACCCTCAGTCACCACAACATCCTCAATAACGGTTACATGGTCGGTGAAAGCCTGGGCCTGACGGCAGGGGATCGCCTGGTGATCCCGGTGCCGCTGTATCACTGCTTCGGCATGGTCATGGGCAACCTCGGTTGCATCACCCACGGCACTACCATGATCTACCCCAATGACGGTTTCGACCCGCTGCTGACGCTGAGCGCCGTCGCCGAAGAAAAAGCCACCGGCTTATACGGCGTGCCGACCATGTTCATCGCGCTGCTCGATCACCCGCGCCGGGCCGAGTTCGACCTGTCCAGTCTGCGCACCGGCATCATGGCTGGGGCGACATGTCCGATCGAGGTGATGCGTCGGGTCATTCATGAGCTGCACATGAGTGAAGTGCAGATCGCCTACGGCATGACCGAAACCAGCCCGGTGTCGCTGCAGACCGGCGCGGATGACGATATCGAACGGCGTGTCACCACCGTGGGCCGCACCCAACCGCAACTGGAAACCAAGATTGTCGACGAGGCTGGTAACACTGTGGCGCGCGGCATGATCGGTGAGCTGTGCACCCGGGGTTACAGTGTGATGCTCGGTTACTGGAACAACCCTGAGGGCACCCGTGAAGCCATCGACGACGCCGGCTGGATGCACACTGGCGATCTGGCGACCATGGATGATCAGGGTTACGTGTGCATCGCCGGGCGTAACAAAGACATGATTATTCGCGGGGGGGAGAACGTTTACCCCCGGGAGCTGGAAGAATTTTTCTTTACTCATCCGGCCGTAGCGGACGTGCAGATCATCGGTGTTCCAGATGAGCGTTACGGCGAAGAGATTGTTGCCTGGATCAAGTTCCATCCCGGGCAGGTGGCCAACGAGCTGGAGCTATTGAGCTGGTGCAAGGACCGTATCGCCCATTTCAAGACGCCCAGGCATTTCAAATTCGTGGATGAGTTTCCGATGACGGTAACGGGCAAGATCCAGAAATTTCGCATGCGGGAGATCAGCATAGAGGAATTGGCGTCTACTCGTGGCTGAGGGAGGGTTTAATCGCGGTGTGGGGTATGTGGATACCCCTCTTTGATGGAGCAATGATCGGATATTGATTGTTTGTTCTGTCAAATGGAATTCGGTAAATGAGCGATCTTGATCAACGCGATAGCAGTCAGTCGGGGGCGGCGCAGAGTGTGCACGCGAATGTCATACTGGATCGGGTGCCATCTTGGTATGACGGCGCTACTGCCAAGCACAAAAAGGCATTCGCTGAAACACAGTTAGTCGTGCCGCAGTGGTATACAAATTTATCGCCGCAGAGAAAGTTGGTCGTGACGACGGCCTATACGCGTAGTTTTAGAGCACTGAACAAGCTGGATGCAAAGTTCAGTAAAATGCAAGGTGCTGTGACGTTCTGCGAGCCTCTTCTAGTGGCGGCAATGAAAGAGGAGTTTGGTGAGGATTATGATGTCAGGCGGCTGTTTTTTGCGCGCAAGGTATTTGTGCCTGCTGATCGCTCAAAAGTTTTTGGTCTGGAGGCCACTGGATATTGCCGCTATGAAGGCGTCAGTTTAATCGAGGCCGCGTTAAATAACTTCGCGACCGAAGAGACGCTTGAAGTGGCTGACAAGGATGCCAGTATCATCACACGGTATGATTTTCACGAGCGGTCTCTTGCATTTAATGAGGCCGAGGTCCTCGCTCGTAAAACTCCGATAAAACCCTCCTTGTTTGCAAGTCTGTGCAGAACGTTGGATTTAGGCGCGCAATACTTGAGGCATGTTGAGTCGTTTGTCAGCCCCGTCGATACACCCAACTTAGCTGCGGGTACCTCGGCAAGAGCCCTTCGTCACTTGATGATTGGCGCGACCATGCAGCAGTTGACGTTCGCCGCCGAAGTGGCGCTTGAGCGCCGGCACATCAAGAAAGAGGCCTACCAACTGATACAACAGTTGGTGTGGCATCAGAAGGAACTGACGTGGCTGGGAAAAACAGTCAGTTGTTCATGTTTGAACGTGTTGGGGCAGCCGTTGGCGAAAATTATTGTTATCGGTCATTTGAATATTTACCCCGTGCACGGTGTATTTGTGTACAAGCGCGAACCCTGTTTAGTATTCATTCCGGGAGATCCTGTTTGCATGCTAAAGGAGTACGAAGGCTTAAATGACTTCAAAGTCGATTTGGTGGAGCGATTGTGCCAAGCGGATTACCGGCTCTTTTTCAGTCAGTTCGTTCCGCACGCGAGCCGGTCACAATTTTTTACCAAACTGAAGCGGCACCTTGATCCCACTGACCAATTTTCTGAACTTAAAAATTTTGATGCCAACAAGAAAGACATAAAAACATTCACCATGGGTTACGGGCTGCGTCTTTCGTTGTTGTGGCAAGACTATGCTCGGCAAAACGTCGATCTCATGCTCAATAACGCCCAGGCGATCGCCGTTTCCACCGATGCGGCAGAGGTGCGTGCGCGTAACGCGTGGCTGCTTAAGTTAGGCAGCACGGCTCTGAATGTTTTGAACGTGGCAGTCCTTGTCTTTCCAGAACTGGCGCCCGTCATGTTGCTGGTTGGCGCGGTGCAAATGCTGCATGAGGTCGGCTCAGGTATAGAGGCGTGGGAAGAGGGGGATAAAAAAGCCGCATGGGCCCACGTTTCAGCCATCGTCTTCAATGCGGCAACAACGTATGTGGGCGCCAAGTTGTTACCGCTTGTCAAGACAGCATTTGTCGAGAGCCTGGCCCACGTGCGTTGCCCTGACGGCAATATCCGGCTGTATTCTCCTGACCTCAAACCCTACCAGCGACAGGTCACACTGCCCGATGGGCTCTCAGCCAATGAGCATGGCTTATATGAACATGAAGACGGCTTATACCTGCGGGAAAACCATACGTATTACCGGGTGGAGAGGGTAGGGACCAGCAATGACTATAAAATCCTGCACCCGGACAACGCGGCAGCTTACACCCCAAAGGTAAGCCGTACGAGCGCTGGCGCTTGGGCCCATGAGCATGAAAGCCCGCTGACACTGACCGATTCGCAGTTGATGCAGCGGCTTGGCCCGACAGCAGAGCGTTTTGCAAATGAACCCCTCAAGCTTGAACGCATTGTGCAAATGTCTGAAACCAATATGGACGCTCTGCGCAAAATGCATGTAGATCAGTCACCACTGCCTGCCCTCCTGGCCGATACCTTGAAGCGATTGGAAATGGACAGTGCAGTGGCGCAGGAACCCAACACGGTCAGCGCCTCAAAGAGGGCGGCGCACCTGTCTGAGCTTTTCGCTCAACGCTATGCCGCTGCCGAGAGCGCAGGCAGCGAGGCCGCAAGGTTGATCAAGCGTGTGTTTCCCTCGCTTCCCCAATCCGTTATTGAAGAACTGTTGAACGCTGCCAACTCCGCAGAAATGAGGAGTCTCACCGAACACAATCGCGTGCCGTTGCGCCTGGCGGAAGAGGCTCGCCATTATCAACAGCAAGTGCGTTTGGCGCGGGCTTACGAAGGGCTGTACCGCAAGACCCTGGGTAATGACGATACACAACGCATGGTGCTGCACAGCCTGAGTAAGCTGCCTGGTTGGCCCAGCGACCTGCGCATCGATATCGTCGAGCGGCTGCCCGTAGGGGAGCGTCTGCTGGATTCATTGGGACCTGCGCATGCGGCCGTCAAGCGTCGCTTTATCAAGTTTGGCTCCCAAAATCTTTATGAAGTCCAAGACGATAAGTTTGCGATATTGAGTTCGCAGGCGGATATCTATAGGGCTGTCCAGTCGGCGGTTTCGCCCGAAGATTGGAGGGCGATGAAATTGACCGCTCATGATCGTGGCGCGAGCCTGAAACAGGCGTTGGAGCACATGTCGCTGATGCCGCGCGATGAACTGCGCAGGCTGTTAGGGATGCAGCCTGTCAAACCACGCTACAAACCGCCAATGCGTCTTGCCGATGGGCGCATGGGTTACCCGTTGAGTCCGGTAGTTGGCGCGGGGCGTCGGCCTTATGCGTGTGAAAGGGCAGCGATAGATCTTTATCCGTCACAGTCCATTGAGGAGGTGGAGCAAATGTTGGGGTTGCAAGGCGTCAGCGATATTGAGTTCCTGGCAAAAATGGAAGCACTCAATCGCGAGTTTACGCAACTCAAGACCGACCTGGACGCTTGGCGCGACGCAGGAGAGCAGCAACAACGCAGGGCCCGAGGTCGGGTCGCCAATACACTCAAAGACGCATGGCAGCGTAGGTCATCGCAACAAGCCCAGGCTTCCGAGCAGGAGGGGATGAAATACATCCTGCGCTTGGCCGATGAGCAAATTGGTGAGTTACCTCCGATTACGGCGAACATGGATCATGTGGACTGTCTTGATTTATCGAGAATGTATCTTTCGGATGCATCCTTGCCCTTTTTGAATGGGTTTGGCGGTTTGCGCTGGTTGGATATCAGCTACAGCAACTTCACGCGTTTGCCGGAGTTCGCCAAGGGTGGCGCGGGTCTGACCACGCTCAATTTGAGCGACAATGACATACGGCTGACGGGGCAAAGCCAGGCGCGCCTCCAGGGCATGCGGAGTTTGACCACACTGAATCTCTCCCACAACCGTCATTTGGGATGGGCCGCCGACCTGAGCAACATGCATGATTTGAACCGGCTCAATCTGGCGAATACCGGAACGACAACGTTCCCCAGAGGCGTCGAACATCTGAATAACTTGGCCTGGATCGATCTGCATACAAACGCGATGACTGAATTGCCTCAGTACGCCCTCGATCATCCAAGTCGAATCAGTGTGCATGATAATCCTATATCGCAAGAGCGCTTTCCCGATGACCACGTCACCCTCGTCGAGGGGCGCAGGTTATGGCTGCACGATTCTCCCGCAGACATGCAAACCAGTCGCGGCGATATGTGGGACCAGCTCAGCTCCAGTCCTCAGGCTGAGGCGTTTTTCGCCGTGGTGTCGGACACGACACGTTGCGCAGAGTATGTATCCGGCGCCACTCGACCGCAGTTGGCCGAGCGCGTCTGGGACATGATTAAAGCGGTCTATGAGAATCAAAAGACCCGTGACGTATTGTTTAAGTCCGCTGATGGCCGCGCTACCTGTGGTGACGGAAGCGTACTTGAGTTCATGAAGCTGGAAACTGATCTGTTAGTAGAACAGTCGCGTGAGAGGGTTGGGGAGCATGAAGTAGAAGCGACCTTTATCAGCACTGGCGAGCGGCTTTTTCGCCTGAGGTTGGTGGATATCATCGCTCAGCGTGATGTCGAGGCGCGAGGGCCCGACTTTGCGGAGGAGACCGAAGTTGTTCTTGCGTATCGCACCGGCTTGGCACAGCGGCTGAATTTGCCGATCAAAACCTTCGAAATGCTCTATCGCCAAACCGCGGGTGTGAGCTCAGAGACACTTGATGCTGCTTATCTAAAAGTGCTTGAGGACGAAAAAAACATGAGCGAAAAGAGTCGTTTTTTTGTAGACATGGCGTTTTGGAGGAAGCAGCTTCGCGCCCAATATACACAGGAACTCAACGCCCTGACGGCCACCGATTTTGAGTTGATAACTGAAACGCGAGAGGCATTGGAAGAGGTGACTGAACTGCAAAAAAGCCAGGGTCGCCCTGTAGATCAAGAGGCAAAGCGGGTGTGGCAGCGGGACTACGACGAAGCGATTGACAGCGTTGCTAACCTGCTGGGTAAGAACCGGGATGAGATTCTGACCGACGGTTCCATGACCGATGCTTTTTATAACCAGCAAATGAGACAACTGGGGGCGCAGCGACAAGCCAAGGAGACAGCGGCGATGCTGGCCCTGACGGTCACAGTGCTTAACAATTTCTCAGCGAAGAAGGTGGCATCCGCGTAAGTCAAAAAGTGCGAGCAGCACAAAGGGGACCCGAAGGTCCCCTTTAATTTGTCGTTGCGTGCTCTTTTTTTATTATTGAGGGGCGGCCTGTTGTTGTTTTTGGTAGCCGTGGCCCGTACCGCTTTTTTTGGCGACCCCCATCCGGGGTCAAGAGCAAACGTATTTTTTTGAACGCTGACCTGCTTCTTCGTAAACGATCCAACCAGTGGGTAGCTACCTGAGGTAGTTTTATTTTTCTCTATCCGGTTGCGGGTTGCGGCATGCCGTACCCTGGGAAGCACATCTTCTCCAAAAAAATCTGTTAGCTGCGTCTCTGCCGTGTTGTTTTTGTTATGTCAGAGTCGTTTCGTCTTATTTTTATTAGGTTTGGCGCTTTTTATTCTTGTTATGCCATAGAGATAGCAGAAGGCGTGCCAACTTTTTAAAAGCCTTTTAAATCAATGAGTTAGTTTTTTGGTCGGCGTTTTCGTTCAGTCGGTGCGGCCGATTTTGTTCCCGCGTTACCCGTTATGCCGGGGGGGCGGTAACACATTGTCACAGCTATGCTACTCACCCGGCGTTACGCACCTTCGCCACGCGGGACCCGGTTGGCCGTCCCAGCACCTGGCTGATCTGTTGGCCGGCGCCAATCAGGCGTTCCAGGTCGATACCCGTGTCGATACCCAGGCCGTTGAGCAGGTACAGCACGTCCTCAGTGGCGACGTTACCGCTGGCGCCTTTGGCGTAAGGGCAGCCGCCCAGGCCGGCGATAGAGCTGTCGAACACCGTGATGCCTTCCAGCAGGCTGGCATAGATGTTGGCGATGGCCTGGCCGTAGGTGTCGTGGAAATGCCCGGCCAGCTTGTCCCGTGGCACGTGCGCGCCGACCACTTCGAACAGGCGTCGGGTAGCGCCCGCGGTGCCAGTGCCGATGGTGTCGCCCAGGGACACTTCATAGCAGCCCATGGCATACAACTCGCGGGCGACCGCCGCCACTTGCTCCGGGGCGATCTCGCCTTCATAGGGGCAACCCAGCACACAGGACACGTAACCGCGTACGCTCACGCCGTGCTGCTTGGCCGAGGCCATGATCGGCGCGAAGCGCTCCAGGCTTTCGCTGATCGAGCAATTGATATTGCGCTGGGAAAACGCCTCGGAGGCCGCCGCAAACACCGCGACTTCCTTGACCCCGGCCGCCAGCGCATCCTCGAAGCCGCGCAGGTTCGGTGCCAGGGCGCCATAGGTCACACCAGGCTTGCGCTGGATCTGTGCAAAGACTTCGGCGGAGCCGGCCATTTGCGGCACCCACTTGGGTGAGACAAAACTGCCGACTTCGATGTAGCTCAAACCGGCGGCGCTCAAGGCGTCTACCAGTTGGACCTTATCCGCCACGCTAATGGGCTGGGCTTCGTTCTGCAAACCGTCGCGCGGGCCGACTTCAACCAGGCGTACGTGGGAGGGGAGAGACATGGCAGTTACCTTCTGGTCAATGGCCGGCTTGGCTGATGGTCTGCGCCAGGGCCTGGGTGCAACGCTCTTCAGCGGTGTCCAGTTCCAGCTTCATCTGTTCGATATCCAGCAGTTGCTGTTCCAACTGCTCACGGCGTTCGGCAATCTTGGCCAGCATGCTGTTAAGTTGGATCTGATTGCCGCCGGTGGGGTCGTAGAGTTCGATCAACTCGCGGCATTCTGCCAGGGAGAAGCCGATGCGCTTGCCACGCAGGATCAGCTTGAGGCTGACCTTGTCGCGCCCCGAGTAAATGCGCTCCTGGCCCCGACGCTCCGGGGCCAGCAAGCCTTGTTCTTCATAGAAACGAATGGCGCGGGTGGTGATGTCGAGTTCGCGGGCGAGGTCGGAGATGCTGTAGGTGGTGCTCATGGCAGTGCTCAAGAAAGTCTTGGCGCTAAGCTAATTACAGGTTGACGTAAACGTCAAGGGCCGCTGCGCAGCCTATCGGAAGCAAGCCCTCTCCCACAGACATAGGTATCTACACAACTTCTGGGCTGTAGCAGCAGACGGTAACCACGATGCGAAGCGAGCCGCTCTTGATCTTGATCTGCTTGTGATCTTGATCTCAGGCGCCCCGTTAAACCACGCTGGCCGGAATTCGACAGGGATTTGGGGGGTAAACCGGCAGGGATGCCGGTTTAGCCGCCCCGCGCCATGGATGGCGCGTGGCGGCGGCCCCCCAAATCACTGGCGGATTACGGGCACACCGAGCCCAAGCGAGGTGCCGAGTGGTGGGGCAAGAGCGTTTTGCTTACTTTTGCGCTTTTCAAAAGTGAGCCGCTGTCAGAGCGGAACCCTAAGTGGCCGTTACCTAAATAACGGATATGTACCCAATCCAACTATGTGGACTGTCAGGCCGCCTTCGCGAGCAAGCCCGCTCCCACAGTTGGATCTTGCGGTGTCAGCTAGATTGGCGTCGGCTGGCAGGCCGTTATCGCAGGCAAGCCAGCTCCCACATTTGGATCACGGTGCTTCAGCTAGATCAGCGTCGGCTGGCAGGCCGTCACGGGAGCAAGCTCCCTCGCCACAGGTTCGGCGTCATACCGAAGTTGTGTAGATACCTATGCGCTCACAGGTGTAGCCCTTCAACTTCAAGCCTGTTGTTTATCCAACTTCTTTTCCTGGGCCGTCACCTGCTGGCACAACTCGATCATCTGTTCACGCATCCAGCGGTTCGCCGGGTCCTGGTCGGTGCTTTCGTGCCAGTACAAATGGGTTTCCACCGGCGGCACGTTGTTGACCGGCAGATGGAACCAGTGCAGTTCATGACGGCGGGCGAAACGCTCGGGCACGGTCATCACCATGTCAGTCTGTTGCAGCACCTGGGAGGCCATCAGGTAATGCTGGGAACGCAGGGCAATCTTGCGCTGGATGCCCATCTTGCCCAGGGCCAGGTCCACATAACCCAAGCCGTTGCGACGGCTGGAGATATGGATATGGGTCAGCGACAGGTAATCATCCAGCGTGAATTTGTCCTTGCCCGCCATCGGATGGCCCTTGCGCATGGCACACACGTAGCGGTCTTCCATCAGCTTGACGTGACGCACCTGCGGGTCGGTGTTGAGCGGCGCATCCACGGCAAAATCCAGGCGTCCGGCCGCGAGTTCCTTGGTGGTTTCGCGGCGTTTGGACAGGAAGCTCTCGATCACCACCGTCGGCGCCAGCCGACGCAGGCGCTGGAACAGCAGCGGCAGGATCACGGCTTCGGTCAGGTCGGTCATGCTGATGCGGTAGGTCTTGGCCGCCTGCTGCGGGTTGAAGATGCGGCTTTCCTGCACCGACACGCGCAGCAACGACAACGCATTGCGTACCGGGCCGATGATGTTCTGCGCCATCGGCGTAGGCACCATGCCTTGGGCAGTACGCACGAACAGCGGGTCGTTGAAGGTCTCGCGCAACCGCGCCAGGGCGTTGGACACCGCTGGCTGGGTGATACCGACAATCTGCCCGGCGCGGGTCAGGTTGGCTTCGGTGTAGATCGCATCGAAGACGATGAAGAGGTTGAGATCGACCTTGCTCAGATTCATTTCGTTGCGCTCTTATTGTTAGGTGCTCATACGCCGATCATATATCGGTGATGAATGTTAATACACGCCGAGAATAGGCTAGGTAAATTATCAGCGCTGTTCTAGCATCGAATGCATGACCTAAACAACCTCTCAGAGAAGGGAGCTGCTCATGGATTTCGCCTATTCGCCCAAGGTTCAGGAACTGCGTGAACGCGTCACTGCGTTCATGGACGCTTATGTCTATCCGGCCGAACCGGTGTTCGAACGCCAGGTCAGCGAAGGTGATCGCTGGCAGCCCACGGCGATCATGGAAGAACTCAAGGCCAAGGCGAAGGCCGAGGGTTTGTGGAACCTGTTCCTGCCGGAATCCGAGTTGGGTGCCGGCCTGAGCAACCTTGAATACGCACCGTTGGCGGAAATCATGGGCCGCTCGTTGCTGGGCCCGGAGCCATTCAACTGCTCCGCCCCGGACACCGGCAATATGGAAGTGCTGGTGCGCTACGCCAACGAAGAGCAGAAGCAGCGCTGGCTCGAACCCCTGCTGCGCGGCGAGATCCGCTCGGCCTTTGCCATGACCGAACCGGATGTGGCGTCCTCGGACGCCACCAACATGGCCGCCCGCGCCGAACGCCAGGGCGACGAGTGGGTGATCAACGGCAAGAAGTGGTGGACCTCCGGCGCCTGCGACCCGCGTTGCAAGATCCTGATCTTCATGGGCCTGAGCAACCCCGATGCACCGCGCCATCAGCAGCACTCGATGATCCTGGTGCCGGTCGATACCCCCGGCGTGAAAATCCTGCGGCCGCTGCCGGTATTCGGCTACGACGATGCGCCCCATGGCCATGCCGAAGTGCTGTTCGACAATGTGCGCGTACCCTATGAAAACGTGTTGCTGGGCGAGGGTCGTGGTTTCGAGATCGCCCAGGGCCGCCTTGGTCCAGGCCGCATCCACCACTGCATGCGTTCGATCGGCATGGCCGAACGCGCATTGGAGTTGATGTGCAAACGCTCGGTCAGCCGCACCGCGTTCGGCAAGCCCTTGGCGCGGTTGGGCGGCAATATCGACAAGATCGCTGACTCACGCATGGAAATTGACATGGCCCGCCTGTTGACCTTGAAGGCTGCGTACATGATGGACACCGTGGGCAACAAAGTGGCGAAAAGCGAAATCGCCCAGATCAAGGTGGTGGCGCCGAATGTGGCCTTGAAGGTTATCGACCGCGCGATCCAGATGCACGGCGGCGCCGGGGTCTCCAACGACTTCCCGCTGGCCTATATGTATGCCATGCAACGCACCCTGCGCCTGGCCGACGGCCCGGACGAAGTGCACCGCGCGGCGATTGGCAAGTTTGAGATCGGCAAGTATGTGCCGCGGGAATTGATGCGCGGCGGGCTGTAACACCGCGTCGCCTGTATTCGCGAGCAAGCCCGCTCCCACACTGGACCGCATTCTCATGGTGGAAATCGGCCAAGTGTGGGAGCGGGCTTGCTCGCGAAGAGGCCAGTGCCCACCACGCAAAACTCAAGCCTCAGTACACCCAAACCTCCACCCGCCGATTCTTGATCCGGCCCTCATCCGCCGTATTGGCCGCCACCGGCATCTGCGCGCCAAACCCGCGAATATCCTTGAGCACCACGCCGCTCTTGACCAGCTCCCGGCGCACTGCCATCGCCCGCAATTTCGACAACAAAGCTGCACGTTGTGGGTCATTCTTGGTGTCGCCAAACCCCACCAGCGTCACCTGTTTATCCAGCTTGCCGTGGCTTCTGATATAGGCCACCACCCGCTGCACATCCTGGCGCGCCTTGTTGTCGAGGCTGGCGCTGCCCTCGTCGAAGCGAAAATTCACTGTCAGGCGCTGAGCGTCACGGGCGATGGCCTGGTAGTCGTCGGGCATCGACGGGCGCGGCGCCACGCCAATCGCTTGCACCTGCTGGGCGATAAAGCCATTGGCGGCCACAATCGCCTGGCCCTGGCTGCCTTGGGTAAAGTCCACCAACGCCTTGGCCCACGGGTTGGGGGAAGAGGGCGGCAAGTAGAAGAGCAGTCGGCGTGACAGCGGGTAGTCTTCGGTGGCGATCAGGCTGGTCAGCGGCAACATGGGTTGGGAGTCGCCATCGACAATCGCCACCGCCTTGGCCTGGCGCACAGAGGGCAGGCCGATAAAGCCGATGCCTTGCGGGTCCTTGCTCACCGCATCGGACAGCTGTTCGCTGGATTCAAAGCGCTTGGCCGACGGCGCGAGGGGTTGGCCGCGGCGGCTCAGCACCAATTCCCGGAAGGTGTCGAAGGTGCCGGATTGATCATCCCGGGCATATAAATGAATGGCCCCGCCTGTACCGCCCAGTGCCTCCCAGGTGCTGACTTCGCCGTTGAAGATCTGCGCCAATTGTTCGGTGTTCAGGGTACTGAGCGGGTTACGCGGGTTGACGATAATTGCCAGGCCATCGATGGCGATCACATGCTCGGCGCCTGGGCTTTTCAAGTCACCTAAGGGGGCGAGGTCCACCAGCTCGTTGTCTTTGATCGGGCGGGACGCTGCGGCGAGGTCGGCGCGGTTGTTTTTCAGCGCCGTAAAGCCGGTGGTGGAACCGTGGGCCGCGACCTCGATGGTGACCGTCTGGCCTTGGCGTGTCTTGCCGACCACGCGCTGTTCATTAGCCCCCGCACCCGCTTCAGCGTGTACGTCCTGCAAGCCCTGATGCTCCATCAAACCCTTGACCAGCGCCGGGCCGAGTGCTGCGCCGATGGTGTTGGAGCCCTGGATGCGCAGGGCCGGGCCTTGGTCGGGAATGGGCAGAGGGGCCGCCACGGCGGGGAGGGCGATTGCAAAACACAGGAACAGAACGCGCAGCATCATGCCGGCACCTTCTCAAGCCAAAGGGAGTGCCGCAAGATTAAGTCAGTTGGATTGCAGCCATATGACCGACACAACACGGTTCAAGCTGTGGGAGCTGGCTTGCCTGCGATGGCGGCCTGGCAGCCGACACCTATCTACCTGACACCCCCGCGATCCAATTGTGGGAGCGGGCTTGCTCGCGAAAACGGCCTGGCAGGTAACACAGTTGGATGGTGTACATATCCATTGCTGCGGTAACGGCCGCTTAGGGTTCCGCCCTGACGGCGGCTCACTTTTGAAAAGCCGGAATGCCGGCCCAGGCAAAAGTAAGCAAAACGCTCTTGCCTCACCACTCGGCACCTCGCTTAGGCTCGGTGTGCCCGAACACAGGCTTGAATCCGTGGGCCGCCGCCACGCGCCATCCATGGCGCGGGGCGGCTAACCCGGCGTCCTGCCGGGTTACCCACGGATTCAAGCCTGCGTTCGGCCAGCGTGGTTTGACGGGGCGCCTGAGATCAAGATCACAAGCAGATCAAGATCAAGAGCGGCTCGCTTCGCATCGTGGTTACCGTTGGTTGCTACAGCCTGTAAGGTTGTGTTGATGCGTAAGGCAATCGCAGGCAAGCCAGCTCCCACATTGGGCCGTATTGTCAGCTCAGTTCCAGCCAGATCGGCGCATGGTCCGACGGCTTCTCCAACCCACGCAGCTCGTAATCCACCCCCGCATCCTTGACCCGTGGCACCAATCCAGTGGACGCCATTATCACGTCGATGCGCAGCCCGCGCTTGGGCTCGTCCTCAAAGCCACGGCTGCGGTAATCGAACCAGCTGAAACGGTCGGTCACGTCGGGGTTGAGGTGACGGAAGCTGTCCACCAGGCCCCAGTTCTTCAGGCGCTCCATCCACTCGCGCTCTTCCGGCAGGAAGCTGCACTTGCCGGTTTTCAGCCAGCGTTTGGCATTGTCGGCGCCGATGCCGATGTCGCAGTCTTGCGGGGAAATGTTCACGTCGCCCATCACCACCAGCGCCTGGTCGTTGCTGAACTGGGTTTCCAGCAGGTGCTGCAAGTCTGCATAGAAGCGCTGCTTGGCCGGGAACTTGGTCGGATGGTCGCGGCTTTCGCCCTGGGGGAAGTAGCCGTTCATGATGGTCACCGGCTGGCCATTTTCGTCGGCGAAGGTGCCCCAGATAAAACGGCGCTGGGCGTCTTCTTCATCGCTGGCAAAGCCTTTGTGCACACTCAACGCTTCTTTGCGCGAGAGCAGGGCCACGCCGTAGTGGCCTTTCTGCCCGTGGTAGTACACGTGGTAACCCAGGGCCTGCACTTCGGCCAAGGGGAACTGATCATCGTGGACCTTGGTTTCCTGCAGGCCGATCACGTCCGGTTGATGCTTTTCAATCAGCGCCGCCAACTGATGAGGGCGAGCACGCAGCCCGTTGATATTGAAGGAGACGATTTTCATGGTCGGCAGTCCAGTCTGGCAAAAGGGCGATGCTAGCCGACAAGTCGGACGGGGGCCAGCGTGGCGGTAGAGTGAATGCGCTGCTAATGTGGGAACGACTGGAGCTGTGCAGGTTCGTACCCATAAGAACGCCATGTTTGAGTGGCGCCCAGGGAGATTGATTGTTATGCCAGACACTTCGACGGCCACTGCCGAAATCCGCCTGCTCAATAGCGGTTACTCCCGCGAAGCGCGATCCCTGCTGTACCAGGCGTATCGCCATGAGCCGACCTTCGCTTACATCTTCGAAGCCGAGCGGTCGGGCTATGAGCAGCGAGTACGTGCCACTGTGCGCGAACTGGTCAAGCAGCACTTCTTTCAGAAACTCCCGGCCATCGGCCTGTTCGTCAATGACCGGCTGATCGGCATCGCCTTGATTGCACCGCCCCAGCGGCGCTTGGGCATCACCGAAAGCTGGGCCTGGCAAATCCGTATGTGGCTGAGCACCGGCGTGCGCGGTACGCGGCGTTACCTGGAATACCATCATGCCGTCATGGCGTGCCTGCCCACCGAGTCTGTGCATGTGTTGCCGCTGCTGGGCATTCACCCGCAGTTCCAGGGCAAGCACCATGGTGAGCAGTTGCTGGAAGCGGTACATAATTGGTGTGCCGACGACCCGCATTCATCCGGCGTGGTGCTCGACACCGGCAACTCTCGTTACCTGGATTTCTACAAGCGCCAGGGCTATGAGGAAATCGGCGAAGTCGCCGTAGGGCCGGTGCGCGAGCATGTGTTTTTCCATCCCAATCCCCAGGCGTTACATCCTGCAACGGCTTAGAACAGAATTATTCAGACTAATCCGGGTTCATAGTTCCTCCCTCGCTCGTGTAGCATCCGCGCCTATGAAGTTTCCAGGAAGATTTACCAGCGGCTTGATTCTGCTGTTCACAAGCTGCGGCGCATTGGCGCAAAGCGAACTGGACGTGCGGATCAAACCCTCAAACGACGCGCTGAAAGCCAACATCGAAGGCTATATCGGCGGGGTGGGCGATCGTGATGAAGAAGCCTTGCTGCGGTTCAGCCGTGGCGCCGAGGAGCAGGCGCGTAAAGCCGCGCAGGCCCTGGGCTACTATCAGCCACAGATCGCCAGCGATGTGAAAGGCGGCAAAAACCCGCGCCTGACCCTCACCATCGACCCCGGCGAACCGGTGCATTTGCGCAACGTGACTCTGCGGGTCGATGGCCCGGCTGCGAGCCTCAAGGCCTTTCGCGTGCCCGCCAGCGACGACCTCAAATCCGGCGCCGTGCTCAACCACGGCCATTACGAAGACGCCAAGCGCCTGATTCAGAACCAGGCCTCGCGCTACGGCTTTTTCAGCGGCCGCTTCACTAGCCAGAAACTTGCCGTGGACCCTCAAGCGGGCGTGGCCGACATCGAGCTCATTTACGACAGCGGCCCGCGCTACAGCATGGGCAAGGTCAGCTTTACCGGCGACACGCCCTTTGATGAAGAGCTGTTGCAGCGCATGGTGCCGTTCAAACCCGGCACGCCCTATGACTCCGAACTGGTCGCCGAACTCAACCAGAACCTGCAAGCCAGCGGTTTTTTTGAAGGCGTGCGCGTCGACGCCAGCCCCACCGCCGCCACCGATGACGTGATCCCGGTGGCGGTGCAACTGGACACCCGCAAGCCGCGTACCATGGGCCTGGGCCTGGGTTACTCCACCGACGTCGGCCCACGGGGCAAAGCCAACTGGACGCGCCATTGGGTCAACCCCCAGGGCCACAGTTATGGCTGGGAAGCCGAACTGTCGGCGCCGCGGCAGAACGTCGGGCTGTGGTACGACATCCCGCTCGACCCGCCGCTCACCGACAAACTGCGCTTTGCCGGCGGCTACCAGAATGAAGAGATCGCCAACACCGATACCTTGAGTAAGTTGCTCACCATCGGCCCCGAATGGCACAGCAAATTGCCCAGTGGCTGGACGCGGGTGATCTCCCTCAAGTACCAGCGCGAAGAATATCGCCTGGGCAATGACTCGGGCCTGAGTAACCTGCTGATGCCGGGCGTGAGTTATTCCTACCTGCGCAGTGACAACCGCATCGACCCGCACCATGGTTACCGGCTGATGTTCGACACCAAGGTCGCCAAGGAGGGCGCGGGGTCCGACACCAACCTGCTTTACGGCACAGCGACGGTCAAGGGCTTGACCACCTTGTGGGACAACCACCGCTTCCTGGGCCGTGCGCAGTTTGGTGGCAGTGCCACCAACGGCTACAAATCCGTGCCGCCTTCCTTGCGTTTCTTTGCCGGTGGCGACCAGAGCGTGCGCGGCTACGAGTACCAGACCCTGTCGCCCGAGAACGATCGCGGCGACCGCATCGGTGGCCGCTACATGGTGGCCTTGAGCGCCGAGTATCAATATTCCATCACCGATAAATGGCGTATCGCGACCTTTGTCGACCAGGGCAACTCTTTCAACAACCTGGACTTGCCCAGCCTGAAAACCGGTGTTGGCGTCGGCGTGCGCTGGGTGTCGCCGGTGGGGCCGATTCGCCTCGACCTGGCCCATGCCCTCGAAGATCCGGGCGGCGTTCGCTTGCACTTTTCCATGGGGCCTGAGCTGTGATGCGTGGTTTGAAAATAGCGGGGCTGGCGCTGGTCGCCATCCTCGCCTTGCTGTTAGTGGCGTTGTGGTCGGTGCTCGGCACCCAGGCGGGCAGTCGCTGGGCCCTGGGCCAGGTGCCAGGGTTGAGCGTGGAAAATTTCCAGGGGCGTCTGGGCGGGCAATGGAGCGCCGATCATTTGCTGTGGCAGCAGGACGGCAGCCGGGTCGAGCTGAATTCGCCGATATTTGACTGGTCGCCCGGCTGCCTGCTGCGCATGACCCTGTGCATCAACCGACTGGATGTGGAACAGGTCAGCCTGGAGTTCGCCCCCAGTGCTGAAGAGAGCGACAGCGGGCCGATTCAACTGCCCGACCTGAAGCTGCCGGTTGCCCTGCAGTTGGGCGATGTGCGCATTGGCAGCCTGCTGTTCAATGGCAGTGAAGAACTCAAGGGCCTGCAATTGGCCGCGCACTGGACCGCCGCCGGCTTGCAGATCGACTCGGTGCACCTGCAGCGCGACGATCTGGTGCTGGACCTCGCAGGCCTGCTGCAACCTACCGGCGATTGGCCGCTGAATGCCACCGGCAACCTGAGCTTGCCCTATGCCCCAGGCGGTGCCCCCTGGACGGTCGCGCTCAAGATCGACGGCGACCTGCTCAAAACCCTCAAGCTCGACGCCAACAGTAGCGGCTACCTGCCGGCCAAGCTCACTGGCGAGCTGCAACCCCTGGCGGAAAACCTGCCGGCGCAGGTGCACATCACCTCCGAGTCGTTCAAACCCAGCGCAGACCTGCCCGATACCCTGCAACTCAACCAACTGGACCTGAGCGCCAAAGGCGACCTGAGCAATGGCTACCAGTTGCTGGGCAAGGCCGTGCTACCGGCCGAAAAAGGCCCGGTGGATTTACTGCTCAAGGGCAAGGTTGACGCAAAGGGCGCGCAGATTGCCGGCCTGGACCTGACGGCCGGCGACAAGCAAAGCCTCAAGCTCAGTGCCAACCTGGACTGGCAACAAGGCTTCAGCGCTGACGCCAAGATCGACTGGCTGGATTTTCCCTGGCATCGCCTCTATCCGGTCATCGACGAACCGCAAGTGGCCTTGCGCACCTTCAACGGCGAAGTCTCCTATAAGGACGGCAACTATCTGGGCAATCTCAAGGCCGACCTCGACGGCCCGGCGGGCAAGTTCAATGTGGTCACGCCGTTCAGTGGCGACCTCAAGCAAGTCTTCCTGCCTGAGCTGAAGCTGAGCGCCGGCCAGGGCAAGGCCGAAGGCCACCTGAACCTGCAATTTGCCGACGGCATTGCCTGGGACACCGCCCTGGATCTGTCGGCGCTGAACCCGGCCTATTGGGTTGCGGAGCTGCCCGGCACCCTGGCCGGACCGCTGCGCAGCAAAGGCGAGTTCAAGAATGAACAGCTCAAGCTCAACGCCGACCTGGACCTCAAGGGTCGCCTGCGCGGCCAAACCGCCGTGCTCGCGGCCAAGGCCGAAGGCGCTGGCGAACAATGGACCCTCGCCAACCTGGACAGCCGCCTGGGCGACAACCGCATCAACGGCAGCGGCAGCCTGCAACAGCGCCTGGCCGGGCAGATCGACATCAAGCTGGCACGCCTGGCCCAGCTCTGGCCGCAACTGCGCGGGCAAGTCAACGGGCGTGTCGAGGTGGCCGGCACCTTGAAAGCCCCTCAAGGCAAGCTCGGCCTCAAGGGCCAGCAACTGGCCTTTGCCGACAACCGCCTGCAAAGCCTTAACCTGGATGCCAACCTCGATAGCGCCCAGCGCGCCAAGCTCGACCTCAAGGCCAACGGCATTCAAAGCGGCGAGACGCAAGTCGGCAACCTCACCGCCAGCGCCCAGGGCGATATCAAGAACCAGAAAGTCCAACTGGCCCTGACTGGCCCGCTGGTCAAACTGGCCCTGGCCCTGGACGGCAACCTCGACAAAGACAACTGGCGCGGGCGCCTGGCCAGCGGCGACGTGCAAGCCGGTGGCCAGGACTGGCGGCTGCAAGCCCCGGCGAAGATCGAACGCCTGGCTGATGGCAAGCTGACCTTCGGCGCGCACTGTTGGGTCTCCGGCGGCGCCAGCCTGTGTGGCGAAGACCAGCGCCTGATGCCCGAGCCGAAGCTGCGTTACCACCTCAAGCAATTCCCCCTCGACAGCCTCGCGGCGTTTTTGCCCAAAGACTTCGCCTGGCAGGGCAAGCTCAACGCCGATGTGCAACTCGACCTGCCCCAGAGCGGCCCAAAGGGTGTGGTCGCGGTGGACGCCAGTGGCGGCACCTTGCGCGTGCGCGACAAGGGCCAGTGGCTGGATTTCCCCTACGACACCCTGAAACTGGAAACCACCCTCAACCCCAAGCGCATCGACACCCAGCTGAATTTCCGTGGCGGCAAGCTCGGCGAGTTGTTGTTGCAGGCGCAGATCAACCCGCTGCCGAACAACAAACCGATCACTGGCACCTTCAGCCTCGCCGGCCTGGACCTTTCCGTCGCGCGGCCCTTTGTGCCGATGGTGGAAAAACTCACCGGCAAGCTCAACGGCAATGGCCGCATCTCCGGCGGCTTGCTTGCGCCTTTGGTCAACGGCAACCTGAACCTGGTGGGCGGCGAAGTCTCCGGGCCCGAACTGCCCATCAGCCTCGAAGGCCTGAACCTGCAGGCGCAGATCGCCGGCGAAAGCGTGCAGCTCAACGGCGCCTGGCACAGCGGCAAGGCCGGGCAGGGCAGCCTTACGGGCCAGATCGACTGGGGCCGCGCCCTGGTGGTCGACCTCAGCCTCAAAGGCTCGCAACTGCCGGTCACCGTGGAGCCCTACGCCAAGCTGGAAGTGGCCCCCGACCTGAAAATCAGCCTCAAGGACGACAAACTGGCGATTGCCGGCAAAGTCCACATTCCCCGTGGCGACATCACCGTGCGCGAACTGCCGCCTTCGACGGTCAAGGTCTCCGACGACACCGTGATCATCGGCAGCCAGACCGAAGAGGGCAAACCGCCGATGGCCATGGCGATGGATATCGACGTGGAAGTAGGCGAAGACCAGCTCAACTTCGCCGGCTTCGGCCTCACCGCCAAGGTCCAGGGCCATGTGCACATCGGCGACAACATGGACACCCGCGGCGAGCTGTGGCTCAACGACGGCCGCTACCGCGCCTACGGCCAGCGCCTCAACGTGCGTCGCGCACGGCTGCTGTTTGCCGGGCCGCTGGACCAGCCCTTCCTGGACATCGAAGCCGTGCGCGTGGTGGTCGAACCGTCCCGCACCGTGACCGCCGGTATACGCCTGAGCGGCAGCGCCGAACAGCCCACCACGCAGATCTTCTCCGAGCCGACCATGGCCCAGGAAGATGCGCTGTCGTACCTGGTACTGGGCCGTTCGCGCACCAACACCGGCGAAGACAACAACATGCTCGCCGAAGCCGCCCTGGGCCTGGGCTTGATGGGCAGCGCGGGGGTGACCACGGATATTGCCAATAAGCTGGGGATTCAGGATTTTGATCTTGACACCCAGGGTACGGGTAACAGCACCGCGGTGGTGGCCAGCGGCAAAATCAACGAGAAGCTCAGCCTGCGTTATGGGGTAGGGGTGTTCGAACCGGCTAACACCATTGCCTTGCGTTATTTGTTGAGCAAGAAGGTGTACCTTGAAGTGGCGACGGGTGTGGCCAGCTCTCTGGATATCTTTTACAAGCGCGATTTCTGACCGGTACGCTGTAAAAAAATGTGGGAGGGGGATTGCCCGCGAAGGCGGCGTGTCAGTCACTGAATCTGTAACTGAACCACCGCCATCGCAGGCAAGCCAGCTCCCACACTGGTTATGGATTGCCCAAAGAATCAGCGCCGGGCACAGATCCCTGTGGGAGCGGGCTTGCCCGCGAAGGCGGCGTGTCAGTCACTGAATCTGTAACTGAACCACCGCTATCGCAGGCAAGCCAGCTCCCACACTGGTTATGGATTGCCCACAGAATCAGCGCCGGGCACCGATCCCTGTGGGAGCGGGCTTGCCCGCGAAGGCGGCGTGTCAGTCACCGAACCTGCAACTGAACCACCGCCATCGCAGGCAAGCCAGCTCCCACACTGGTTATGGAATACCCACAGAATCAGCGCCGGGCACAGATCCCTGTGGGAGCGGGCTTGCCCGCGAAGGCGGCGTGTCAGTCACCGAACCTGCAACTGAACCACCGCTATCGCAGGCAAGCCAGCTCCCATACTGGTTATGGATTGCCACAGAATCAGCGCCTGACACCGATCCCCTGTGGGAGCGGGCTTGCCCGCGAAGGCGGCGTGTCAATCACTGAATCTGTAACTGAACCACCGCTATCGCAGGCAAGCCATCTCCCACATTTTGTTCTGTATGCATCAGTTAAATAGCTGCCCCTCTAAGGACGGCAACTCAACTCCACTCGCTCATAATTCAGCGCCTTATCACGTTGTGGCAACGCATAAGCCGCCTCGCACCGCCGCCCTTGCCAACTAATCACCAGGGTGCCCGTGTCGGCCTCAACCAACGCCAGCGCCTTGCCGCCAGGGTCGGCAATTGCGATCTGCTTGCCCGCGCTGTCTTCCAGCGCCGCGCCAAACGGAATCGGCTGGTGCTGGGCATCGAACAAGGCAAACTGTACACGCCGCCCAGTCTTGCTGGCATAGCGCGCCAGCACCACTGCACCGCGTCGCGGCACCACTTGCTGGGTGGCGTTGTCGATCTCGATATCGGTGCCCAGGTCACGGGTGTCCAGGCTGATCCAATTGACGCGATAGGGTTGCGCGTTGGGCACTACGGCAAAGCCATTGCTGCCGGTCTTGGCGCCGGAGTAACTGCCGATCTTCGCGCCTTTTACCCCTTCGACCTGCGCCAACGCAAAGGTCTCACCCACGGTTTGCCCAAGGTTCATGCCGCCCGCGTGGCCTACCACGGAACCGGCCAGGTTGAGGTTCTGCGAGTTATACCCACGGCCCTGGCTGTAACCGGCACTGATGTCCATCATCGAGGTGCGAGTGCTGAGGTTGGCCGAGCCGGTGCTGCCGCCGGTGCTGCTGTTACCGCCTTGTACCGAGTAATAGGTGTCGCTGTCTTCCGACAGGTAGCCGTTGATGCCCACTTGCGTGGTGTCGCTGGCTTTCTGCGTGCTTGCGGAGACAAAGGCTCGCGGCGCGCGGGGTTTTGAGCCCAGAGGGAAGGACAGCGACAGGTTGACCAGGGTGTCGTTGTTCGCTGGCCCATAGTTGCCGACATCCTTGGTGTAGGTTGCGCCCAGGTTGTAACTCACCTCGCCCCAATAGTTGCTGTAGCCCGCCGACAGGCTTTGCGAACCCCCACGCCCCCAGTAGCGTTGGTCACTAGCGTTCACGTAAATCGTGCCATATTGCTGATTGCGACCAAGGCTCTGGTTGATAGTCAGGTCGGTGCGGGTTTTCGAGTTGCCCGTGCGTTTCTGGCCCTCATGGCTCAGCTCCTCGACGTGATCGCTGAGGGTGCGGTAGCCCTCGGTCGAATAGCGATAAGCGGCGAGGGTGAAGCTGGTGTCGGTGCCGGTAAACGTCTTGGCGTACAAGGCCCGCACACTGTTGCCCGTGACCGCCTGGCCAAAGGTGCGGCTGACCGAATGGGTCACGTCCAGGGACAGCGCACCGATGGGGGTATTGCGCCCGGCGCCGATGGACATCGCCTGGAAATTCTCCGTGGCCTGGGCCCCGATGATCCCGGACAGGTTGCTGCTGATGCCGTAGGCCAGGGTGCTGCTGACGAACTGCGGCGACTTTTGATCATCGCTGTTGCTGTTGTACTGCCCGGCCGACACGCTGTATTTGAGCTGACCCTGGCGCACCATGATTGGCAAGCTGGAAAACGCCTGCACCGTGACCCGGCGTCGGCCATCAGCTTCGATAATCGTCACTTCCAGGTCGCCGTTGGAGCCGCTGGGGTAAATGTCGCTGATCTCGAATGGGCCCGGCGGCACGTTGGCTGTGTAGAGGATGTAGTTATTCTGGCGAATCTCCACGGTCGCGCTGGACTGGGCGATACCGCGAATGATCGGCGCATAACCGCGCTCGCTGTCGGCGCGCATGCCGTCGTCCGAGGCTAGCTTCAAACCGCGATAGCGCACGCTGTCGAACAGGTCGGCGTCAGAGAAAATATCCCCGGCGCTGAACTGGCCCTTCAACGCCGTGACGTCATGTTGCAAGTAGCTGCGGTTGCTCTTGAACGTATTGGGGCGGCCAGTGCTGCTGCTGAAGTTCGATTCGTTGCGCAGCCGCCAGCCGCCCAGGTTGATGCCATTGCGCAGGCCGATGTTGTTGGAGAGCGTGGTCTCACCCAGGTTGCTGTTTCGGCTGCTGCTCAACTGGTAGTTGATGAACGCGGCGGGCACACCATCGTCCCATAAGGCCGGGTCTACATAGCCGCGCCGGCCGCGCTCCATGGCGCTTTGGGGCACACTGACCAGCAAGCGCAGGCGCGGCACGTCGTAGCGCACGCTGGCCTGGTCGATCAGGGCGGGCAGGTTGATGCAGGCGTTGGGGTCATCGCCGGCCAGTTTGCCGGCCGCTTGCAGCCTGGCGATATCGACCCCCAATTGCTGCACCGTCTCAAGGGTCAGGCAGGCCTCGGTTTTGCCCGTGGCCGGGTTGTGAAGAAAGTCGATATCGCGACGGCCCACCAGGGTGTCGTTGCCGTACAGGTCGACCCGGTAGTTGCCGGGCAGCACAGTGCTGCTGGCGAGCAGCGCTTGTACGTCGACGGCGGAGGCTGCTCCCTGCAGGAACGAGGTATTGAAGTGTTCTTCGTCGTCGGCCAGGCAGGCGTTGCTGAAGATCAGGGCCACCGACAGCGGTGCCAATCCTTGGTACTTGAATACAAACATGCAGGAACCCTATATCACCTCCGATACGAACTAACGGAGCGAAGATAAATACAGTGAAAGTGCGACCGCTGGATAAACGGGCGTATTAAGAAGCGTCTTTTATTGCACTGGCCTGCACAGCGGCCGTGTGGGAAAGTTGCACGCTATAACGGTCTTGTGCGCCGTAGTCGTTAATGCTGCGAAACAACAAGTTGGGTGACTGCCCGGGCGTGAAGTGTTTCAGGGTGAACTCTTTTTGTTCGCCGGGCGCAATCATCAATGAATCAAATGGTTGCTCGCGCAGTGCACCCGAGGTCAGGGTGATTTCGGCAATGGACACGTGATACAGACCAGGGTTGTTCACCACCAGCAGACTTTTGCCGCCACGCTCAACCAGACGCCATTTCAATGTGGCGGGTGCCAGGTAAGCCTCGGCCTTGAGCCCGGCAGGGCGGAAGAACACCTTGATGCGCTGGCGCACCGCGAGCTGCAAGGTGTTCTGGGTCTTCGAAGCCTTGGGAATCTCCTGCACGTTGAGCCACATCACCGACTCGCGGTCGGTGGGCATGCCCGTGCCCTCATAGATCACCCGCAACAGTTGCTGTTCGTCGTTGCTCACCCGCACCAAGGGCGGGGTGACGGCAAAGGGTACCGAGGTGGCCTCGCTGCTGTCGGCGTCGATCCAGGACTGGATCAGCACGTCTTCACCGCTGTTACGCACGGTGATGCCGGCTTCCTTGTGCTTGCCGTCGAACACCAGGCGCGTGCTGCTCAACGAGATACCGGCCGTGGCCTGGCTGGCCACCAGCAGGCCCAGCAGGCCCATGCAGAAGGACAATGAGTGACGATAAAACATGATGACTACCGCGCAAAATGAATGAATGTGCAGGGCCGCCTGGCCCTGCACGGACCCGTAAAGCTCGTGCGGGTTATTCGTATTGCAGGGTGAACGGCAGGGTCGCGTCGCCACGACCGGCTACAGCCAGTTTCGGATCGGTACCGGTGGTGACATAGGCGGCCGAGAATTTCAGCGAGGCGTTGCTGTCCTGCAGGTTGCTTTCGATTTTCGCGGTGGCGGGTGAGCTCAGGTCGATCAAGGCGCCATTGCTGTCCAGCAAGGCAATACCGATATTCTTGGCGGCGCCCAGGCCATCGATGACTTTCAACACGCCAGTGCCAGTCACAAGGCCGCTGCCTTTGCCAGAAGTCGGTTGGAAGAGCATGGCCACCTTGGTACCGGCGTTGCAGTTGACCTTCATCTCGAAGTTCTCGGCGCTCAGCGTGCCGCTACCTTTTGGCGCGGTGGAGGTGCCCATGTCCTTGATCGACACTTCACCCATGTTCACCGAAATGGTCTTGTTGGTGCCGGCGCCTTCAACGGAGCAGGCATCGTTGTTGATGGTGCCGGTGAAGTTGATGGTGCCGCTGCCGGCCTTGGTCGGAACAGGGTCGGCTGCCAGGACATTGCCTGCTGCGGCGAAAATCGACAGGGCCAGAAGTGCTCGAGAGAACGTTTTCATGTTGCTTATCCATAATTGGGGTTGAAGCAACACAATAAAGCGTCAGCACTTAGTGGAGAATCAGACGATCCTTAGAAAATAGAAAGTACAATTGTGCCCGAAGTGTTTTTAGTTGAACAAGTTGCGCTCTATGCAATAAGTCAACAGGTCTTGATCACTGCTTACTTCAAGCTTTCGCATCGCCGACACCTTTTGGGTACTGATAGTCTTTGCACTTCTGTTCAACCCGCGCGCAATCTCGTTGACACTTTGTCCCGAAACAAACAACCGCAAAATTTCATGCTCCTTGGGAGACAACCGCGTGAAGCGTTCATCCAGACCCGCACCGTCATCCACGACTGAGATCGGCTGTGGCCAGTTATGGCGAACCGGGTTGCCACGGGCAATAGCTTGGAGCGCGGCCTGGATTTCGTCATGCAGCTGGTTTTTCTGAATCACGGCCAACACCCCGAGCTCTTGCAGGCGCGTCAGGATCAATGGGTTGGAAATCATCGTCAGCACCACCACCCGTATGCTGGGAAAGTGTCGAGTCAGGTACTCCACCAACTTGAGGCCATCACCATAGGGCGAATCGCCGGGCATGTTGAAGTCGGTGACCACCAGGTCCACCGGACCGGACGCCAGCAAGTTGACCAGTTCATTGGAACACACGGCCTCGCCCACCACGCGAAAGCGTGGGTCACGCTCGATCAGTTCGCGCACCCCGACCAGTACGATGGGGTGATCATCGGCAATGACAACGTTGAGGGTATCCATGGGTTGATATTCCAAAGTGAAATTATTCAAGGGTATCGAGCAAAGCGTTCAATCGTGCGAGGTTCTGTTGCACGTCCAGCGCGAGGGCGGGCGTGATGGCCATTCCGGTCAGGCGACATTCCAGTTCGACAAACGCGCTGGCCATCGCCTGAAGCTGTACCGAGCCCACGGCCCCGGCCATGCTGTGCAGTTGCTGCGCCACGGCATTGGCATCACCGCTTCCTAAGGCCGCCAAGGTGGTCTGCACATCCTGGCGCAGGGTGGTGACAAACAGCGCGCGCATTTTTGGTGACAGCGTGGGGTGTTCGACCACTGGCGGCAGGACGATCTGGCAATGTTTCTCCAGTTCGGCGCGCAAGGTCGCCAGGTTCAGCGGCTTGACCAGCCACGCCTGCATGCCGACAGCGGCGCAGCGTTCGCCTTCCTCGCGAAGGGCGTTGGCGGTGATGCCGATGATCGGCAGCGTTTTATCCTGCTGGCGCAGCGCTTCGGCCAACTGGTAGCCGTTCATGAGTGGCATATTCACATCGGTCAACACCAAGTCGTAACGCCCGGGCAGCCACTGCGCCAGGGCTTGTTCGCCATTCGCCGCCACCACCACCGAGCAACCCAGCGCTTCGAGTTGTTCCTTGATCACCGCCGAGTTGATCACATTGTCTTCGGCCACCAATACGCGCAGGTTCAACTGACGGGGTTTTGCCGGGCGCGTGGGTGGGCTGTGCGCGTCGGCATCGTGGTGTGCCAGGACAATTGCGTTGGCAATCGCGCGCACATCGTGGGCATCGACGGCCCAGGCCGAACCTGACAATTGTGGCGGGTTGGGCCCGCCGGGTGTCGCGATGACGTGAGGCCCGAGCCAGGCGGGGGGATTGGCGAGTGGCGCAAGGTCAACCAGCAGCGCCGAGGGCGGCGGCACGTCAGCGGTGACAGCGCGGCTGTCCAGGCCAAACCGCGCCAGCCAGTCGATCAGGTGTTGCGCCAGTTCAGCTACCGGCGCACGTACATACACCGCCGGGGTGCCGGGTGCGAAGGTGGGGCAATCGGCCAGGCTGCCGAGCACAGTTTTCAGGGCCAGGTGCAGGGTAAAGCTGCTGCCCAATCCGGGCTCGCTGACCACCCTCAACTGGCCTTGCATCAGCTCGCACAACCATTTGCAGATGGCCAGGCCCAATCCCGCACCTGCTTGGCTGGTGGCATCGTTGACCTGGTAGAAAGGGTCGAACAAGCGCTGTTGCTGGGCCTGGGAAATTCCCACGCCGGTGTCGCTGACTTGCCACTGCACCTGCGCGTTTTCCAACACCCGCACCCGTAGCACCACTCGACCGTTATCGGTGAACTTGATTGCATTGCTCAACAGGTTATTGAGGATCTGGCGAATGCGCAGCGGGTCGCCGCGCAGCCTGTCCGGCAAGGTTGCGTCGATGCAGGCGTACAGTTGCAAGCCCCTGGCCTGGGCGAAGGCGCTGTAGGTACGCACGCTGTCTTCGGTCAGCTCCAGCGGGCAGAAGTCCTGGTGTTCCAGGATCATTTGCCCGGCTTCGATCTTCGACACGTCCAGCACGTCGCTGATCAACTGGAACAAGGTGGCGGACGAGCGCTGGATAGTGTGCAGGTAATCCTGCTGGCGTGGGGCGAGGGCGGTCAGGCCGAGCAGTTCCAGGGTGCCCAGCACGCCATACAGCGGTGTGCGGATCTCATGGCTCATGGTCGCGAGGAAGCGGCTCTTGGCCTGGTTGGCCGAGTCGGCGGCTTCGCGGGCAGATTCCAGGGCGGCGGCATCTTCGATGTGCCGGGTTACGTCATGCAGCGCGCATAGCCAGGCATCCTGACCCTGGTAGCGCGTAGGCACGAAATCGACGTGCAGGTGACGCCCGTTGATTTCAAGATCGGTCTGCCCGGCCTCGCTGTGCAACTTGAGCAGGCTTATCAATCGTTGGCTGTCATGCCAGGCTTGAGCGCGCTGATTTTGCAGAAGCACTTGGTGATCACTGCGGCGGATCACACACAGGCCGGCGGGTGCCGTGTCGATCACCGTGCGGCTGAACGCCTCGCTTTCAGCGGTGCTGGCATGGGCGCGTTGCGCGGGCAGGATCACCCGTGCGGTGTACCAGCGATTGGCTGCCCGACTGCAGCCGAGCACTGCCAGCACCAGCGCAACCAGGCACAGCAACGGCCACAGCGCGTACTTGAGAAAGCGGTGCAGGCTAATGACGTAGATAGCCGTCCAGTGTTGTTCGCCAGGACTGGTGAGCTTGAACACCAGCCCGTCGCGGCTGAAATTCAAGCCCTTGGCCAGCATTTGTCCGTCTTTCAGAGTGCCTGTTAACACTTGGCCTGCGGGAGTGACCAGGGTGAAGTCATCGTAGATCGACCATTGCAGCAACCGCTCGATGTTATTGATCTGCGCCAGGTTCAACAGCGAGCCCAGCACCACCCGAGTACTGGCCCCCGCGATGGTTGAAAACTCGCCAGGCAGATTGATCTCCACGTAAGCCAGCAGTATCGGTGCAACGTCACCGGGGGCCGCCGGGTAGGGCGCCCAATGCACCTGATTGTCCCTCTGCGAGGTTTTTTTTGTTTCCAGGCGCTGATTCAGTTGGGTCATCACCTCGACCAACGCGTTCACCCGTGTCGGTCCTGCCCCGCGCAGTCGGCCGGCTGAGGGCACCGTCACGTCAAAATTGCCAGGGCCATTGAGCAGCATCACTTGGGGCGACTGATAGTGCGAAGTTGCCCAGAACGCACTGTAATAGGCGGCCAGATAGGTGCCCAGAGCAAAGATGTTGGGGGATTGATCGGCGGTGATCTTGTCCGGATTGATCTTCAAGCTATACGGTAAGGAGAATGGCAGGGCGCGACCTTCATACACGTTCGGCCCCTCTTCGGGCAGTGGTCTTTGCATAGGGGGCGGCAGGGAAGTCGAGGGCTTGATCTCACCTTTGACGCTTTCCAGTGCCGCATTGCGCAGAAAAACCTCGTGCTCGTGGATATTTTCCATCAAGCGGGCGAAGTGGAAGTCCAAGGTATCGCGCTGTTCATCAAGCATGCGCAGCACACCCAGGTAGCTGATGCCCAGCAACAGCGGCACCAGGGCGCCGAGCACCAGCAGGCCTTTATTCAGGCGCGAGGAACTGCTGGCGAGTTTTTCCAGGAAGGCGTTGGGCGGGTGCATTACTGCGCCTGGACGAAGGTGAGGGAGCTGCTTGTGAACACAATGACCTCTATAGCAAGCGACGTTCGGCCACACGCTTGCGCGGATCAATACACGTTCGCCGGCCCGTCATGGGTCAGCAATTGCTGGAACTGATCCGAAGACACGGCGTGGGAAATCAGGAAGCCTTGTACCTGAGTGCAGTCGATCTTACGCAACAGTGCAAGTTCTTGCGCGGTTTCTACGCCTTCGGCCACTACCGTCAGGCCCAATTGGCGGCCCAGGCTGACAATGCTGGTCAGCGCCTGGGCCAGTTCTTCGTTGGCGTTGCAGCCCTGCACCAGCGCTCGGTCGATTTTCAACTCGGTGAAGGGCGCGGACACCAGGTTCATGTACGAGCTGTAGCCCTTGCCAAAATCATCCTGGGACAGGCCGAAACCCTTGATCCGCAAGCGGCAGGCGCCGGCGTAGAAGTTGCTGATGTCATCCGGGACCGAGCATTCCATCAACTCAAAGCAGATGCGCGCGGGCAAACCTTGGTGTGCCAGTACGAAAGCGAGGATGCGATCGGGCAGGTCGTGGCTGTTGAGCAGGTGAGTGGGCAGGTTGATCGACACAGGAATGTCATAGCCGTGTTGGCGCCACTGGGCCTGGGCCACCATCGCCTGTTCCAGCACCCGCCACAACAGGCGTTCTTCGAGGCCGCAGGCAATCAACGCCGGCAGGAACGCGCCGGGCAGCAAGGTGCCGTGGTCGGGGTGAATCCAGCGCACCAGAGCTTCGGCGGCGACGATGCGGCCGTTGTCCAGGGCCTTCTTGGGTTGGAACCAGGCTTGCAGTTCGTGATTGTCCAGGGCATTGACCAGGCTCTGGCGGTCGATGCCGGGTTGGGTTTCGGCGAGCAGGGTGTGGCGCAGCCCCTGCAGTTGATCAATCAGGCAGCGCAGGGCGGCGGCATTGACCGGCTTGGAAATCAGCCCTATGACCTTCACTTGCAGGTTGCTCGCCACCAGGCTGGCGCCCATCAGCATACGGCGCGACGCCGCACTCATGATCGCCAGTGCCGGTCGCGAGGTTTGCGCGGCCAGGCCCTGGATAAATTGCACACCGTCCATGCCGGGCATCAGCAGGTCCGTCAGCACCAGGTCGAAGTCGCGGTTTTTCAGGCAGGCCAGGGCGGCTTCACCGTCCCTGGCAAACGCCAGGTCAAACTCGCCCAAGGTGTTGAACAGGTTCTGCAAGTACAGGTGCTGGAAGGGGTGATCTTCAACAATCAGAATGCTACAGGGTTTCATGGGCAGCTCGTTCGTAGGGAGCCAGGGCGGTGAACAAGGCTCGCAGCGTAAAAGGTTTGATCAGGCAGTGATTCATGCCGGCGGCCAGACACAGGGCGTCTTCACCACGCATGGCGTTGGCGGTGGCGCCGATGATGGGGGTTGTACAACCCAGCTCGCGCAGGGCCTTGGCCAGGTCGTAGCCATTGAGCTTGGGCATATTGACGTCGGTGAGCACAATGTCGAAGCCGCCGTCGTGCCAGAGCGACAAGGCTTCTTCACCATCTCGGGTCAAGGTCACGCTGCACCCAAGCTCTTCGAGCTGGTCGCGCAGGATCAGTTGGTTGATGACGTTGTCTTCTGCCACCAGGATATGCAGGCCCAGCGGGCTCAGCTCGCGCGGTTCGCAGGTTGGTTGGGGCAGGGCTGGTCGGCCGCCCTGGGCATGGCGCACCGCTTGCTGGATCGCCTTCAGGTCATTGAGGTTGACACTCCAGCCATCGCCGCGAAATTGCGGCTCGTAGGCACCGTCGCAACGGGCGATGACCCTTGGCCCCTGCCAGGGCAGGCGTGGGCGGGAGTCCGGCGGATCGGGGTACAGCTCAAGCAACACGCCAGCGGCGTCCGACTCCATCCCCACCGGCACGCCGATTTGCGGCCGGGCGCCCCAGAGGCGCAGCCAACCGCTGATGTTTTGCGCCAGTTCATGCACGGGCGAGACCACGTATACCCTCTCCGCCGTCAGTGTCTGTGGCATGGCCGACAGCAGCCTGGATGAACGTTGTTCCAACGGCGCCGCCAGGGAAAAACTGCTGCCCAGGCCCGGTTCGCTGACCATGCGCAGGGTGCCATTCATCAAGTGGGTCAGGCGCAGGCAAATGGGCAGGCCCAGGCCGGTTCCGGCCATCACATTGTTGTTGCCTGTGGTCTGGTAGAACGGTTCGAAAATAAACGCCTGGTCTTGATGGGCTATCCCCTTGCCGGTGTCCGAGACCTGCCATTGCAGACACACCCGCTCGCCTTCGCGGCTGAGCACCTGGACCCGCAACACCACGCGCCCGGCGTCGGTGAACTTGACGGCATTGCTCAGCAGGTTGTTGAGGATCTGCCGCAGTCGGCTGATATCCCCCAGCAACGGCTCCGGCAGTTGCGGGTCGAGGCAGGCGTACAGTTGCAAGCCTTTGCTCTGCGCTGCGGCGGCGTAGCCCTGCACCACCTCTTGCACCAGGGCCTGCACAGAGAATTCGCTCAGTTCCAAGGCCAGTTGCCCGGCCTCGATTTTCGACACGTCCAGCACATCGCAGATCAACTGCAGCAAGGTGGCGGAAGAACCCTCAATGGTGCGCAGGTAGCTTTTCTGCTGGGCATCCAGATGCGTGCGACCGAGCAACTCCAGGGTTCCAAGCACGCCGTACAGCGGCGTGCGGATTTCGTGGCTCATGGTGGCCAGGAACAGGGTCTTGGCTTCGTTGGCGGCGTCCGCAGATTGGCGCGCCTGTTGCAACGCTGCTTCGATCTGAGTGCGCGCACTGATGTCGCTGAACGCACATAACAGCACATCTTCACCTTTGTAACGGGTGGGGGCGCAGCTCAGGTATAAGTGACGGCCGTCGGCGGTCTCGAAGTAATCCGTGAGGCAGGGCGCCGTGGGGTCGAAGGCATTGCGTATCCAGCCCGGGCCCAATTGCTCGCCGCACTCACCCAGCCATTGTCGGGCTAGGGTGTTATCCAGCACCACCTGGCCATCGGTGCGGCGCAATACGCACAGCGCCACGGGCGCAGTCTGGATCACGTCGCGGCTGAACAGCTCACTTTCCACCAGCGCCTGGAGACGGTGCAGCGCCGGAGTAATGAAGCGGTGCTCCAGGCGGCGGGTCAGCAGGCACACCAGGCTGATACTCAGCAGGCAGAACGCCAGCGCGCCGAAGATTTGCGGCCATAGCGCCTGCACCACGGCGAGCAAATCAATGGAGTAGGTGAGTTGCCAATCCGAGGACTTCAACTGCTTGCGCAACACCAACTGTTCGGGAAACCAGCCAGCGCCGACAAACCCGAAGAAGTCCTGTTGCCGCAGCAGTGGCAAGTTCTGCCCAGGCGGAGGTGTATGGCTATTGCTGAACAGCGCCATGCCCTCGGCGTTGAACATCGTGAACTCGCCGGCACTGTGGTCGTTCAAGGCACTGGAGACTTCGTGGTCGTCCATTTCCAGGCCGAGCCAGCCGGAGTTCACGTCCCGCTCGTCCAGGCGAATAAAGATATACAACCGTGAATGCCCATTGGACGCATGGGTCAGCCATAACTCTTGAAGAGTTTTCGACGTCTTGAGGGCGGTCAGTTGATTGAGCATGCCCTGGGAAAACACGGTGGTGACCGGTGCGGTGCTGTACAGCCGCAGCACACAGCCCTCGGTGTCGACATACAGCAGGTTGAGCTGCTTGGCCTTCAGGTAGTCACGCATGCGCTGGGTCAGCCAGATGCTCCATTGCTGGCCCGGTGTTTGCCCCAGCAACAGGCGGATCTCCTCATCGGATACCGGCGCGTTCAGTTCGGTTTTACGCGTGGCTGATAAGCTCAGACTCTCCAACAGCGCTTCACGGGTGGTGAAAAAGGTATGCGCTTCAGCTATGGCGCTGCTCATGTAGCTGCGCCGCTGGGAGATTTCATTGTTGAAGGTAAACAGCAAAAAGCTGTACACGCCACCGAGAATCCCTACCAGCAGTACCAGCGCAAAAACGCGCAACAGCCGGCGCGCGGCGTTGGGGTTGGAAAGGACCGGGCTGATCTGGTGGAGGTAGTTC
This sequence comes from Pseudomonas sp. MF6394, assembly GCF_002018845.1. Classification (NCBI taxonomy): domain Bacteria; kingdom Pseudomonadati; phylum Pseudomonadota; class Gammaproteobacteria; order Pseudomonadales; family Pseudomonadaceae; genus Pseudomonas; species Pseudomonas sp. MF6394. Next base: position 137,310 of record NZ_MVOJ01000017.1, read on the forward strand.
TTTAATCTCATCCCGGCACTTTAGGGAAGGCCAGGTGTAGGGAAAATCAGACGATCCTTAGATTGTTACAGGTAGTTCACGATGAAGGTCACATCCGTGTTGGCGCTGCCCGCCTTCAGGGTGCCGGTGGGCAAGCGGTAATACGCCGCCGACAGGGGGATCTGGAAATGGGTGCCAGTGGGGCTGAAGGCATTGAACGGGTAGGTGGTGTCCAGTGCGCTGTGCTGCTCCGGCTTTTTTCGAAGTCCTTAAGCTGATAGTCGTCGCCCATGGCGACCGGGACGGCGGGTGTCTGGCAGGAGGCTTTATTGACTACGATCGGGTTGCTCAGGTTGAATATTTTCAGTATCAGGTAATCGTTGCTCAGGGTGGCCAGGTTGCCTGCATCAATCTTGGCTTTTTCCGCCAGTGGGCCGGTCTTCAAGATTTCCAGCCTCACCCCCCCCCGCGCTGCCGATGGCATAGGTTCTGTCCGCAGATGGGATGGGTTGATATCCTGGTTCATAGCGATCTGTACCCGTCATCCAGATACGGAAGGAAAGCCCAGATTTGCCAAGCGGGAAAGTCGTCTGCTTGGCGAACGTGTCGCCCGGGACGGGATTGATCAAAATGCCATACCTCGAGTTATCCCTGCAGTACCAGGTGTGACCGGTGCTTTGCAGCGTCTCAGTAGACGCGCTTTTAAGTACTTCATGGGCAGGGCTATACGAGTTGTTCCAGAATCTCCTACCTTAACTAGCACAGATACCGTAGCCCATCAGGCAATCCTTAGACCTCATGCTCATCCCTCAACTACCAAGCAACCTAATTATTCCATTTGACATTCGCTGCCTAAGCAGTAATATCTCGTCACACATTCACTGCCTAGGCAGTAATAAGGTGACTTTCGATGCCTCACTTCACCCCTGACAACTTCCACAACTGCCACCTCGGCCTGTTGCTGGGCCGCGCCGCGATTCTCAAGGACCGCATCATCGACACCCATATGGAACCCCACGGCATCACCGCCGCGCAGTTCAAGGTGTTGATCATCATGGCCCAGTTCGGCGTCGATACCCCGGCGGAGCTGTGCCGCAACCTGTCCCTGGACAGCGGTTCGATGACGCGGATGCTCGACCGGCTGGAGCAAAAAGACCTGCTCAGCCGCAAGCGTTCCGAGCTAGATCGTCGCCAGGTGCAGTTGGTATTGACCGCCGAAGGCCAGCGCCTGGCGGACATGCTGCCGCACATCGGTGCCAAGGCCCTGAACCAGTTGGCCGGTGTGCTTGAGCCGGGCGAGCTGGAAACCCTGGAGCGGATTCTGAAGAAAATGCTGATCGCTGCGGGTGACCCCATCACGATCCAGCGGGTAGGTAGATCATGAACACACGCGCACTCAGCCTGGTGCTGGCGGCGATGACGTTGGCCGGTTGCGCCAACTACAGCGGCCTCGACACCCAGGGTCAGCGGCTGGACGCCAACACCCTGCAAACCGGTAAATCCCTCAGCGGCGTGACGCTGTCGAGCGCCGCTTGGCCGGCCGCTGACTGGTGGAAAAGCCTCGGCGACCCACAGCTTGACGGCCTGATCCAGGAAGCCCTGCAGAACAGCCCCGACATGCAAGTCGCCGATGCCCGTGCCCACCAGGCCGAAGCCGCCGCCTATGCCGCTAACGCCGCCCGTATGCCGACGGTGGATGCCAGCGCCGGTGTGAGCCGCTCGCGCCTGGCCAAGGACCAAGACCCCCGCGGGCAGGGCGATGCCTATTCGACGGTGCGCAACATCGGCGCCAGTTTCAATTACAACTTCGACCTCTGGGGCGGCCAGCGCGCCGCCTGGGAAGCGGCGTTGGGCGAGGCCCGTGCTGCCGAAGTCGACCAGCAGGCCGCGCGCCTGACCCTGGCCGCCAACGTGGCCAAGGCCTACAGCGATCTGGGCCAGGCCCATATCGTGCGTGACCTGGCCGTCGATGACCTCAAGCGTACCCGCCAGATGCTCGACCTGAGCAAGCGCCGCCTGAGTTCCGGTATCGACAGCGAGTACCAGTACCAGCAGACCGAGAGCCTGGAAGCCAGCTCCCAGTCGCAACTGATTGACGCGGAAAAACAACTGCAAAGCGCCAAGATCGCCCTCGCCGTATTGCTCGGCAAAGGCCCGGACCGTGGTGACGAGTTGGCCCGCCCAGCGGTGCTCAAGCCCAGCGCCGTGGCCGTGCCGGCGGTATTGCCTGCCGAGCTGCTCGGTCGTCGCCCGGACCTGGTCGCCGCACGCTGGCGAGTGGAGGCGGCGAGCAAGAACATCGACGCCAGCAAAACCCGCTTCTACCCCAACCTCAATCTGAGCGCGAGTGCCGGTGCCGAGTCGTTGCTGGGCGATGCGATGTTCGGTTCGGCCAGCCGCTTCTTCAACATTGCGCCGACGATCTCGTTGCCGATTTTTGACGGCGGCCGCCTGCGCGCCGACCTCGATGCCCGGGATGCCGACTACGACCTGGCCGTGGCCCAGTACAACAAAACCCTGGTGCAAGCCTTGGGTGATATCGGCAACAGCCTCTCGCAACTGCGCGACACCGGGCGGCAGATCCAGGCCCAGCAACACGCGGCCGACATCGCGCAGCAGTCCTACGACACCGGGGTGCAACGCTACAGCTCAGGCATCGGTAACTACCTGGATGTGCTCAGCATCGAGCAGCAGTTGCTGCAGGCCCAGCGTCAGCTGGCCACCCTGAATGCGGCGCAGATCGACCTGTCGATTCAATTGATGCAGGCCCTGGGTGGCGGGTACCACGCCAACAGCGTGGCCGCGACCACCCCAGCTACACGCACGGAATAATTTGAGGTATTTGTCATGGCCACTGCCGAAAGCACCAACGCAACCGAACAACCCAAAGACACCAACCCGCGCAAACGCAAAGTGATGCTGATCGGCCTGGCGCTGATCGTCATCCTCAGTGTGGTCGGCGTGTGGGCCTGGTATGAATTCTACGGGCGCTTCAATGAAAGCACCGACGACGCCTATGTGAGCGGCAACGTGGTGGAAATCACCCCGCTGGTCACCGGCACCGTGGTCAGCATTGGCGCCGACGATGGCGACCTGGTGCACGAAGGCCAAGTGTTGATCAACTTCGACCCCAACGACGCCGCCGTCGGCCTTCAGAGTGCCCAGGCCAACCTGGCCCGCACCGTGCGCCAGGTACGCGGTTTGTACAGCAACGTCGATGGTATGAAAGCCCAGGTCAATGCGCAGAAAGCCGATGTGCAAACCGCCCAGGACAACTACAACCGCCGCAAGACCCTGGCCCAGGGTGGCGCGATTTCCCAGGAAGAACTGTCCCACGCCCGCGACAGCCTGACCGCCGCCAAGAACGCCTTGACCAACCTTGAGCAACAACTGAAAACCACCAATGCCCTGGTGGATGACACGGTGATTTCGTCCCATCCCGATGTGCAAGCGGCCGCCGCGCAACTGCGCCAGGCGTACCTGACCAATGCCCGCAGCACCTTGATCGCGCCGGTCACCGGCTATGTGGCCAAGCGCACCGTGCAACTGGGCCAGCGCGTGCAGCCGGGTACCGCGTTGATGGCGGTGATCCCGCTGGACCAGCTGTGGATCGATGCCAACTTCAAGGAAACCCAACTGCGGGATATGCGCATCGGCCAGCCGGTGGATATCGAGTCGGATATCTACGGCAGCGACGTGAAGTACAGCGGCACCGTCGACAGCCTCGGCGCCGGCACCGGCAGCGCGTTCGCCTTGCTGCCTGCACAGAACGCCACCGGCAACTGGATCAAGATCGTGCAGCGGGTACCGGTGCGCATCCATATCAACGCCGAAGAGCTGGCCAAGCACCCGCTGCGGGTGGGCTTGAGCACCGTGGTCAACGTCGACCTGCACGACCAGAGCGGCCCGGTGCTGGCGCAGCAGGCGCCGCAAAAAGCTTCGTTCACCACCAACGTGTATGACCGCCAATTGGCCGAGGCCGATGCCATGATCAACCAGTTGATCCATGACAACAGCGTCGCCGCTCCCAAGGCTGCGCAACGCTGATGAGCAATAACGCCTCGTTCACGCCACCCAGCCTGTTGATGGCCACTATTGGCCTGTCGCTGGCGACCTTTATGCAGGTGCTCGACACCACCATCGCCAACGTGGCGTTGCCGACCATCTCCGGCAACCTGGGGGTGAGTTCGGAGCAGGGCACCTGGGTGATCACTTCGTTTGCGGTGAGCAACGCCATCGCCTTGCCGCTCACCGGTTGGTTGAGCCGGCGCTTTGGTGAGGTGAAGCTGTTTTTGTGGGCGACCCTGTTGTTTGTGCTGGCGTCGTTCCTATGCGGTATCTCCACCTCGATGCCTGAGTTGATCGGCTTTCGGGTCCTGCAAGGCTTGGTGGCGGGGCCGCTGTACCCCATGACCCAGACCTTGTTGATTGCGGTCTACCCACCCGCCAAGCGCGGCATGGCCCTGGCGTTATTGGCGATGGTCACGGTGGTAGCGCCGATTGCCGGGCCGATCCTTGGTGGCTGGATCACCGACAGCTACAGTTGGCCGTGGATCTTTTTCATCAACGTGCCCATCGGGATCTTCGCGGTGATGGTGGTGCGTGCGCAGCTGAAAAAACGCCCGGTGGTCACCAGCTACCAGCCGATGGACTACGTAGGGCTGCTGAGCCTGATCGTCGGGGTTGGCGCCTTGCAGATCATCCTCGACAAGGGCAATGACCTGGACTGGTTCGAGTCCAACTTCATCATCATTGGTGCGGCCATTTCGGTGATCGCCCTGGCGGTGTTCGTGATCTGGGAGATGACCGACAAGCACCCGGTGGTCAACCTGCGGCTGTTCGCGCACCGTAACTTCCGGATCGGCACCATTGTGTTGATCCTCGGTTATGCGGGCTTTTTCGGCATCAACCTGATCCTGCCGCAGTGGCTGCAAACCCAGATGGGCTACACCGCCACCTGGGCCGGGCTGGCGGTGGCGCCCATCGGCATTTTGCCGGTGCTGATGTCGCCGTTCGTGGGCAAGTACGCGCACAAGTTCGACCTGCGCCTGCTGGCGGGCCTGGCGTTCCTGGCGATTGGCTTGAGCTGCTTTATGCGCGCCGGTTTCACCAACGAAGTGGACTTTACCCACATCGCCATGGTGCAGTTGTTCATGGGCATCGGCGTGGCGCTGTTCTTCATGCCGACCTTGAGCATCCTGATGTCCGACCTGCCGCCGCACCAGATTGCCGATGGCGCGGGGCTGGCGACCTTCCTGCGTACCTTGGGCGGCAGCTTCGCGGCGTCGCTGACCACCTGGATCTGGATCCGCCGGGCCGACCAGCACCATGCGTACATGAGCGAGAACATGACCGTCTACGACTCGACCACCCGCGATGCGTTGCAGGCGCTGGGCGGGGCAGGGCAGAAGACCTATACCCAACTGGACCAGATCCTCACCAGCCAGGCGTACATGATGTCCACCGTGGATTACTTCACGTTGCTGGGGTGGATGTTCATGGGCTTGATGTTGCTGGTGTGGCTGGCCAAGCCGCCGTTTACGGCGAAGGCCGGGCCTGCGGCGTCGGGGCACTGATTTGAGGGTGTACTCAGTCAAAAGTGTGGGAGCGGGCTTGCTCGCGAATGCGGTGTATCAGTCACAGCTATATCGACTGACACTCAGCATTCGCGAGCAAGCCCGCTCCCACAGTTGGATCTCTGTTCACATTGACCGGTGTTGTGCTTGATCAGGCGCCAGGCAATGCCAACTGCGGATTGACGAAGTCAAACGCCGCCAGCTGAAACCCTTGCTCATCCACCTGCAACGCCCAGCCTTGCTTGTCCCAGTCCCCCAGCACAATGCGCTTGGCCGCCTTGTCGCCGATCTGCAACTTATGGATGGCGGGGCGGTGGGTATGGCCGTGGACCAGGGTGCGCACGCCAAACTGCCGCATCACCCGTGGCACTTCTTCAGGCGTGACATCGACAATGTCATTGGCCTTCATGCGCACCTGGGCGCTGCTCTCACTGCGCAACTTGCGCGCCAGTTTGTGGCGGGTGCCCAAGGGCAGGTGGCGCAGGATAAACAGCACAATCGGGTTACGCAGGATGCGCCGCAGCTTCATATAGCCGAGGTCGCGGGTGCAGAGGCTGTCGCCGTGCATCAACAGCACAGGCTCGCCATATAACTGCACGACCGTCGGGTCCTTGAGCAAGGTAGCGCCTGCCGCTTTGCAGAACGCCTTGCCGATCAGGAAATCGCGGTTGCCGTGCATGATGAAAATCGGGGTGCCGCTGTCGCTCAGCTCGCGTAGAGCCGCGCAGATGGAACGCTGGAAGGGGGTCATGCCATCGTCGCCAATCCAGGCTTCGAAGAAGTCCCCCAGAATGTACAACGCCTGGGCGCCACGGGCGCGGCCGTGGAGCAGATCCAGAAACGCCCGGGTAATGTCCGGGCGTTCCTCTTCCAGATGCAAGTCTGAAATCAGCAATATCACGCTTCGATGATCTCGGCTTTCTCGACGATCACGTCTTCGGCTGGAACGTCCTGGTGACCGGCCTTGGAGGTGGTCGATACGCCTTTGATCTTGTCGACAACGTCGGTGCCTTGGGTGACTTTACCGAACACTGCGTAGCCCCAACCCTGCACGTTCTTGCCGCTGTGGTTCAGGAAGGCGTTGTCGGCGACGTTGATGAAGAACTGCGCGGAGGCCGAATGCGGCTCCATGGTACGGGCCATGGCGACGGTGTACTTGTCGTTGGAAAGGCCGTTGTCCGCTTCGTTCTGGATGCTTGGACGCTTGTCTTTCTTCTCTTTCATGCCAGGCTCGAAACCGCCGCCCTGGATCATGAAGTTGCCGATGACACGGTGGAAAACGGTGTTTTCGTAGTGGCCGGCTTTGACGTATTCGATGAAGTTGGCGACGGTGATCGGCGCTTTCTCGGCGTTCAGCTCGATGACGATGTCACCGTGGTTGGTGGTCAGTTTGACTTGAGTCATGTTCGCTACTCTTTTCAGGGAATTCGTGGGTGTGGGCGCCTGGGCACCTTACCTGTCTGGCTAAACGACGGCCAAGGCGCGCAGTTTAGCGTGCCCTGCGGGAATTTCGAGGTGGTTTTTTACCGCCCGGGCAATTAATTGGCCGCGCTCTGTATGTGTCTTGACTGCTTCGGCTATTATGAGCCCTTTGTTTTATCTGGCCCCACCTGGCCACGCACCTGTCTGTTCAAGGATCCTATGAGCAAGCCCACTGTCGACCCTACCTCGAATACCAAGGCCGGACCTGCCGTCCCGGTCAATTTCCTGCGCCCGATCATCCAGGCGGACCTGGATTCGGGCAAGCACACGCAGATCGTCACCCGTTTCCCGCCTGAGCCCAACGGCTACCTGCACATCGGCCACGCCAAGTCGATCTGTGTGAACTTCGGCCTGGCCCAGGAGTTCGGTGGCGTCACGCACCTGCGTTTCGACGACACCAACCCGGCCAAGGAAGACCAGGAATACATCGACGCCATCGAAAGCGACATCAAGTGGCTGGGCTTCGAATGGTCCGGTGAAGTGCGCTATGCCTCCAAGTATTTCGACCAGTTGTTCGACTGGGCTGTCGAGCTGATCAAGGCCGGCAAGGCCTATGTGGACGACCTGACCCCGGAGCAGGCCAAGGAGTACCGTGGCACGCTGACCGAACCGGGCAAGAACAGCCCGTTCCGCGACCGTTCGGTGGAAGAGAACCTGGACTGGTTCAACCGTATGCGCGCCGGCGAATTCGCGGACGGCGCCCGCGTGTTGCGCGCCAAGATCGACATGGCCTCGCCGAACATGAACCTGCGCGACCCGATCATGTACCGCATCCGCCATGCCCATCACCACCAGACCGGTGACAAATGGTGCATCTACCCGAACTACGACTTTACCCACGGTCAGTCGGACGCCATCGAAGGCATCACCCACTCCATCTGCACCCTGGAGTTCGAAAGCCATCGCCCGCTGTACGAATGGTTCCTGGACAGCCTGCCGGTCCCGGCGCACCCGCGTCAGTACGAGTTCAGCCGCCTGAACCTGAACTACACCATCACCAGCAAGCGCAAGCTCAAGCAACTGGTCGATGAAAAACACGTACATGGCTGGGATGACCCGCGCATGTCCACCCTGTCGGGCTTCCGTCGCCGTGGCTACACCCCGGCCTCGATCCGCAACTTCTGCGACATGGTCGGCACCAACCGTTCCGACGGTGTGGTCGATTTCGGCATGCTGGAATTCAGCATCCGCCAGGACCTGGATGCCAACGCCCCGCGCGCCATGTGCGTGCTGCGCCCGTTGAAAGTTGTGATCACCAACTACCCGGAAGGCCAGGTCGAGAACCTCGAACTGCCGCGTCACCCGCAGAAAGAAGAGCTGGGCGTGCGCAAATTGCCGTTCGCCCGCGAAATCTACATCGACCGTGATGACTTCATGGAAGAGCCGCCAAAAGGCTACAAGCGCCTGGAGCCGAACGGCGAAGTGCGCCTGCGCGGCAGCTACGTGATCCGTGCGGACGAAGCGATCAAGGACGCCGATGGCAACATCGTCGAGCTGCGTTGCTCGTACGACCCGGACACCCTGGGCAAGAACCCTGAAGGCCGCAAGGTCAAGGGCGTGGTCCACTGGGTGCCGGCCGCTGCCAGCATCGAGTGCGAAGTGCGCCTGTACGATCGTCTGTTCCGCTCGCCAAACCCTGAAAAGGCTGAAGACAGCGCCAGTTTCCTCGACAACATCAACCCTGACTCCCTGCAAGTACTCACTGGTTGTCGTGCCGAGCCATCGCTTGGCGACGCACAGCCGGAAGACCGTTTCCAGTTCGAGCGCGAAGGCTACTTCTGCGCGGATATCAAGGACTCGAAACCTGGTGCTCCGGTATTCAACCGTACCGTGACCTTGCGAGATTCGTGGGGCCAGTGATTTAAGGGAAACATCGTGCTAACGATCTACAACACGCTCAGCAAGACCAAAGAAGTCTTCAAGCCGCTGGATGGCAACAAGGTGCGCATGTACGTGTGCGGCATGACCGTGTACGACTACTGCCACATCGGCCACGGCCGCAGCATGGTTGCCTTCGACCTGGTGACCCGCTGGTTGCGTTTCAGCGGCTATGACTTGACGTACGTGCGCAACATCACCGACATCGACGACAAGATCATCAACCGTGCCAACGAAAACGGTGAGTCGTTTGATGCGCTGACCGAGCGCATGATCGCCGCCATGCACGAGGACGAGGCGCGCCTCAACATCCTCAAGCCGGACATGGAACCGCGTGCCACGGACCACATTCCTGGCATGCACGCGATGATCCAGACCTTGATCGACAAGGGCTACGCCTACGCCCCGGGCAACGGCGACGTGTACTACCGCGTCGCCAAGTTCATGGGTTACGGCAAGCTGTCGCGCAAGAAGATCGAAGACCTGCGCATCGGCGCACGTATCGAAGTCGACGAAGCCAAGCAGGACCCGCTCGACTTCGTGCTGTGGAAAGCCACCAAGCCGGGCGAGCCGAGCTGGGAGTCGCCCTGGGGCGCCGGGCGTCCGGGCTGGCACATCGAATGCTCGGTGATGTCCACCTGCTGCCTGGGCGAGACCTTCGACATTCATGGCGGCGGCAGCGACCTGGAGTTCCCGCACCACGAAAACGAAATCGCCCAGAGCGAAGCTGCCACTGGCAAGACCTACGCCAATGCCTGGATGCACTGCGGCATGATCCGCATCAATGGCGAGAAGATGTCCAAGTCCTTGAACAACTTCTTCACCATCCGCGACGTGCTGGAAAAGTACCACCCGGAAGTGGTGCGCTACCTGCTGGTGTCCAGCCATTACCGCAGCGCCATCAACTACTCCGAAGACAACCTCAAGGACGCCAAAGGCGCCCTGGAGCGTTTCTACCACGCGTTGAAAGGCCTGCCCGCGGTTGCACCGGCTGGCGGCGAAGCCTTCGTGGCACGCTTCACCGAAGTGATGAACGACGACTTCGGCACCCCGGAAGCTTGCGCCGTGCTGTTTGAGATGGTGCGCGAGATCAACCGCCTGCGCGAGACCGATATCGACGCAGCGGCGGGCCTGGCGGCACGCCTGAAAGAACTGGCCAGCGTGCTGGGCGTGTTGCAGATGGAAGCCGATGACTTCCTGCAAGCGGGCGCTGAAGGGCGTGTGGATGCCGCTGAGGTAGATGCACTGATCCAGGCACGTCTGGCGGCTCGCACCAATAAAGACTGGGCGGAATCCGACCGTATCCGCGACCAACTGACCGCGATGGGTGTGGTGTTGGAAGACGGCAAGGGTGGGACGACGTGGCGGTTGGCTGACTGACCGTTGATAGCTGCACGCTGAATAAAAAACGCCCCGACTGGTTCGGGGCGTTTTTTTGCACACTGTTTAACGTTTCACTCGATCCACTGTGGGAGCTGGCTTGCCTGCGATGACGTAGTGTCAGTTACCGAAAATGTTGGCTGACCCGCTGCAATCGCAGGCAAGCCAGCTCCCACATTTTTTACCGTGCCCACTTTGCGAACTCTTCCGTTTCAGATTTATGTGTGAGTTGGATGGTCTTTGAGGCTTAGTGTTTTATCCACCATTAACTGGATCCCCTCCAGCATTCGACAAATCCCCAGAGCCACGCTGCGAGGATTGCCGTCGATCTCAAAAGCCAAGTGGCTTGCCAGTGCATGAACCGACGCTAGATCCTCCGATGCGTTGACCAGCAGCGTCTCGACGTCTAGTCCTTCGCGCACGGTAAACAAGCCATGGCCCTCAGCAGACGGCTCTGGTTTCTCAGACGGATTCAGATAGTGGTTGATTGCTCGATGAGCAGCAGGGTGACGCGTGATTGAATCTGAAGGTGTATTAGGACTGTCTTTAATCATGGCGAAGCTCCTAGAGTATTGGAGTCACCACCCCTCGCTGCGAAACGATATTGGGGTGGCAGCTGTACGCAGGTTCGCAGACCGGGACTCTAGGCACCCGGCATACCCGAAGGTATCCCGCGCACAGCCGCCATAACATCAGGCATAAAAAAGCGCCCGCTATCTTGAGGTGGACGCTGTGCGTCTAGAGTTTAACCGAGCTGCGAAACCCGGTCGCTGAATTTGCAGCGACCGCCGAAGATTAGGCAGGCATCTTCCGAGGGGCAACCCTAAAACGCTGTCGGAAATTTCTGGCTGGGCGTCGATGCTTAGATGGATCAGGTGCCAGCTGAGGTAATGGTTACCGCCAAGAACCGCTTTGCTGATCGACCGGGCGCTTCCCGGTGTGGCGCGTAGCGCGATGATGCTGAGCTGGCGCAATGGGCGGCGCGTATCTGCTCGATTGCCTGGCGCCAAACCAAATGTGGGAGCTGGCTTGCCTGCGATTGCCATAGGTATCTACACAACTTTGTGGGTTGTAACAGCAAACGGTAACCACGATGCGAAGCGAGTCGCTCTTGATCTGCTGTTGATCTTGATCTTAGGCGCCCCGTTAAACCACGCTGGCCGGAATTCGACAGGGATTTGGGGGGTAAACCGGCAGGGATGCCGGTTTAGCCGCCCCGCGCCATGGATGGCGCGTGGCGGCGGCCCCCCAAATCACTGGCGG